>CASEGX010000122.1 GCA_949287505.1 uncultured Spirochaetales bacterium | reverse complement strand
GCAGAATCGATGAGAATGGCAATTTCATTCCTGAGACGATGTCCCCAGGAACGATAGTCGATAGCGATGAACTGAAGGCTCTCGGAGACAGGCGGTTCCAGGAAGCGCTTGCCATTGCAGAGGATGAGCTGTCAGAGAGGAATCTTCTTGAGCTTGCTGATTCAATAAGGGAGGACTTTGCAGACCCTGAGAACTTCAGAAGGATGAACAGTGCATCTGTCGAGACATACAACACTCCTCTTAAGAGAGTGAGGAATTATCTCCCGATAATGAGGACAGATCTAAGGGGCGAGAGCTTCAGGAATGATATGGCAGATGCGTTGTTCAATCTTAATACAGGAGACTTCAATGCAGCTCTCGACAAAGGCATGACCATATCGAGAATAGCGATATCTCCTCGTCATCAGCGAGGTGTAAACCTTTCCCTTCTGGAAGTATGGAACAAATCAGTAAGGAATCAGGAGCATCTCATCGAATTTGCAGGATATGCAAAGAAGACAAGAGGCGTATTCGGAAACAATGCTACGGAGCTTATCTCTATGGTAGACAGGGTATATTCTCCCGCGCTTATGAAGGAGATCCAGGGATATATCGATTATGTCATAGATCCGTATTCAGGAAGAAAATCCAATACTCCTAACCTTGATAAGGTGATAAAGAATCTCAGGGGAAGAGTAGGTTCAGCATACCTTGGATGGAAGCTCCCAGGAATCGTTCTGCAGTTCACTACATCTGCATGGCCGTTCCTGCAGGATATGAGTCCTGCGACGCTTCTGAGGGGATATATCAAGCTTGCCCAGGACAGGGGCGCTGCTCTCAATTTCATCTATGAGAAATCATCGATGATGAAGCATAGGACCATGAATACTGTTCTTCAGGAGGCCCTCGAGAGGAGAGGTGAAGTCACATCTTCAAAAGCAAGAAGGGCTATGAACAAGTTTGAGGAAGTAGGTCAGCTCGGGCTTTCCTGGACAGATAAGATCATGGTAGCCGGAGGATGGCTTGGAGCATATGAGAAAGCCCTGCAGGATAACCTGAATGCAGGAATGGATACGGCACTGGCGGATGCTGTTGCAGTAAAGACAGCTGATGATATCGTTCTCCGTGTTCAGCCTGCTGGTGATAGCACAGAGCTTCCTTCTCTTTTCCGTTCATCCAGTGAGATTATGAAGATATTCCTTCAGTTCCAGTCGTCGCTTTCGGTAATCTGGAACAACCTTGTCTGGGACAATATAGGCTTTGGCAGGAACAGGCAGTTCGGTAAGATCGTTGGTTCTGTCGTTGCTTATGGCATGGCAGGTCTTATGCTTGGACTCATTGCGGATGGCTTCGAGGACGACGATGATGCGAAGGACCGCGCATTGAAGATGGGCTACTGGTTCCTGACACAGGGAATCGAATCAACACCGGTCTTCGGTTCTGATATCTCCCTTATGGTCCAGCGTATCATGACAGGGGAGCGGGATTATTACGGCAATGGCGTTGATATGTTCCCTGGTATCACCAAGGTATTCTCAGGATTAGAGGATATAGTCGCATCTGATAAGCCTTTCCTTGAAGGAGTGAAGGATATTGCAGAAGGTATAGGTATCTTTGCAGGAGCTCCTACTTCCGGAATAAAGAATCTGATAAGAGTTGCAGAGAAGGGGCCTGAAGCGTTTCTTGGAAGGTGAATTGAAATTGACTTTTTAGTCATTTGCAATTAAGAAATATCTTAGAGTCCTCATCAGATGAAAGCGGGCCCTGTGCCATGTGTTACTAGCGAACCTAGTCTTTTGAGGGCTTGCATCATGGAGAGAAGATGATTCTTCACAATCAGAGCAAGCTATGTTATATTCAGGTTAGAAAGAGGCACTGCCGATAGGCGGCTGACCTCACGACAATTGAGCTATTGAGCCGTCCTTGATCGCTACATCAAAAGGGCGGCTTACTTTTTCAGAACAATCATTACCATGCTGATGATAGCTATCACCAGTGACAGTATTTCAAAATCCGTCATAAGCGCCTCCTTTTCCCTTCAGTGCCGAAGAGTCAGGAAGCAACGCCTCCTGACATCCGATAACCAGAAATCAAGAGGTCAAACCGCCTACCGCTTTTTCAAACAGTGCCGTTGTCAGTATTGCGATTTCTCCGCTCTCTTTCAACCCTGAAAATTCCTCCGTAACGCCGCAACGCGACAATGCTTGACTTCTGTTTTACTATCTATCTCGAAGACAGGAGATTGATCAGTGCTTACATCTGTAGAAAGGAAGATAATTTACGATATAGAGGGTATATCCATTCCTATTGAGAGCGGATATGAGATACCTTTCAGGATCTTTTCCCATGCTGATATCAGTGTAAGCCTGTCGCTAGCAGATGGAAATAACCCCTATCTAGAGTCTGGGTGGAGTCTGTCTATTCCGGAAAATGATACAGGCGTTATTAAGGTTGTATTCAATCCAGGGTATGTTTTTCCAGAGAATGCAAGAAAGCTTGTAATCGAAAGATATGTGAAACCGGAGCAGGATGTTGATCTGAGAAATGGTGATTCTTTTGATGCAGAGGTTCTGGAGGGCTCTCTTGATAAACTGACTGCCATCACACAGCAGCTCACGGAGATTGCCTCGAGGTCGTTCAAGCTTCCAATTTCAGAAAGTCCTGCAGATCTTGTTTTTCCGGGACCAGCTGAAAGAGCTGGGAAAATCATAGGGTTCGGTGACGATGGAAATAAAGTCGTGATGTATTCGAACTTCGAGGGAGCCGTAGAAGCAAGTGAAGAGGCTAGGAAAACGCTTCTTAAAATCATTGAGATACAGGAACAGATAGCAACTGATAAGGAAGAAGTATCTAGTCTTCATGCTCAGATGGAAGGAATGCTCCACCCTGGTCTGCGCGTAACAGTGGGAAATGGATCCGATACAGAATTTCTCATTGAGCATAACCTTAATACTGAATGGACGAATACACAGGTATGGTACACGGACCCGAAGAATGAGGGTGTCCCATATCTTATCCAAGAACTTGATAGGAATAGAATGAAAATTACATTCAAACTGCCTCCGCCTGTTGATGGTGCGGAGGTAAGGATTATTTCCTGTGATAGGGTGAATGTGGTTGATCTATTGCCTGATGGCTTTACTCTTATGCCGGACCAGATAGCACCGGACTGTGCGCTATCTTCAGAAGAAATTGCTTCTGTTATCGGCACAAATACGAAAAACAATCTATTAAAGGAGAATTGAAAATATGGCGGAAAAATTCCTCAATCTTACGGGATTGGAACAGGTTTGGGCTCAGGTTGTGGCACTCCTCGCAGAAAAGTATGGGGCGACAGAGGTTTCCAGTGCAATCAATTCTGCACTGGTTAATTACTACAAGAAAAATGAGACGCTGTCATCGGAACAGATACAGACTCTTATCAACAATCTAAATGCAATCAAGATACTGAATAAGTCTTCTGTTAACAGCGGTATTCTTGAGTCTACGATTGCTGATGTGGATACGACATGTGATACATATGTCCAGACTAACTACTCCCGTGTTCCTCAGGACTTTGATGGCTTGCTTGTCACGCTCACTGACGGGGATGGTGATATCGTTCTGTATGTTTACTCCTCGTCATCCGCTTCCTGGATTGATGCTTCCAGGAATATCACGATAAAGATATCATCCGCTACTGAATCAGTTGCCGGTATTGCAAAGCTTTATAATTCCCTTGGTACGCAGACAGATGGCGGAATCACCCCTCAGGCTGTGAAAACCAAGACTGATTCCATTGAATCATCCATCTCGACGCTTGACACCGGGAAAGCCAATGTTTCTGATGTTTATAAGAAGACAGAGACATATTCAAAGACAGAGGTTGACGCAAAAGTCCCTGCAGCGCTGACGACAGAGGAGATTGCCTCGATAATCGGTTCTGCAAGTTAAGAGGTGATGAATGCCGGATACTGTAAGCAATAAGATGCTTGATGGAGCCGGGGTCGGCTTTCTTTGGGACAACGTGAAAGATTATGTTGATGCGAATGTGCTGGCTTTGTCAGTGCCATTGCAGATCCCTGTATGTTCTGTGGAGGCTGTATCGGGAAGCTCCGCGAGAATCAAGCTAGATAACAATTACTCTGGATATGACAGCGTGACCGTAAGATACAAGCTCGGCTCAGAACCGACGGTTTCTGATGCACAGCTTGATACTGTCAACGGTACTGTCGTATCTGCAAGAGGCACATATTACATAAAGGCATTTCCGGGGTCTGGAAGCTCCTATATCGCATCTGCTTCCTTCCTTCTGAATGTGACTTTCTGAAACAGATTAATGGGGAATTGGGAACATGGCTTATCTGAGTGGTACAGGAGTAGGAGCTTTCTGGAGTGGCATGAAAAAGTATTTCAGGGAACAGGCTAATAAATACCCGCGGTTCCTGCCTGCACCTATGGTCTCTGTCACTTATGGAAGCAAGAATCAGAGTGCTGTAATAAAATTACGGCATAACTTCTCAGGCTATGGGAATGTCACCGTAAGATATAAAGTCGGGTCAGATCCGACAGAAAGCGATGCTGTTTTCGATATGACTAATGGCATCACTGTCACATCAAGTGGTAATTACTATCTGAGAGCTTTTCCTGTAGGGGAGAGCATATATAATCCATCTCCATCATTTATTGCCAGATTCGCTAAAGCGACTTTATCAAAGTTGCCTACACCAAGTATCTCAGTAAGCCGCGTATCAAGCTCTCAGGGCAGAGTTACGATAAGCAATTATTCTTCGTATCCAAGCGGTACTAGGATTTATGTTAATGGTACTTCTTATGCGCTTTCCAGCTCGATAAGCATTAGCATTGGAACCTCTGCAACGACTGTTACGGTATATGCCAGATATGATGGCAGTGCACTGTATGAGTCTCAGTCATCAAGTACGACAGGAACTATACCGGCATATGTTGCACCTCAGTGTGCAAGCCCGAGTATATCATTCAGTTCCTCGACGAATAGAGTTACAATCACATGCTCTACATCAGGAGCTACGATTTACTACAGAAGAGGGGCAAGTGGATCATATTCTGTATATTCTGGCTCTTTCACCATCTCGTCTACGACAACAATCTATGCATATGCTACAAGGAGCGGATACAGGCAGAGCAATACCGTTTCCAGGACATGCACATATACTGCTCCGAAATGTGCCACACCCTCCATCTCACAGAGTGGCAATGTCGTTTCTTTCAGCTGTTCCACATCAGGAGCTACAATCCATTATTCAGGATGTGGAGTTTCCGGCACATGCTCGTCCGGTGGCTCTGTGACAATAACAGCCTCAGGCACAATGACAGCATATGCAACTGCCTCCGGGTACAGCCAGAGTTCTACGGTAAGCAAGAGCTGCTCATATACATTGCCAGAACTGCCAGAGTTTGAGGTTTATAACGTTTCTTTTTCAACATATGGTTTTTACACTATCAACGGCACTGTAAATATCAGAGGAAATAGCATACCATCTGGAACTTTATTTACATTTACTTTTAGTAAAGGAACTGAAGTCCTTTGGACTGATTCAATAACTGGAACAGGAAGGCTTAATACGGACTATCATAATGCCGGGAATGGATATCCAATAAAGTCAAGCAGTCCTTATATAGAGGTTTCTGTAACTGCTTCTTACACTGGTTATATTTCAAGAACTGAATCCTTGGGTCGTTTTACTGTTGTTGACATGAGCTGATATTATTGTTCTCTCTTTAATTTATGTATTATCAGCCATTTTAGCTGAGGCCGTTACAGTTCTGGATTGGTATCCAGTACAAGAAGCAGTTACCTGAAAAGTAATCAAATCACCAGGTGATCCAATATCAACCCCTTGATAATCAAAGGAATATAATTCAATTCTCTTTAAACCAGTACTAGTTGTGGAAGCATTATAAAATGCAACTCCACTTGAGTTGATAAGATCATACTCGTATTTTGTTCCAGTTGGCATGCCACTAGCATTAATTCGGAAGTAATATTGTTTGTAATATTTAGAGATTTTGCTTGTTCCAACGCCTGTCAGACTAAACTCTGGCAGTTCTGGCAATGTATATGAGCAGCTCTTGCTTACCGTAGAACTCTGGCTGTACCCGGAGGCAGTTGCATATGCTGTCATTGTGCCTGAGGCTGTTATTGTCACAGAGCCACCGGACGAGCATGTGCCGCTTATAGCAGTATTGCTGATAGTATCTAGGTTTCTCACATATTTGACAAACAAGATGCTTCATATAATAAAGCCCGCAGATAGTGCTGGTATACTGCGGGCTTATGTAGAATAATGAAAAATCTTTGGAAGAGTGATTTGCTGTAATTACACTACGGTATCTGTTGCTGTTGCTGAAGTCGTTACACCTCTGTACTCATATGTGACCGTACATGTAAGGACTTCTCCTACGGCAACATCATCAACTAATGCTGATATGGGAGAGTGTATTTCATACTGATTATCGTATGTTTCAGAGAACAGTGTATTACCCAATTCGTCTGTAATGAGGCAATGTACATTTGTTCCAACAGAAAAATCATTCAGAGTTTCTTCAATGTTGAGAAGATCAACTCTGATTCCTGTTCCCAACGTTTCCTTTACAGCTTTGAAGTTAATGACAGGTTCCGGCAAAAGCGCTGGATCCGGCCTGTCTGTGCATGAGACGAAAGTCACTGCTGCAATCAGCACAATCATCGATACGATTAATACCTTCTTCACCTTGGTTCTCCTTTACCTTTAATTAGGCTATGCAAATAAAAATTCCGGGCTTGTTTCAAGCCTCGCAAATCATCTTATTGCAGTTCTTTGCAGTTGTCGCGTTGCGGCGTTATGGGGAGGGTGTTGGTGTGAAATAATGTGAATCCATTCGCCACAAACACGTTTGCCATTAATGAGCCTCAATCAGACCCTGATGTCTTAGAGAAGGCGAGGAGATACTACCCGGCGCGCTGGGATATCGATAGGCTGAGGTATATGGTATTGCTGCAGAAGTTGACCGAGGAGGATTTCCAGGTGATTACAGGGGAGAAGTATTCGGCATAAGCATCATGTGCGAGTTTTCCACGCCCATATCATGATAGTTTTGCCAAAGGCATGTTATACTGAGATGGGCAGTTTCATTTTTTTTTACTATAATTTGACAATATGGATATTTTATAGTCGCATAATTTACACTTGATGCATATGTTTTTCTTTGATATGTTCGAAGTATGGAAAAGAAAATAATCGGCGAACAAATAAAAGAAGCAAGACAGGAGCTTGGAATTTCACAGGCCGAACTCGCAAGGAGTTTGAACCTGTCACGAGCTGCCGTTTCTGCTTTAGAAGGAGGAAAAACTTTGAGTCCTACTATAGAGACAATGGCGAATCTTTCTTCTATCTTAAAGAAGCCTGTTGATTTCTTTTATTCCGAGTATACAGCAAATCTTAAAGTGTGCACACCTATAACATTCAGAAGTTTTGCTAGTGCACGAAAACGTGACAATGAGCAGGTTTCCCTTGTATTGAAACGGTTTTCTATGTTCTTGTCCTTCTTGATACAGAAGGTAAGGATTGCAACTGAAGATATACAGACAAGGGCAAAGGAAAATACCCCTGAGACTCTGATTTCAGATGAGAAAATAGAATCATATGCAAAACAAATGAGAGATGAGTTCGGCCTTGGTGACTATCCAATCATAAATCTGATTGCACTTATGGAGAATCATGGAATCATATGCTTTGGATATGACCTTCCAGAAACTATAGATTCTGTTAATGTAACATTCAAAGATGAGAATGATTTGAAACACCCTGTAATTATTTATAATAACAGGCTCACCTATTTCAGACAGCGTTTCACTCTTGCGCATGAACTTGGCCACATTATTCTTCACAGCAATTGGAGTAAAGAATCCTATGAGCAGTTTCATGCTAAAGCTGAACAGCAAGCCCATAGATTTGCCAATGCTTTTATGATGCCCTTTAGCGTTTTTAGGGATTCTGTTGGGTACTCCAACGTTAAAGAAGCAGTACGTCTTAAAGGTTATTGGCGTATGTCAGTTGCTGCTATTGGACGGAGAATGTTTGAAGTTGGAAAACTGGATAGGGATCACTACAAATACTTTTACATAGATCTCTCAAAAAAAGGATGGAGAAAAGAAGAGCCTGGAGACAACGCTTTTCCTCCTGAGAAGCCTTATTATGTGACCACAGCATATGATTTTGCGTTTGAAAAGAACCTTATTACACCAATGGATATAGTCAGAACATTTAATCTATATCCAGAGGAAATTATAAAATATATTGGTAATGACGATCGATTCGTTGTTGTTCCAAATAGAAGTATGCAAATAAAGGAGGCGACAGATGATAACATTTGAAGCAAAAAGGGCTTGATAAGACTGCTATCTTATTAAGCCCTCATGGACAGATGTAGAAGATTTTTTCTTCTAACAATTGCACTTGTCAGTAGGACAGAAAATGCAATATAGTCCGTTATTTCTCAAACTAGACTGTAATGCAAGGTCGTCCTCCGGTCAAGGCAATTGGAGCAAATTGACTCCAAATGGAGATTGAAAGGAGGGCATATGAGCCTTAGAGCAATTAATGCCGCACTTCATAATCCAGAGGCTACGGGATATATATTCCGCGCTTCGGTTACGATAAAGGGTGTGACATATTATGCAAGGGATTATGGGCATAAAGCTTTTAAAATCCCTGTTTGAGTGATTTGAATTCGGCACTGCCATAACGGTAGGCGGCTGGCATCGCTTCGGACACAGTTCGGAATCTCCGCCTGGAAGGAGGTGATGTAGTAATGGATGAATATCAGATTCTTATGATTGTATTTACAGTCATCGGTCTTTTGATAGCTTGTTCACGAAAATAGCCGCCAGTGTCCAGGCTGCGGCTATCTTCGGATAAATCGTTGATTTGGGCCAGCCGTCTATCGGCAGTGCCTCTTTCTATTCATATTATCATTACAACTTGAAATAAAGTCAAATATCTATAAGTGCTGGAATTCTATAGAAAATAAAGCACAAAAGGCGAGTCTAATTATGCGAACATGATTAGAATTCCGCTCTTGACTTTTGGGTTACTTTACCTATGCGGCAACCTCTTGTGCTATATAAATATAATCAAATTACCCAATTGCCGGCAAGTGTTTTTAATGACAATGTTTGTTTTGATTAAGAGACCATAACGTCACAACGCGACAACCTTTCAAAATCGCGTTATCCTTATCTTGTGTTCGAAATCATCTAAGGAGTCATCCATGAGGAATATCAGGCATGGATATTTTTGTCATCTCTTCCGGGATGCTTGCCGTCGCGCTTATCCTCAATCTTCTTGGCTCCGTTCTCAAATACAGAACAGGAACACCTAATGAGCTGATTGCCGTTATTCTTACGGCTATTTCCTTCATTCTCTGGTGCCTCATAGGAGCCTGGAAGTCCCTGGATATGTATGGGGCAGAGTTCTGGTATGAGGTTATTTTCACCCACGGCATCTCACTTGGTCTTCCGACAGCAGCTCTTGCTATCACGGGCTGGGATATTCTCCACGGTTTGCATCGCTTTCGAAAGAGCAGAAGAGGGAATGCCGCAGGTAAGGAAGGGAAGAAAGCATGAAGGATAAGAATGCATTTTTCAGGAATGCTTCTGCATTCGGTATCGTCATCGGTCTCTGGGTTCTGTACTCGCTTATGGCAACGGACCTTCTGACGATGGTTGATGGCCTTACTGCAGTCGTATTCATAACGGTTGTGACTCTTCTTGCATCCGATGCGATGGAGAAAGCTTTCACAGATCCAACACTGTTCACATGGCAGTACATGGTAGGAGGGGCTTTCATTCTCGTATGCTCAGGGCTCTGGCTCTTCTTTGCGGCATGTGAGACATGGCTCCAGTTCATTCTGAGAGGGCTTCTGCTTGCAGGGGCTTCTGCTGGTACGTACTGCTGGTTCTGGTTCTGCTACAGGTTCTCTGTAATGACGGACGATGAGCGGCTTCTCGTTATCCTCTCGAAAGCATACAGGAAAGCCTCGAAGACTTTCCCTCAGCTTGATGACGAGGGGGTAAGAAACGCCCTGAAGGAGACACTGTTTTGCCGGCTCGAGGGCGATAGTCTGGAAGGTGAGCTGCTCACTGATCAGCCTTTTGTTTCTGGGTACGGAACCTACAACAGCGTCGCTCATTCCAGCACTCTCAGTGCTCAGGAGAAGTCTGCAGCTCTGACCAATATCGCTACATACATCAACACGCTTATTGCCAGGAGAAACAGGGATACAGCCTCAGCTTGAAATAAAAAAGAGGAGACTGCAAATGGATAACGATGATAAGGAGAAAAACAGAAATGAAGAAAAGAAAGGATTTTGGAAGAGGTTCAGGGAGGCTCTGCAGAGTCCTCCTGGCCGGTTTCTTTGTGCTCTTCTTGGCACTGCTGCCATTGGCGGCATGGCCTATGCAGCGGGCAGAAATAAAGGAAGAACCGATAGAAATAGAGACTCCTACCGCTATGACGGAAAAGCCAATAGCGGAGGAGTCATTGCAGAACAAGCCCTCTGGGACAGCCTCGGAAAGCATCTCAACAGAGCAGTCGAGCTTGCTGACAAAGGCAGAGGAGGGAAGGAGGCTTAATGGTGATGAGTCACAGGAACTCTACTTTACCCTTGTCGAAGCAAGGGATGAGGCCGCTGCAGCCCGTGAAGCCTCTGAAGCCAAGGATGCCGAAATCACAGATCTCAAGGCTCGCCTTGCTTCAGCCGAAGAGGAAACAGGAACGAAGGCCTATCTGATGGTCGATGGAATCATCGGGTTTTCTGAAGGTATTCCTGACTATGGACTTGGTCTTACGATCGGTACACGAATTGGGAATTCTCTGATGGCGGAACTCGGTGTCGACTATACAGTGGGTATGTTTGACCATGGAATGATTATCAAGGAATTCAGCCTTGATAATTTCGAATTCAGAGCATCAGTTGGATGGATGTTCTGATGACAGGAGAGGTAAGTAAAAAAATGAAAAAAATAATATCAGCTATGCTTATCATTGCAATGGTTCTTATGGTTGTTGCATGTTCAATGGAGAACTCATCTGTTCCTGAACCAAATCCAGGAGTAGATGATAATCCGGGAACAATGACAGAACCGGAGACTCCTACAGCAGATGAGATAAAGGCATTTGACTCCTATATGGGAGCGTTTGGTCACGTCAGAGTTCTTGGTGACATAGATCATATCCTGAAGGGTGAGCCTGTGGATGATGAGCCTGGTGTGACTGTTCAGTCAATGGTTGCCGGGCAGATATCTTTTGATATCAATAGGACAGAGCTCTCAATGCCTCTTACTCTTACGGCGTATGATTATGATGGACACAGAAATCCTGAGGACGCTGACAAGCATCTCTACACAAGGACAGCAACAGGAAAGGCAACACTTGTTCTTACGGGCGCTGTGACTGCCGATGGAACTGCCTTCATTGCTACTGGCTACAGAGTTGAGGATGCTGATATCGCCCTTGATGTGGATGATTCCGAGTATATCTATCTTGAACTGCCTGCCATGGAACTTACAGCAGATGGAATCTCCGGAATCTTCACGACTCAGGGAGGAATCTCCCGTGCTTCTGTGACAGTCAACCTTGCCAATGGCATTCCTTCCGGAATTGCAGATGTGCACATACCTAAATTCGGGAATCCTGAAGGTTCAATAACAATCAATGGTAAAGCAGTAGAGCTTTAACATATAATCTCCTCCTTGATTTTTGTGGTTTGCCGGCTCAGCAATGGGCCGGCTTTATTTTGACTATGAGTGGTTCCAGATTTAGGTTGCACAATGGTCTCAGTTGCTTTATAAAAGATGTAACACTCTGGATACTAAAAATCATTGTCGGATGTTGTAAATCAATATCCAGCATGAGATTATGCAGTTTTATACTAGTTAAGAATTGCAAGCTTTTCCGGCTTGCCAAGGTGGATGTCGCGGGTTCAAGTCCCGTTTTCCGCTCTTAACGGCTTATCCTATAAGAAATTAGGGTAGGCCGTTTTCTTTTTGATTATGTGCGTCCTGAACCTGATTATCCATATGTTATGTTATCAGGATATGTAGCATTCTGATTCCGTTTTTCGTGTCATTTATATAGTGTTTTTGGTGTAGAATATGACGCTATATAGTGTTTTGTAAGCCGTTAAAACTTAGAGACACTGTCTTTTTTGCAATAAAATATTGACTTAACGCAATGTTGGAATATCTCTGTTAATATACTCTGAGTATATCAGAATATATGAAGATGCCTGAATTGATTAAGCTGTGGAGTAAATAGTTTTATCTGCAAATTCGGCGTCACAATATCAACACCCAATTCATTTGATATTTATACAAAACCTTTGTTTTTTTGACATATTGGCTTTTTATCCTCTTAAAGCGAGGAGGAAGGAAATGAAGAAAACTATTATTGCTTTATGCATCCTTCTGTGTGTCGGGTTCACGCTTTCAGCTGCTGTGGACATAAAAGCTGATAATCTTTCTGTAGGAGCTATAAGCTCGGATGCAGAAATTGATGGAGTAAGCATTGTTCCTGGTACTGGTAAGGCTGAAGTAGTTGCTGCATCAGATACAAGCACAGGATACAGCAATGTTCTTACTCTTTCCGGAGATGCTGCTGTTTCAGTTCCTGTATTGGCTGGAGAGACAATTTCCATCACAGGTATAGCTTCTGATGATGGCAGTTTCAATCTGATGATTACCTCTGATTCGGATGTTGAGGAAATTGTTGGCGGAGAATCATCTGATAATGGTACGATGCTTATCGTTCATCCTGTTGAAGAGGATGGTGATTACATGATTTCCTCTGCATATGGGGATCCTGTATCCCTGTGTGAAATCTCGATTGAGTGAGTTGAAAAGGGCCATTCTGTATAGTTGCAGAATGGCTCCTTTCAGATTGGTATTCTGGAGACAGGCGTGGGTCTGTCTCCTTAATGAAGAGGCTCTCCATTTCTTATTCTTTCAATATTCTTGTCAAATGGAGGGTAGATAATACCTTTTTCGGTTATTATTCCTGTTATGTTCTGATGTGGTGTCACATCGAAAGAAGGGTTGTAGACATCAATACCTTTTGGAGCCATGAGCACTCCTCCTGGCCTTCTGACCTCATCAGGATCTCTCATTTCTATTGGAATATCTTTTCCATCTTTCATAGTGAAATCTATTGTTGATGTCGGGGCTACTGAATAGAAAGGTACTCCATATTCTTTCGCGATTATCGAAAGCATGAAAGTGCCGACTTTGTTTGCAACATCACCATTTGCAGTTATTCTGTCTGCTCCAAGTATTATGCAGTCTATTCTGCCATCTCTTATGAGCGTGGCAGCTGCACTATCTGGAATGAGAGTGGAAGGAATCCCTGCTTTCTTAAGTTCCCATGCTGTCAGTCTTGCCCCTTGTAAAAGCGGTCTTGTCTCATCTGCATAGACATGGATTCCGTATCCTCTTCGATGTGCTTCTTTTATCACTCCCAGAGCTGTTCCCCATCCACATGTTGCAAGCGCACCTGCATTGCAGTGGGTGAGGATTGTATCGCCCTTTCGTATTACCTGTACGCCGATTTCTGAGAGCCTGTGATTCATTGAGATATCTTCTTTGAAGATTCTGTCGGCTTCCTCAAACACAGCTTCCCTGTTGAAACCGGTTTCTTCTGCAGTTTTCATTACTCTGTCGACTGCCCACATCAGATTTACAGCTGTCGGTCTGGCTGAGCGGATTGTTGAACATAGCGCCTGAAAAAGCTTCTGATTTCCCTCTGCTTCAACAAGTGCAAGATAAACTCCATATGCAGCAGCCCCTCCAATTGCAGGAGCTCCCCGGACTATCATGGTTTTTATTGCTGTAGCGACTTCCTCTGCTGTTCTGCAGTCCGTATAGACAAGCTTATTGGGAAGCATTCTTTGATCTATTAGTATGAGCTTGCCATCTTTGAATTCGATGGCCTTGAAGTCTTCATCCATCTTGCCCTCCGAATACTATCTTTTAAGAATATCTTCCCATCTCTCTTTTGTTTTTGCCATTGCCTCTTTCTTATCGATCGTAAGCAATTCTCCATGGCACATCAGTTCCTTTCCTTTGCAGAACACTGTATCTACATTCTTACGGTCTGCAGAGAAAACAATTGCAGAGAAAGGATCGTTAAGCGGGGTCATGTTCGCATCATTCGTGTTTATCAGTGTGATGTCTGCATCTTTTCCTGCTTCTAGTGTTCCGATTACTTTGTCCAGTCCAAGAGCTTTTGCTCCGTTCAGTGTTGCCATTTCAATGATGTCGTATGGCCGTGCTGCTGCAGGTGTCATATTTGCAACTGTCTGAAGAAGTGCGGCAGTATTCATTTCCTTGATCATTGACAGGTTGTTATTTGATGAAGCTCCGTCTGTGCCAAGGGCGACGTTTATTCCTTTCTCTCTGTATTTCTTCACAGGAGCCATTCCTGAAGCAAGCTTCATGTTTGAGGCTGGGTTATGGATAACAGATACAGCGTCTTCTTTGAGTATGTCCATTTCATCTTCTGATATATGCACGCCATGAGCTGCATATGTAGGAACGGAGAATGCTCCGATATCATGCAGAAGCTGCACGGGAGTCTTGCCATATTCGTTTAAGCAGTCATCAACTTCCTTCTTCGTTTCTGAAAGGTGCGTATGCAGTCTCACCCCCCTTTCTTTTACCCATTCGACAGCTCTCTCGTAGCAGCCGGGTGTGGATGTATAGACAGCATGCACGGCAGCATCGAGGCGAAATTTGTCATCATTGCCGATAGCGTCCAGTATCCTTGGTGAGAGTTCTCGTATCCTGAATTCGGCATCGGCCTCGTCATTCATGAAAGTCTGCCCGATTATTCCTCTCATGCCTGCTTCTTTTACGGCTTTCACTGTATTCCATGCATGGAAATACATATCAGCAAAGACAGTACAGCCGGATTGTATCAGTTCTGCAGCTCCTAATCTTGAAGCCTGATAAATATCCTCATCATCAAGTTTGTCTTCAATTGGGAAAATCTCAGACAGCCAGTCCTGAAGATTCTCTGCAGTATCTTTGTAGTTGCGCATAAGCACCATTGCAAGGTGTGTATGTGCATTCACGAATGATGGTAAGGCTATCATATCTGTAGCATCGAATATTCTGTCTGCTTTTTCAGATGTTGTGCCGATTTCCTTTATTTTTCCTTCACTGATCAGGATATTCCCCTTGAAAGAGAACTCCCGTTTTGTCATAGGAATGATTGTTGCATTCTTGATAAGAGTTGTCATATGGGCATTGTATCATATGAAAACGAAAAGAGCCTCACTCGGAGGCTCTCAGCTATCATTTCACAAGATTTCTCTTGATTTTCTTGGTGGTGGTCATTTCCATCGGTTTATCCACCAGTGTTACTTTCTCTATCTTCTTGTATCCGACAAGATTCCTGTTGACCTCAGTGACTATGGCCTCCATTTCCTTCTGAAGCTCTTCCTTCGAGAGATTCTTATCCTTGTAATATTCTTCCGAAGGGTAAATCACGGCTTCGATACATTCACAAGGCACATCCTTCTTCATCTGGAAGCCTCTGATCAGAATCTGGTCAATCTGCTGATAAAGCTGGAACATGTCTTCAATCTCTTCAGGGAATACGTTCTTGCCGCCTTCCGTGACAATGATGTTCTTTGCCCGGCCTTTGAGATAAAGGTAGTTCTCACTATCGAGATATCCAAGGTCTCCTGTTCTTAGATAGCCATTCTCGTCGAAGAGGGCTCTGGTGTTCTCCTCATCATCAAGGTATCCCCTTGTGATATTAGGTCCCTTTACCCTTATCTCTCCGATTCCCTCGCTGTCCTTGTCTGCGATAATCATGTCGATAAAGGGAAGAACCCTTCCGACTGAATCGACTTTGAAGTGTGATGGAGGATTAAGTGTAAGAATCGGTGCTGTTTCAGTAAGACCATAGCCCTGAAGGAAGTTGAGTCCCATCTGCTGGTACTGCTTGAATACCTTAGGAGAAAGCGGACCTGCTCCGCAGATGAGGACCTTTGAATGATCAAGACCGACTTTGGATGTGATGTTCTTGTCAAAGAATGATTTGAATGGAGTTTTTCCGAATGCCTTCTTGCACCATCCGTTGAGTGTCATCAGCAGTCTTACAAGACCATATGTGACAGCGCCTTTTGATTTGACCTGCTTGAAGATGCCGGAAATGACTTTGTTGTAAAGAAGCGGAATACCCATGAAGACAGTAACCTTTCCCATCTTCATATCAGCAATCATCCTGGAGACGATGATTCCATGGCCGAAAATACAGTCAGCGCCATGTTTTACGGTTTCCAGGAGAACAGCTGTGCAGCAATAGCTGTGATGGAGTGGAAGAAGGGCATACAGCACATCATTCTCGTCGACGCCCATGCCATCCGCGGCCTGGTAAACATTTGATGTGATATTCCTGTGTGACAGCACAGCACCTTTTTCATTTCCGGTTGTTCCAGATGTGAAGAGTATTGCCGCATCGTCATATTCACTTACTTCGATCTTCTTCTCAAGCGGCTCGATATTGAGATCTGTGAGTTTGGTATAATCATCACTCTTGCCCTTGAGCATTGCCTTGCCGAGAAGGGATTCATACCATTCACCACCAAGTCCTTTCATTTTTTCGAGTACATCGAAATCCGCAATGGCAAAGCGGACTTTTGCGAAAGCGGCAAGTCTCATGCATCTGTCGACATGCATCTGGTTGTCAATCGGGACGACAATTCCTCCAGCTGCCATTACCGCAAAATATGCGATTGCCCAGTCAGGGCTGTTCTTTCCGTTTATGAGGACCCTGTCGCCTTTTTTGATGCCGCTATTCACAAGGAGTGCCGCTCCCTGCATTATCTTTCTGTAAGCCTCAGTGTAAGTGAGATCTTTTCTGTCTGGTTCAAAAACAGTGAAGCACGGCCTTTCTGGGAAACGGCTGAGTGCTGATTCGAAAAGTTCTGGTACGGTTGGCCATTCGCCTCTTACTATGCTTTTCTTCCTGAATTCTTCTATTTCATCCCAAGAATGCATTTTATCCTTCCTTAAGCGTTTTTTGCTTCAGAGAATGAGTGTAAACTCATACTAGTTAGGTTTAACTATATAGGGTTATGGCGTTTTTAGCAAATGGCAAAACTTGTCACTGGAATAAGATAGGATCTTTGAGGATATTGCAGAGTTCTGGATACACGGCATCTGCATATTCTGATAGCTTTTCCCTGTCGCCGGAGCCGGTAAGTACAGCGATTGAGTATCCTGCTTTCCCCTGATGGGCAAATTCCATGTCCACTATGGTGTCTCCGATGACAGCAACCTCTTCGCTTCTGAAACCATATTCTTTGCAGAATTCCCTGATGGCCTCAGGATTCGGTTTATGGTGTGTCTCTGAGTCTTTTGTACGTATGAACGAAATATATTCCGTTATTCCCATCTTCTTGAGGAATAGCGATGTCGAGTAGGCTGTATCAGTTGTGACTATGCCTAATATATATCCGTGGTCATGCAGAGCCTTGATTGTCTCCTTCACTCCCGGGAATTCAATTCTGTCAAGCCACTCCATCGTACCGAAATCTTCGTGATTGATGATTCTCTTTACAGCTTTCCAGACTCTCCATGGATTCATATGATAACGGAATGTTATACGCAGTATTCTCGCAGTTGCCTGCAATAATCTGTCATGTCTGAAGATTATCCCATCAGCATATGTGTTTCCGTATTTGTCTACGCCGACAACCTTGCAGAAATCCTCTATGCATTCATTTTTCTTCTTTTCCGGCATCCGGGCTTTGAAAAGGGCCTTTTCTATAGCTGTTGAGAGAACAGGTCCCCATACCTTCCCATATGGAAAGAGTGTTCCATCTTTGTCGAGGATGATGCCCCTTATACCGTTCATGATTAAAGAATATGCAAAATAGTAGCTTTTGGCTACACTGAACGAATGGATAAAGCTTCTCTGATTCTTGAGTTATCTGAATCATTATCATCAGAGCTTGAAAAGGTGGATTGGGAATTTGCCGGTATCGTCTGCAATCCTCTCGTCTATGCCTGGGAAAATTACGCGGAATACGTACGGATGTCTGTCAGTAATTCTTCCATTATACTCTTTCTCGGGATGAATCCCGGTCCGTATGGAATGATGCAGACAGGTGTCCCGTTCGGCGATATAAATGCCGTGAAAAATTACCTGAAGATATCCGGGACTGTTCTAGAGCCTGAGTGTAATCCTCCACACAAGAGGGTTGAAGGGATGAAAATCTCGAGAGGTGAGATTTCAGGACAGAAGTTCTGGAAAATGGCCTCGACCTATGGTTCGCCGGAAGAGTTCTTCGCTGTAGCTTCAGTATTCAGTTTCTGCCCCCTGGCTTTTATCGATGGGCGAAGGAACATCACACCGGATGAGCTTCCTGTCAGCGACCGCAAAACAATCGACAGGATCTGCGGTTCATCTCTTTCTGCTCTTCTCGATATACTTTCGCCTTCAAGATGCATTGCTCTGGGACATTATGCAGAGAAAAGGTTGCTCTCCTCGGGAGTTGATGCGCCTGTATATTTTCCGCATCCGTCTCCCCGTAATCCTAAATCGATGGAGTTCTGGGACAGTGGTAAGGCACTTGAGTCTTTCCGGGAGGTGGTCAATGAAGCTCGAGGCTAACGCCAAGATCAATATAGGGCTTCTTGTCGGTGCCAGACGGCCCGATGGCTTTCACAGTATAAAGACCATCATGGCCCTGATTTCCCTTTCCGATTCGATTGATGCAGAGATTTCAGATTCAGAAGACTTCTCGGTCAGAATACATGGCAATGAAACCTACCTTGAATCCGGAATTGATCTTATGGAGAAAGCCGCAGAGGTGTACCATGAGGCTACGGGATTACGGTTCTCTCTTGCTGTTTCCATCAGCAAGCATATACCTGCCAAAGCGGGGCTAGGAGGCGGCTCAGCAGATGCTGCTGCCATACTCAGGTTCCTCGATTCCCATTTTGGGAACTATCTTGGACCGGAAAGACTGCTGTCACTTTCTGCTGCTGTCGGATCCGATGTTCCTTTTCTGACTTCGGGATATAGTGGTGCATTTGTCTCCGGCCGTGGAGATGTGGTTGAAAAGACCTGTGTTCCTCATGGCAGCAAGCTTCTTGTATTCTTTCCTCGGACGGGGAATTCTACAGGTCTTTTATATGACAAACTTGACAAGCATCCAAGAACGGAACGCCAATTGCCATTGCTTGATAATATCTTCCCCTCCAGAGCTACCCATCCGAATGATTTTGAACTTGTCTCATCCTGTCCGCTTCCGGAAAATATCATGAAACAGCTTGCCGGATCTGATGCCTATGTTTCCATGACAGGTTCTGGATCTGCATGGATTGCTTTATTTCCAGATGATGATCCTCCGAAGTTTGACAATCCGGAAAAATGTGATATTGTTTCCGCGTATATCATATAATGAAGGCAATATGCCGGGGATTGGGGTAAAATGGAGATAACTGATATCAGAATCAGGAAAGTGGAAGGAAATGATAAGCTCCGCGCTTATGTAACTGTTGCTTTTGATGATGAATTTGCTGTTCACAATATAAAAATCATTGAGTCTCAGAATGGTCTTTTTATTGCAATGCCATCCAAGGCTTCATCGGATGGATCCTATAAGGACATCGCTCATCCTATAAACACATCTTTCAGAGAGAAGCTTCAGAAAGCCATTCTTGACAAATACAGCAGCGCGGACTTGCAGTGAAAACTTCTTTCTGCTAGTTTTCTTTCCAGTCGTTGGGAAGTAGCCAAGCGGTTAAGGCACTGGTTTTTGATACCGGCATTCGAAGGTTCGAGTCCTTCCTTCCCAGCTTTTTCCCCTGACTTGAAGAAAATCATTGGCTAATATATCATCAGTCTTTGTGCGTTGGCACTTTATGGTAATCGGTTTTACCGATGAGAGTATAAGGAGAAGAATATGAGCAACGAGAAGAAAACGCTTAAAGCAAGGCTCAGAACTGCTGATTTTGGTTCGGCAGGTTCAAGAAGGCTCCTCAGGAATGGTGAGATTCCTGCAGTAGTCTATGGAAAATCAGAACCGCTTCATGTAATCGTGAACGCTCACGAGTTTGAGATGAAGAAGTCAGGATTCAGTGAATCAACACTCATCACACTCAGTGTCGATGGTGAGAAAGATCACAATGTATTCGTCAAGACATATCAGGAGGATCTTCTCCGCCGCTGCATTCATCACATCGATTTCTTCGAAGTAACAGCAGGTCATATGGTACGTACACATGTACGTGTCGAGCTTGATGGCAATCCTGTTGGATGCCGCGTTGGTGGTGTTCTCGATCAGGTCATCCATGAACTTGAGATCGAGTGTCTTCCAAAGGATCTTCCGGAAGTCATCAAAGCAGATGTATCTGCTCTTGATATCAATGAGGCATTCCGTGTTGACCAGCTTCAGGTGCCAGCAGGCGTCAAGGTGCTTGAGGATGCCGAAGCCACAATCGCATCTGTCAGAATGGTCAAGGAAGAGGCTCCTGCAACAGATGAGAGTGCAGAGGCAGCAGATGCTGCAGCTGCGGATACAGCAACACCGGCACCAGAGAGCAAATAATGATTGTTTTCGGTCTGGGAAATCCCGGGGCGAAGTACAAGGGAACCCGGCATAATGCAGGGTTTGAAACAGTCGAGAGGATAGCAGCGCTTAAAGGAGTGAGACTTCGGAAGCGCTGCTTCCGTCTTTATAGACAGGCTGTCTCTGATTCGCTTGTGCTTGTTGAACCGCTGACTTACATGAATGCTTCAGGAGATATTGCAAGAGAGTGCATTAAAGAGGGAGAGATAGTTGTTGTCATTGTCGATCAGATGGATCTTCCTCCTGGCAAGCTTCGTGTGAAGCGTGGTGGTTCTTCTGCAGGACATAATGGTCTTAAATCCATGATAGGTGCCATAGGGCCTGATTTCATCCGTGTCTATATCGGAATAGGGCGGCCTGATAACGGAACAAGTGTTCCAGATCATGTCCTTTCCCGTCCTTCTGAGGAAGACAGGAGATTGATAGATGAGGCGGAGGAGAAAGGGGCTGCTGCCGTACTGCGCCTATTTGAAGGAGAATCCTTTGAACGTGTCGCTCAGAGCATTAATTCCTGAGGGTGTCGTCCTTCCTGAGGGAAAGCTCCTCCTTGCATTCTCCGGAGGTTCCGATTCTTTGTTTCTCATGATAGTTCTTTCTCTTCTTGCAAAGGACAGGACAGAGGCTTTGTATGTGAATCATTCCCTCCGGTCAAGGGATGAGCTTGATAGAGAGATAGAACTCAACAAAAAGAATGCGGCAATTCTCGGCATACCTCTGCATATTGTATCTGTTCCTGATGGAGTTATCAGGGAGAGAGCAAGGGCAAGGTGTGTGGGGATTGAAGCAGCGGCCCGTGAAATCCGCTATTCTATTCTTCACGATGCAGCAGAAAGCGGTGGCTTCTCTTATATACTGACAGCCCATCATCGTGAGGATCAAGTTGAGACCGTGCTGATGCGCATGCTTTCCTCTTCGCCTTTCTATTCGTATCAGGGGATACTCAGGTGCGATGGAAATGTATACCGTCCTATTCTTTCTGTTTCCAAGATGGAAATACTTTCATTTCTTCATTCTTCAGGAATGGAATGGACAGAAGACTCTACAAATAATGATGATACATATCTCAGAAACAGGATACGTCATGGATTGCTCTCTTCTGTTTCTGAAGAGGAACGTTTGCTTATTTCCTCAATTGCGGAGAATGTCATGGTTTTCCGGCGTCGTTTTCCTGCAATCAAATGCTATGGAAGAGTTCCTGTTCAGCTCCGGCGCCATGATTTCCTTTCTTCATTCCCCTTCCAGAGGGATGAGGCCATTTACCGGATACTTGGAAGTCTTGAGCTGTCTGAACGTGTTTCCAGGAAAACCATTGCAGAAATTGTTTCCAAGGCTCAGAAGGGAGAAGGCAAGATGCTTGTTTCAAGCATGGCAATATATTTCTCAAAGGATGCCATAAGTTTCTATCCTCTGATCGATGATTTTGCAGTGGAATACAAGGGTGCAGACATGGTTGTCGGCACACTCTCTCTGAAACATCCCACAGAACCTGATAACCTGACAATATGCCTTGATGAAAATCTCTTCTATCCTCCTGTTGTTCTCAGGACATCAAGAGAAGGGGACAGGATAGAACTCAGGGATGGGATTAGGAAGGTTTCAGAGCTGGAAAAGAATATGAGGTTGCCTTATTCGGTGGTACTTGAAGATAGAAAAGGCATAGCAGTTGTCTTCTCCCGTTTCCTCAATGGTCGTGACAGGCTTGCAAAACGTTTTCTTGCATCCGATAGAAAAGGCACTGCCCTTGCTATTGAAATAGAATAAAGCTATATTCAAAAAGATGAATCCTATGGACGAAAAAGACTATAAAGAGAATGAGGATAAAGATAAGGAGAAAGCTCCTGAAGCTCCTCATTCCAATGAGCCTGATGATAATGGTGGCAAATCCCAGAATGATAATAAGAAAGATGGGGATAAGCCTAAGAAGAACATATACGATCAGTACAGATACTGGGGTAGTGATAATGGCGGCGGTGGGAAGCACGACCTGAAGGGCAGTGCCAAACGCAGCCGTGTGGCTCTTGTTGCCCTAATACTGCTGATTATCTCATTTGCCTATGTCTTCATGGGTGATGCTTCTTCTGTTCAGCGTACAGAGACATCCTATTCTGCATTCCTGTCCTATGTTGAGAACGGAAACGTCCGCAACGTCACGATTGTGGAACAGAACGTGATAAATTACACGCTGCTCAATGGGGCTGAAGGTACATGCAGGATACCATATCTTGACCTGACCCTTCTTGATACGCTGAAAAATAACGGAATCGATGTTGCCGGAGCGGTTCAGCCGACTCCATTCTGGTACATACTCATACAGTTGCTGCCATGGGTGATTTTCATTGTCATGATTGTCATGATAATGAGGCAGACGGGTGCTGCAGGCGGAAACCGTATGATGTCAAATTTCGGCAAGAGTCATGCCCAGATGTATGGTAAGAACGACAAGAAGGTGACTTTTGCTGATGTTGCAGGTCAGAAGGAAGCCAAGAATGAGCTTCAGGAAGTTGTTGATTTCCTGCGTCATCCTGACCGTTTCGTCAAGATTGGAGCACGCATTCCGCGCGGAGTTCTTCTCGTAGGTCCTCCAGGAACCGGAAAGACTCTTCTTGCAAGAGCCGTTGCAGGAGAAGCCGGTGTCTCGTTCCTTCACACATCCGGCTCTGACTTTGTCGAGATGTTTGTCGGTATGGGTGCTGCACGCGTCCGTGACCTTTTCGCTGAAGCAAGAAAGAATGCACCGTGTATTATCTTCATCGATGAGCTTGATGCGGTCGGACGCGCACGTGGTTCAGGGCTTGGTGGCGGACATGATGAAAGAGAGCAGACACTTAACCAGATGCTTGTTGAGATGGATGGCTTCTCCTCCGATCCCGGTGTTATTGTCATGGCTGCCACAAACAGGCCTGATGTTCTCGATCCTGCGCTTCTCCGTCCAGGTCGTTTTGACAGGCAGGTTGTCGTGTCGCTTCCAGATGTTCAGGAGCGCCTCGATATCCTGAGGATCCATGCAAAGAAGGTTCAGGTTGCTGCAGATGTTGATCTTCCGCGTGTTGCACGCGCTACTCCTGGATCTTCTGGTGCGGACCTTGCAAATCTTGTGAATGAGGCTGCTCTGTTTGCTGCGAGAGCAAACAGGACTACCGTCATGATGGATGATTTCGAGAAAGCACGTGACAAGATTCTGCTTGGCGTTGCAAGGGAATCTGTTTACATGACTGAAGATGAGAAGAGAGCTACAGCTTATCATGAAGCAGGACATACTCTGCTTCACTATTACCTCAAGTCTGTTGATCCTTTGCACAAGGTCACTATAATCCCTCATGGAAGAGCCCTTGGTCTCACAATGAGCTTGCCGGAGAAGGATTCGTATACGAAAAACAGGTCGTATCTGGAAGACAGGATAAAGATCTGCATGGGCGGTTATGTTGCGGAGGATATCGTCTATGGAGAGACAACGACAGGTACATCCAATGACATAAAGCAGGCAACAGAGATGGCAAGGCGCATGGTTACTGAATGGGGCATGTCAGATCTTGGATTCATTTCTCTTGCTAATGATGATGAACCGCTCTTCCTTGGTCGTGAGATAGCACAGCATAAGGATTATTCTGAAGAGACTGCACGCAGGATAGATCAGGAGATTCATAAGATTCTCGACAGGTGTATGGATGAGACCCGTACAATCCTTACAGATCATCGTGATCAGCTCGACAAGCTGACAGCAGAGCTTGTTGAGAAAGAGACCCTTGATGATAAGGAAATCAGGGAGATGTTCGGTTTCCCTCCTGCTGAGCACAATACGGATCTTGTATAATGGATACGAAACATAAGAGAAATTTCTGCATAATAGCCCATATCGATCATGGTAAATCAACACTGGCGGACCGCTTTATCGAGCGAGCCCGCCTTGTAACATCCAGAGGTCCGCAGCAGACGCAGATTCTGGATAATATGGACATTGAAAGGGAACGTGGTATCACGATCAAAAGCCAGGCAGTCACAGTCCCTTATACGGCTGCAGATGGAGAGGAATATGAGCTCAATCTTGTAGATACTCCCGGTCATGTGGATTTCACTTACGAGGTCTCGAGGGCGATATCATCATGTGAGGGCGCATTGCTGCTGATAGATGCATCCCAGGGTGTTGAAGCTCAGACACTTGCGAATCTTTATCTTGCAATGGAGCATAATCTGGAGATTATTCCGGTAATCAACAAGATAGATCTTCCATCTGCTGATATCCCTGCATGTCTGCATCAGATTGATCATGATCTCGGTCTTGATCCTGATTCTGCATGTTTCGTTTCCGCAAAGACCGGAGAAGGCGTTGATACTCTTTATGAGGCTATAGTAAATCTCATTCCTCCTCCATCAGGAGCTCCAGAAGATCCGCTTAAAGCTCTTATATTTGATTCTCATTATGATCCTTACAGAGGTGTCATTGTACATTGCAGGCTGTTCTCGGGAACGCTCAGGCCTGGTGATATGATCAGGTTCATGCACTCCGGGGCCGAGTATAAAATCGAGGATACAGGAATCTTCCAGCTTCAGCTTGCTTCCAAG
The DNA here is from genome assembly GCA_949287505.1 of uncultured Spirochaetales bacterium. Taxonomy (GTDB): domain Bacteria; phylum Spirochaetota; class Spirochaetia; order Sphaerochaetales; family Sphaerochaetaceae; genus Ornithospirochaeta. Next base: position 16,008 of record CASEGX010000122.1, on the reverse strand, counting down.
CCAATGCTTTCAGCCGGGGACGTCGGTTATTTCATCGCAGGTATCAAAACTATCTCTGATATCAGGGTCGGTGATACCGTGACACTTGTCTCAAACCCTGCAGATGAGCCGATGGCTGGCTTTAAGGAAGTGAAGCCGGTTGTCTTCTCCTCAATATATCCTGTTGACAGCAATGACTATGAGGAGCTGCAGGATGCAATAGAGAGGCTGAAGCTTAACGATGCCTCGCTTGTTTATGAGAAGGACAGTTCTGCAGCCCTTGGATTCGGGTTCCGCTGTGGTTTTCTGGGTATGCTTCATCTTGAAGTGGTTCAGGAGAGGATAGAGAGGGAATTCGATCTTTCCATTGTCTTCACTTCTCCTTCAGTCCGTTACATTGTTCATTTGAAGAATGGCGAGACCATAGAGATTGATAACCCTCTGGAGTATCCTGATGTCACGCGCATAGATACTGCAGAAGAACCTTATATTTCCGCCTCCATAATAACTCCAACGCAGTATGTCGGACCGATAATCACGCTATGTCTGGAAAAGAGAGGTGTCCAGACTGGTATGAATTATCTTGATGAGAAGAGGGTGGAGCTTATCTATGAGATGCCTCTGGCTGAGGTGCTCTTTGATTTCTATGACCGTCTTAAGTCGATATCCAGAGGATATGCTTCCTTTGATTATTCCGTTATAGGATACAAGGCTACGGATCTTGTCCGGCTTGATATCCTTGTCAATGGTGAAAGCGTTGATGCACTTTCCCAGCTTGTATTTAAGGGCAATGCACAGTCCAGAGGAAGAGTTGTCTGCGAGAGGCTTAAGAAGGAAATCCCCAGACAGCAATTCAAGATAGCAATTCAGGCTGCAATTGGTGGCCAGATTATCTCCAGGGAGACGGTTTCCGCTTTCAGAAAGGATGTTACAGCCAAATGCTATGGTGGAGATATCTCAAGAAAGAGAAAGCTTCTCGAAAAGCAGAAAGAAGGCAAGAAACGCATGAAGATGGTAGGAAACGTAGAGATACCGCAGAGCGCATTCCTTGCAGTTCTGAAAACAGATGAGGATGAATGAGGTGGAAGTCAGGCTGATTGGTATCACAGGTGGATCAGGTTCAGGCAAGAGTACTGTTGTCCGCAGGATAAAGGAAGCACATTCAGAGTCCGTTCTTGTTTCCCAGGATAATTATTACAAGAGTGCACCGTTCATAAGCAATGATAATATCACTGCATACAACTTCGATCATCCGGATGCCTTTGATATGGACCTGATGCTTGAGAATCTCAAGGACCTGAAAAGCGGCAAGGCCTGCATGATGCCTCAGTATGACTTTGTTCATCATAGAAGAAAGGATGAGTTTATTCGCGTTGAGCCTAAGAAGCTCATAATAATCGATGGCCTCATGATTTTCTATGATGAGAGAATCCGTGATATCCTCGATCTGAAGCTGTATGTAGACACTCCTGCAGATATTCGCTTCATAAGGCGTCTGCAGCGTGATATAGCTGAGCGTGGACGTACACTGGAAAGCGTGATAGAGCAGTATACACAAGTGGTGCGTCCTGGACATTTCAATTTCATTGAGCCGATGAAGGAGTATGCCGATCTGATAATCCCAGAAGGAGGATACAACGAGCAGGCAATGCAGGTGCTTTTCTCCTTCGTTCATTCCATCTGCGACTGATCTTTTCTGATCTTATATGCAGCCCAGTCCGATTTTATCCTTTCCCAGGACCAGCTCTCCGGGACTGGATCAGGGCCGCCCATGAAGCTTTTTCTGCACCTTAGCAGCCTTGCTGTTCCCATTATAGTGCCTTTCACGATTCCGAATTTCATTACAGCCTGCACCATGTATACCGAACATGATGGTGTGTATCTGCAACATGGTCCTACGAAAGGACTGATCAGTGCTTTGTATAGATAAACCGGTATAAGATAAAGTTCTCTGAGGAGTTTTCTCACAGGAAGAAGATAGCTTAAGAGCTTGATGCAATCAATAGAAAAGGAGGCATTGCTGCCTCCTCGTAAGGAATAAGATTAAAGGTCCTCGTCGTCGAATGTCTCGATATCCTCTGTTTCGAGTCCTGCAGAGAAATCCTCTGCTTCGGAAAGTTCTGCTGAATCGAGCGTGCCGAAATCCTCGAAACCTTCCAGATCTCCCAGGGATGTATCGAGCTCTTCGAGAGCTGAGGCAATGGCCTGATCGATTGCAGCCTGGTCCGTGCTAAGCTTGTCATAAAGATCCTGAAGCTCCTTGTTGTGGTTCTCCACGAGTGTGAACCGTGCAAGAAGTTCCCTGTTCTCGTCGCGAAGGTGTTTGATGAGTCCAACAGCCTTCTGTACTCTCATTAGCAATAACCTGCTGCTTTCAATCGTGGTCATATAACCTCCTTAGGCAAGTGCCTTCTTTACCTCTGCCACGAGTGCTGCAAATGCAGCCTTGTCCTCAATAGCCATGTTGGAAAGAGCTTTTCTGTTGAGAGGGTTGTTCATAAGCTTGAGGCCATGCATGAACTGTGAATAGTTGAGACCTTCAGCCTGAACAGCTGCTGAGATTCTTGCAATCCAGAGCTTTCTGAAATCTCTCTTCTTCTCCTTCCTTCCGCGATATGCATACTGACCTGCTTTTGCAACAGCATCCTTTGCAATGCGGTGGTTGGTGCTTCTTCTTCCCCAATAGCCTTTGGCCTGATTGAGAATCTTCTTCCTTCTATCCGAACGCCTGGTTCCATCTACTGCTCTTGGCATTTCTCACACTCCTTAGTTTGAATAAGGGAGCATTGACTTTGCTCTCTTCTGTTCGACTGCTGAAAGAATTCCGCTGTGTCTCAGGTGCATCTTTCTCTTGGAGCTCTTCTTTGTGAGAATATGGCGGAGGCCCATCTTCTTGTAAGCCACCTTGCCAGATCCTGTCACCTTGTAGCGCTTGGACGCTGACTTTCTTGTTTTCATCTTAGGCATTTTTCTACCTACCTCACTTATTCGCGCCGCAGGGAACAAGAACCCCTGAAGCTGCGTTATATAGTCTCCATACGGAGATTATTTCATTTTGCCTTGGAAGGTGAGACAGTCATGCTCATCATCTTTCCTTCCATAAGAGCACCTTTATCCAGATTATACTGCACTCCAAGCTCTGTGAGAGCATCGAGAATCTTGTCGAGTACGACTTTTCCCAGCTCCGGATGGGCAAGCTCTCTTCCCCTGAAACGGATTGAGACCTTTACCTTGTTGCCCTGCTGCAGGAATTCTGCGATAGCCTTGCTCTTTGTTTCCAGATCGTGCTTTTCAATCTTCGGCTGCATCCTGATTTCCTTGATCTTGACTACAGTCTGATTCTTCTTAGCTTCTCTGGATTTCTTCTCCATCTCGTAGCGGTATCTGCCAAAGTCCAGTATTTTGCATACGGGAGGATTTGCATTAGGGGAGACCTCTACAAGATCCATTCCCGCTTCATCTGCTAAGCGACATGCTTCAGGAACGCTCATTACGCCCCTCTGTACGCCGTTCTCATCGATAACAAGCACCTGATGTGCTCTTATCTGCCGATTGATTCTAAGCTCCCGCGTTGCCAACTGAACTCCTTATAGTACAGATATCTGACCTAATCTCATGAAGAAATGGCGTGACAAATAGTCACACCATGCCTTTATATCATATTCCGATGCCTTCTGTCGAGAGGCTGGAATGGGACAGAGTAAAACTATTCTGTCCCCGTATTTATCAGTCAAGTGCATGTCCTGCGCAGCCAAGAACATCGATGTTCTTGTGCATATACATCTTCTTGAGTTCTTCGCGTGCTGGTCCGAGATACTTTCTCGGGTCGAACTCTGCAGGTTTCTCATCGAATATCTTCCTGATCATAGCTGTCATTGCCAGACGTCCATCAGAGTCGATATTGATCTTGCAGACTGCAGACTTTGCAGCTTTTCTCAGCTGCTCTTCAGGAATACCAACACTGTCAGCAAGCTTTCCGCCATGCTCGTTGATGATCTTTACATACTCCTGAGGAACTGAAGAAGCACCATGGAGAACGATAGGGAAGCCAGGAAGCTGCTTCTCAATCTCTGCAAGGATGTCGAACCTGAGCGGTGGTGGAATGAGGATTCCCTCTTCATTTCTTGTGCACTGTTCCGGTGTGAATTTATATGCACCATGGCTTGTTCCAATGGAAATTGCAAGAGAATCAACGCCTGTGCGTGTTGCGAAATCAACAACCTCTTCCGGGCGTGTGTAATGTGAAACAGCGGATGATACCTCATCCTCGATTCCTGCGAGGACTCCAAGCTCACCTTCGACTGTTACATCATGCTCGTGTGCGTAATCAACAACCTGCTTTGTTACAGCAATATTCTCTTCATATGGAAGATGTGATCCATCAATCATGACAGAGGAGAATCCATTGTCGATGCAGTCTTTTGCGGTTTTGAAGGAGTCACCATGGTCAAGATGAAGAACGATAGGGATATCGCAACCAAGTTCATGTGCATATTCAACTCCTCCGCGTGCCATGTTGCGCAGGATATTGATGTTTGCATAATCTCTCGCACCTTTTGAAACCTGAAGGATTACTGGTGATTTTGTTTCTACACAGGCTGCGATAATTGCCTGCATCTGCTCCATATTGTTGAAGTTATAGGCTCCGACAGCGTAATGGCCTTTCATAGCCTTTGCGAACATGTCACGGGAATTGACAAGTCCTACTTCTTTATAGCTGATCATTGATCTGCCTCCTTATCTTTAGATAAGACTATCTCATAGAACGGAACGCGGTCAACAGTGAATTAATTGCAGATTGTTGATTCTATATGCCTAAGGCGGTTATCCTTATTGCTGTGCGTAAAAGGATTGTGATATCTGTTCTGATTGTTCTTCTGCTTGCAGTATGCTGTCTTGCCTTTTATATGACAAGACCTTCTGTCGCTTTCATTTCCACTCTATCCTTTCCTGATGGTTACGTACTGCCGGAACCGGGCAATATATTCAAATACCGGATGACAGGGAATATGCAGAAGGCAGACATTGTCATAACTGCGCCTGACTCCCCTGTGCCTCAGGGCGTGGTGTCCTATCTTTTCGGAAGAGATGCAGAAGAAGGGGAGAACCCTGCAGCTGTTCTTGCCATTGATGAGGGGAAGATGTGGGAAACGGCACTTGCAGAGGGGAGCGCTGTGCTCCTTTACGAAGAGTCTTCCGTGGCCGCGAAGGAAATTGCATCGCATCTCAGATCCGTTGATCCTGAAATCGGCGAGGTTGTATATACAGGGAGGATTTCCGGTGCAAATGCAGATGGGATATTGAATGAGATCAAGGAAAACGGAAGTGAGAGGGTTTTTGCCCTTACGCCTTCATCTTCTATGGCTCTTTTCCGTTCCACTGATTCATTTCAGATCGTAATGGATATAAGGGATGCTGCAGCTATGGAAACAACAGCAGTGAGTGAGGCTGTTTCTATTGATTGGGATGGCACGATAGAAAACCTGATTTCCGGATCAGCAGAGCTTTCTTATTGTCTTATCTCTCTTTAGGACTTTCAGAAGATTTTCCATGACAGCTTCTTTTAGCTTGTCCTTGTTTTCCTTCCTTATCTCAGAAAGAAATGAAAGCGTATGTTCTGTGTATTCCGGCATGCAGGGTTTCCCTCTCATAGGAATCGGGGAAAGATAAGGAGCGTCTGTTTCATAAAGAATTCTATCCTGCGGAACATATGATGCAGCTTCCTGGATTGCTGTGTTTGACTTGTATGTGACATTTCCAGCAAAAGATATGTAAAGTCCTTTGTCCAGGGCAATCCTTGCAAGCTCCGTATCAGAAGAAAAGCAGTGCATGATACCACGGCATTTGAACGACGGGGATAAAAATGCTTCCCTGATTTCCTTGTCTGCTTCTCTTGTGTGAATGATTAATGGAAGATCCAGCTCCGAGGCCATATCAACCTGCATCATGAAAAGATCTCTTTGCGCTTCCGGTGTTCCGTATCCCCAGTGGTTGTCAAAACCGCATTCACCTATTGCATCTGCGCCGAACAGCGAGAAGTCGGCAAGAAGCTTCTCCCTTTCATTATCAGGGGAAACATAGTCATTATCATCGAGCACCCATGGTCCGGAACCGATGGAGAAGAATATATGCGGAGAGGGAGGAAGCAGTGAAAGTCTTTTTTCTGTATCACCGGCATCCGTTCCTATCTCTATTCCGATAAGATCTTCGGGTAAGGTGTCTATGCCGCGCTTTATCATTGAGGAAAAATGAAAATGGCTGTCCACGATCATATTATCTTCTCCATGTACACAACTGACCATGGCTTGCCGAATTTATCACCGCAGTTATTGAGAAGTCCGGCTTTCCTGTATCCAAGGCTCTCATGGAATTCAACGCTGCCGTATCCAGGATACATGATTATCGCATAGAGATTCGTTATTCCCTGATCTTTCAGCCTTTTCTCCAGCTCTCCATATAGAAGTCTTCCATAGCCATTGCCCGTCTGATTTTTATCGAGATATATCGTTACCTCAACGCTTTTGTGATACGCTTCCCGCTCTGAGAAACTGTGTGCATATGCATATCCTGCGATAGTTCCTTCCTCTTCTGCGACAAGAAAGGGAAAATGAGAAGAGATTCTTTCTATTCGTGCAGCCATCTCCTCGTTGCTGGGTGCCTTATACTCAAATGATATGGCAGTCTCTTCCACATAATACCGGTATATCGATGCAATGGCTGCAGCATCTTCTTTCCGGACATTTCTTATTTCCATCAGAGGTTCCTCAGCATCGATAATATATCTTTTGCAGAAGCAGGGCAGCCTGAGACAGCCAGCTTTGCTTCCCTGCAGCATGCACCGACTCCGATTTCCGGTGATGTGCCCCTGTATCCCTGTCCGATGGCAATCTTCTTTTCCTTTATCTTTCTGATCCCTCCTTCCTCATCGAATATCTTGAGTGCTCTGATCAGCGATGCATAACATGCAGAGCATGCTTCAGAAGGAGAGGCATAGGAGGCAAGTCTTTTCACATCACCCCTTGGCCTAGACGATGATGCGATAGGTTTGGACAGCTCTTCGACTTCCCATTCTATCGAGTCTGTGATGCCCAGCTCGATTGCTTCTTTTATGTATCCGATTTCCTCAGGTTCATATCCCATGAGCGTTGAGGCATATGCATCAAGCGCAATCGGATCTGCAGAGGCCATCATTCTGTCGGTTTCTACAGGATTGCCACCTTCTTCGAAGTCCAGATCCCCGCATATGCTGTCAGAAATAGTAAGGTGAGGATGCAGCACAGCATTCAGAGCAGCTATCGGTCTGTCCAGTCCGAGACGGTGGAAATCGCGTTTTGATTTATCTGAGAGACAGCCTTTCAGATTCTTCATCGCATGAGTCATCAAGGTCTGACAATGTCCTTTCAGAACTGGGAGATTGATAAGGAAATCCGCCTCGAGGCATGTTTCTGAGATTTCCATTGTTATTCCATGGGATGATACCTTCCTGAATCTGTCTTTCTTTGTATCTACAAGCTTGATGCCCAGATTATCGCGGATTGAGTAATATCCCAGTTCCTTGAAACACGCTTCTGTCGATGCTCCGACCCAGGATCCTTCAGCAATTGAGATATCATTGAAGCCACAGTTTTTGAGGTATTCAATCACGGCAACTACTATTTCTGTATGTGTTGTCGCGCCTTGATCAGGCTCTGACAATGTGACAAGGTTCGGTTTGATAACTATGGAGGAGCCACGAGGGATATCCGGCATCATCTTCTTCATCAGACTTGTTGTCATCATGCTTATATCGTGTCCATAAATAACGGCTATCTTACTGCTCATGTCTGTTATTCAATGCTATAATCCGGTTCATGGCAAGTACGGATATGACGAAAGGAAAAATAATGTTCTCTCTTTTCGGGTATGCTGTTCCTCTTGTCCTTGGAAGCCTTTTCCAGCTTGCCTATAACGCTGTCGATTCAATTATCGCGGGCCGTTTCATTGGAACGGAGGCTCTTGCCGCAACAGGGATGGCTGGTCCTGTCATGAACATCCTCATCCTCGGTATTTCAGGTCTTGCAATGGGGGCAGGAGTAATCATGAGCACATATTTTGGTGCGAAGGATTATGGAATGCTTGGAAAGGAGCTATCAACGCTTCTGGGTGCTGGGCTTGTTTTCTCCATTGTTGCGGCCGTGGCCGGTATCATATTCACATTCCCTCTTCTTGAAGCCCTTAATGTACCGTCTGAAGTACTGTCATTGACTGCTGTCTATTTGAGGATAATATTCATAGGTCTCCCTTTTACCTGTTTTTACAATGCTCTTTCTCAGGCAATGAAAAGCGTCGGGGATTCAAAGACTCCGCTGAAATTCCTTGCTTTCTCATCCGTTCTTAACTGTATTCTGGATCTTGTGCTTATAGGGTATTTCGGCCTTGGAATAGCATGCTCTGCAGTGACAACGGTTGTCGCAGAGGCTGTTTCCGCATTCCTTTGTGCGGTGTATATCAGAAAAAGGATTCCACTTCTGAGATTCAATGGATTGGCTATTGACCGTACGCTTTTGAAGTCGACTCTCGAATATGGTTCCGTTACGGCTTTGCAGCAGGCCTGTCAGCCGATTGGCAAGCTTCTGATTCAGAGTGCTGTCAATACATTAGGGGTTTCCGTCGTGGCAGCGTACAATGCAGTGACGCGTATAGATGATTTCGCATTCACCCCCGAACAGTCGATAAGCCATGCAATCACGACATTCAGTGCACAGAACAGAGGTGCAGGAAATATGCAAAGAGTGAAGGCAGGTTTCAGAAAAGGGCTGCTTCTTGAAGCACTTTATTTCATACTGATTTTCCTTGTCTCATATTTTCTGAGAAATCCCATAATGAGGATGTTTGTAAGTGCCGAAGAGGCTCCTGCTGTTGTATCTGAAGGGGTGAAATATCTTTCCGTAATGGCGTTTTTCTATATATTCCCTGCATTCACAAATGGAATACAGGGGTTCTTCCGTGGAATGGGAAACATGAAGGTGACGCTTCTCTGTACATTCATTCAGACTTCATTCAGGGTTGTTTTCACATTCATTCTGGTGCCTTTGTATGGAATCCAGGGAATAGCCTTTGCTTGTGCCATCGGCTGGACAATGATGCTTTTGTTTGAAGTTCCCTATTATTTTCATTCAAAGAAAAAGCTTGGTTTGGCGTGAACAGTAGGCTGAATAAATAAGCTGGAAAATCCCCAGAACGAGACTCGAACTCGTACGGTATTGCTACCAAAGGATTTTAAGTCCCTTGTGTCTACCATTCCACCATCTGGGGAGTGTAATCATATTACACTTATCAATAATTATTGCAAAGCCTCCATCATACCTTCTGCAGCTCTGATGCCTGAGGCCCATGCTCCTGTTATGCCACGGCTGGTTCCCGCTCCATCACCTGCAAAAAACACATCCGGGGCAACTTGGAAGTGGTTGTCCTTGTACTCCGGTTTATTCGCATAAAGTTTTATTTCCGGGTAGTACATGATTGTAGATGGATGAAGTATTCCAGGAATGATCGTGTCCAGTTTCTTCATGCCGGACCAGATGTATCTCAGGATCTTGGAGGGCATTGCAAGGGAGATGTCAGAAGGGCAGCAGTCTTTCAATGACGGCTGGAAATCATAAAGATCATCGTTGAACGTCGCAGTCTTTGATCTTCTTCCCATTCTGAAATCTCCGACTCTCTGCATGAGAGGTCTTCCGCCTCCCATCAATGCTGCCATTACTCCAAGGTGTTCTGCGAACTCCTGTCCTGAGGCAAGAGGCTCTGTGAATCTCACAGTCTTGAGAATCGCAAAATTCACCAGCCCGTTGTTCTTTGCAGCATCCGGGGCATATGCATGTCCGTTCACAGAGTACCAGACATCGCCGCGCTCTGTGATGTATTTTTCCTTTACGACATGAGCGTTGCCGCTGTTTGTGCAGAATGTGCGGACTTTTTCAGGAAAATAGAATTTGGGATCATAATAGTCCTTGACGATGGGGTAGCGCTCGATGCGTGTCTCAACTCTGATACCTACATCAAGGATATTATCCATATATTTCACACCAAGCTGATGCATTACAGTCTGCAGGAAGTGGAAACCATGTCTGCCAGGAGCTACAAGTATTGTCTTGTATCCGATTTCCCTCATATCTGTAGTGATGAATTTCTGCTCATTGTTGATGCTGAGCATTTCCTCTTTCAATGAGATATCCACACCCATGTCCGTAAGCTTCTTCATCAGCTGCTGTATGAGGCGCAGTCCTCCATCGGTTCCAAGATGCGTCTGCTGTATCTCAAGAAGTGAACAGCCAAGTTTCTCTGCCCTCGACTGATAAACCCCTATATTCGATTTCGGCAGTATGTCCGGTTTGAGGAATTCCTTTACCTTTTCCAGATAATGATTTGCAACATCCTCTGTCCAGTATTCAAAGGGAAAGCCGATTGGATATGTGAAATTCATTTTGCAGTCATTACGCATACCACCTGTGGATACAGGTGCCTTATCTATCATAAGGATAGATGTTCCTGGCCTTTTCTCGAGTATGGAGAATGCAGCACCCATTCCTGCCGGACCTGTTCCGACTATGACAGCATCATATTTGTCCATTTTGTACTCCCAAAAGATTATGCATTAATGCTATACTTTAAGCAAAGGGGAAATAAATAAAAATTTTAATTTGATTGAAAGTACGCCGAAATCGGAGTAAAATATTCAATATGAAATATATTGACGTAAAAGAAGCCTCAGCAAAATGGGGCATTTCCGATAGAAGAATCAGAATTCTCTGCTCCGAGGGAAGAATTGATGGTGCGATAAAACTTGGCTGGTCCTGGACAATTCCTGCAGATACTCCCAAACCGAGAGACGGTAGGGTGCTGAGACGATACAAGGCCCTCGATATAAGGCCTGGAACTGTTGATGTCGATGCCCTCAGACAGCTTGTTGAGAAAACACCGATTGACGACACGCTTCTTGAAAGCTCTGGATTCAGATCCATAATCAGAGAAAGTCTTGAAACATTGCTTTCTTCTGATGGGATAATAATTGATGATAAGGATGTGAGGGCCATCCTTTCCGGACGTGTTGTTCCCTATGTCCCTCTTGAGTCCCATCTTATTCTGATCAATGCACGGGCCATTCTTTTCTCTCTTGCACGCAACAAGGAGAAATGGTGTGAGAAGGATGGACGGGAAATCTATACACGTCTGATGCAGGGTATTGATGATCTGTATTCCGGTGTCTACAGAAAGGGCGTTGCCGTTTATCCGTCGAGGACTGGAGAGAATGCTCCGATTGGTGTGCAGATGGAGACCATGTATATGCAATATGAGAATTCTTGGAGAAATTTCCAGGGTATAACTTCAGCAGTGCTTCTTTATGCCTCAATTCTACGCATACAGCCATACAGCGAGTATCCGTCTGTCTATGCTTTTCTGATGCTCTCTGGCGAATTGATGCGACTGGGGATACTTCCTCCTTTGTTTGATAAAGGTTCAGAGGACGAAGCAAAAGCAGCGTTCTCGCTTGCCATCAAGCGTGGTAATTATGAAGATTTCACTCACTTCATCGAGCGGAAGATTCATGACTCATACAAGGTAGTTCAGAATGTATGATTATATGTTCCGCAATGCGCTTGTTGTCGATGGCAGCGGAAAAAAGCCGTACCGTGCGAATGTGGCAGTCTTCGGAGATCGTATAGTTTTTATCGGAAATGAAGGCATAACAAGGGCAAAGATCGTAGTTGATGCCTCTGATTCTGTACTTGCCCCGGGCTTTATAGACATGCATACCCATACGGACCTGGAGGTGCTGCGTGACCGTGACATGAAGGCAAAGCTTCATCAGGGCATACTCACTGATGTCTCCGGAAATTGCGGAATCGGTGTTTTCCCGAATACGACAGAAGCTCTGCATCTTGCTGTCGAGGATGTGCTTGGAACAATAGATGACTGGAACTGGAAGACGTATGAGGAGTACTGCTCCGTACTGATGGATGGCGGAATCGGTATCAATGAGGTCTTCCTTGCTTCTCATACCGCACTCAGATATGCCGTTATGGGGGACAATGCCGGAAGGGCCTCAAGCGATGTGGAAATCCGTGATATGTGCGCTCTCCTTGATTCTCTGCTTTCTTCGGGCATCAGGGGCTTCTCATCAGGCTTGTACTATTCTCCCTGTCTCTTTGCTGAAGAAAAAGAGCTTCTGGCGCTTCTTTCTGTCGTCAGGCAGCATGATGCTTTTTTCGCAGTGCATCACCGCTGTGAGGGAAATGATGTGCTCTCTTCCTTAAGGGAGGTGCTGGATCTTGCTGCTGAAAGCGGGGTAAGACTGGAAATCTCGCATCTGAAGGCAATCGGACGGAAGAATCAGGAGAAGGTTCCTCAGATGCTGGAGATGATTGAGGACTACAGGGCAAGGGGTGTCGATGTTCAGGCAGATCAGTATCCATATTCCTATGGATCCACAAGCCTTTTCTCGCTTCTTCCTCCTCACATTCTGGGGCTTTCCAGGTTTGAGCAGCGGCTTGCGTTATCTCTGGAAGGAGAAAGGGATGAGCTGAAGCAGGAGATAATGCATCCGGACGGATGGGATAGCGTATATGAGATGGTCGGTCCTGATGATATCTCGATTATCTATCTGCAGAACCACAGTAATTACAATGGCATGACGCTCAGCGAGATTGGAAGGGAGAAAGGAAAAGATCCTCTCGAAGCGCTTTTTGATATCCTTTCAGAGGAGACAGGACTTGCTGTGATGAGTGATGTCACGCAGACTGATGAAAGCCTCCGGATGATAATGAAGCATCCCCTGGTCTCTTTTGGAACTGATGCGCTTTACTCTTCTCCGATTCCTCATCCCCGGTCATACCATTCAACGGTCGAGTATATCTCAAGATATGTCGTTCAGGAGAAACTGATGACAATCGAGGAAGCTGTCCGGAAGATGACAGGACTCAATGCGGATAAGCTCAGACTTGAGAAGCGTGGATACATAAGGGAAGGGTATTATGCTGATATCCTGCTCTTCAAGCCTGAAGCGCTTAAAGAGGATGGCAATGATAACATCGGCTTTGAGGCCATGCTTGTCGCAGGAAAACCTGCCTATCTGAATGGCCGTTGGTATTATCAGAGGGGAGGGAAGGTGCTTTAGTCCTGGAATGAGGCAATGAACTGCCTCGTTCTTTCCTCTCTGGGAGATCCGAAAAGCATATCCGGCTCTCCTTCTTCCACTATCACACCTTTGTCCATGAAGATTGCCCAGTCGGATATCGCCCTTGCAAAATGCATCTCGTGCGTGACGACAACCATCGTCATCTTCTCTTCAGCCAGTTCCCTGATTACCTTGAGGATTTCTCTTGTGAGTTCCGGGTCCAGGGCTGATGTCGGTTCGTCGAAGAAAAGCACTTCCGGATCCAGAGCCAGAGCTCGTGCGATCGATACGCGCTGCTGCTGTCCTCCTGAGAGCTGGTATGGATATTGTCCGGCCTTATCAGCAATTCCCATCTTGCCAAGCAGTGCCATTGCCTTTTCCTCCGCTTCCTCCTTCGATCTGTGGAGAACCGCTCTCTGGGCTTCTGTTATGTTTCTCAGGACAGAGAAATGCGGGAAAAGGTTGAAGGACTGGAATACAAGACCTGTCTCAAGTCCTATCTTTCTCTCTTCTTCCGGGCTGCAGTATACAGCTTTGCCATTGACTGATGAGAAAAGGGTTTTCCCGTCAATCAGAAGTGTGCCGTCATCTGCCTTTTCCAGCTGTGTGATTATCCTGAGTGTTGTCGACTTTCCTGATCCTGATGGCCCGATTATGGATAGCACATTCCCTTTTTCAAGCGTGAAGGAGATGTCTTTCAGTATTTCAATACCGCCGAATGATTTTTTCAATCCTGTCAATCTGATCATCTCGTTCATTGTGTCACCTGTAGTAATTCAGTTTCTTTTCTCCCGCGACAAAGAGGCGTGAGACTATGTAATTCATTATGAAATAGAATATGCCTGCGATGAAAATCGGGACAGTGGAGAATTCCCTTGATGAAGCAGTCTGCGCAACCCTGAAAAGCTCCGCAACTCCTATCGTCTGGGCAAGGGCAGTGTCTTTTACGAGGGTGATCACCTCGTTTCCTAAAGCCGGCAGGATCCTTTTTATCACCTGCGGCAGTATGATGTGGAAAAAGGTATATGCTTTTGTGAATCCGAGGACCTTTGCGGCTTCATACTGTCCTCTGTCTATTGATTGCAATCCGGATCTGTAGATTTCTGAGAAATACGCGCTGTAGTTTATCACAAAAGCGATTATGCAGGCTGTAAACCTGTCGTATGATGCCCCGAATACATAGAACGGGGCAAAATATACGAATATAAGCTGCAGGATAAGAGGTGTTCCTCGCATTATCTGGATGTAGAGATCCACTATCCATCTGATAGGAGCTATTCTTGTCATCCTTCCCTTTGCAACAACAAAGCCCAGTGGCAAGGAGAAGATGAGTGTGAGGAAGAAAATCTCAAGGGACGTTACTGTCCCTTCAAGCATCTGAATAATCAAACCCTGCATAAATAACCTTTATTTTCCGACTACAGTGATGTCATCTCCGAACCAGAGACTGGAAATCTCTGCCAGAGTTCCATCTGCTGCCATCGCTTCAAGTTCTGCATTGACTGCATCGCGAAGTGCGACGTCATTTTTCCTGAATCCGATAGCATACTCTTCTTCTGTAAGTGTTTCGTCAAGGACTCTGAAGTCTTTTCCGGATGTCTGTATACTGTAATTGGCGACAACCAGATCCATCACGACTCCGTCAAGGCCACCGATTTCAAGATCCATGAGGGCTGTGAGATTATCCTTGAATTCAATAACCTCATCAATTGAATCCATGAATCCTTCTGTGTCTTCTATCGCAGCCTGCGCTGAGGATCCGGCCTGCACACCGATAGTGGCACCTTCGAGGTCTGAGAGAGTCTGATACGGACTGTCACTTCTCACGACTACAACCTGTGCATTGCGCAGATATGGCTCTGAGAAAATCATGACTTTCTCTCTTTCCGGAGTCACCGTGAAACCATTCCAGATGCAGTCGATGTTCCCGGTTGCGAGCTCCTGCTCCTTTGAGTTCCAGTCAATGGGCTGTGCAACGAGTTCAACACCAAGACGCGATGCGACTTCTTTTGCAGTGTCGATATCGAATCCTACGATTTCACCGCTCTCTGATCTGAATCCCATTGGCGGAAAGGAGTCATCAAGACCGAGAATGAACGTGCCTTTATCCTGTATGTTCTTCAGGGAGTTGTCTGTTCCCGATTCTCCCGATCCTGCTGCAGAGAGAATTGTCAGTGACAGTGCTACTGTGATCAATATTGTGAGAAGTCTTTTCATTTTTTCCTCCATATACTGAGAGTATATATATTCTGCACAATAGATTGAATACATGAAACATGCATTTTCATGCAGTTTTATGCATAAAATACCCGCATAAAAATATGTTATACTCCTCATTATGAAACTGTTTATCTTCGATATGGGAGATGTGATACTCCTTAATATACGCACGCTGATGCAGATTGCTGAGTATGTTGGTACTGACTACCATGATATCCGGAAGGATTATGGTTATTATGATATGGCCCTGATGGATGGGTATATGCAGGTCGAGGATTATTACCGGCATCTTGAGGATAAGTATCAGTGTCACATAGATGAGGACCTGTTCGCGAAGTTCTTCAAGCCTCATATCAACTCATTCATGCTGGAAATCGTGGATGAACTCAGAAGACGGGGCCACAGATGCGTTGTCGGTTCGAATACATTCCGTCCTCATTGGGAGATCGTGAAGACCTTCCCCGGAGATCCGCTCTCGCATTTTGATGCGCTGTATGCTTCACATCTTATACATATGTCGAAGCCGGAGAGTGCTTTCTGGAGAATCATCACTGAAAAAGAAGGGTTCGGATATTCCGATACGCTTTTCATCGATGACAGAAAGGAAAACACGGATTCAGCTTCTCTTCTTGGAATCGACACTCTTTTATATTCCG
>CASEGX010000121.1 GCA_949287505.1 uncultured Spirochaetales bacterium | reverse complement strand
CCTTGATATTCTCATCCTGCATGACGATGAGCTTTCTTCCCGTGACGATGTCATGGTATACCTGATTGGCTTTAGCACGCCTCTTATTGGCGAGCTTCTCGTATTCCCTCTGGATGAGCCGCTTCGTGTCATACCAGCCCCTGGAACCCTTTATCTGTCTCGAGAGCTTCTTCTGAAGCCCCTTGAGGCGTTCCGATTCTCGGACCGTTATGTCGAATGCCTCTCCTTCAGAGGTCGTTATCGTCGTCTTTATGCCGAAATCTATGCCGATGTCAGGCTTATTCTCCGTGCCTTTCTTCATTTCATGCTTCGGGACATAGCATGTGAGCATGAGATATATGCCTGACGGTCTTTTCACGAGCTTGGCATTGGCGAATTCGGCCTCCTCTGGAATCTGATCCATTCCAAAGACCCGGATTGGCCTCTTGATCCCTGCTACATGCACGGTGTTCTTATATCTGCCGTTCTTATCGCCTTCAGGCCCATAGCAGATACAGTGTGTATTGCCGTACTGGTTGAGCTCTATGGAATCATAGGACGAACGGAACTTCAGCCTCCCGTTCTTCTTCCCCGTCTTCTCCCTTTTCGCGGCAAGGGTCTTCATATCCTTCTTCAGGGATGTGTATACAGCCTGTATGAATTTCGCAGGGATAGTGAGTTCTCTGTCTACAGGGTTGCCATCCTTGTCCAGCGACGTGATATTCCTGGACTTCGTATCAAATGCTCTGAATGCTTCTGCATCTAAAGCGATTAGATGATTGCAGAGCCATCTGCACTCTGTGAAATACATGAAGAGCTTGTTTTTCTCGGTCTTATTCAGGCATTTCAGATTAAGCTTGAGTTCTATGACAAGAGGGCGCATGGAAGCATGGCGGAGACGGGTCTTCCTGCCTTTTTCCCTGATGATATCATTTTTTGATTTTTCAGCCCCGATGCCCATGCTTTATTGTATCATATATCTGCTTTCTGTCCAAGCAGATACAGCAATTCATCACCATCTTTCGCGCTGCTTAGAAGATGGTGTCTTCTTGCTGTTTTGACGATAAATAAAAACGGCCTGCCGATTAAAGCAAGCCGTTCTGAATCCGGAATTGTGAGATTGATTACTCTGGGATGACCCTCATGAAACGTTTCTTTCCAGCCTTGAGGAGGAATTCACCGTCTTCTGCATCAGAGAGTGTGATCACAGTCTTCGGATCCGAGATCTTCTTTCCATTGATCTCTGCGCCTCCCTGAGTCACAAGACGCCTTGCATCTCCATTGGAGGAAGTGAGACCAGATTTTGTAAAGAGCTCAAGTACACCGATACCATTCTCCAGATCTGTCTTTGAAACCGATACAGATGGTATTCCTTCCTTGTTTCCGGCAGCACCCGGAGCGAAAAGCGATGCCGCAGCATCTTTTGCCTTCTCAGCCTCCTCTTCTCCATGAATGATTTTCGTCACTTCATAAGCAAGCCTTGCCTTTGCATCATTTATGTTTCTTGCAGGATCCTCATACTCCCGGATCTCATCAAGGCTCATGAATGTAAAAAGCTTCATGAAACGGACAGCATCCGCATCTGCGACATTCCTCCAGTACTGGAAGAAATCATATGGAGAATAGAGCTCAGGAGAAAGAAATACAGCACCCTTCTCACTCTTACCCATCTTCTTTCCATCTGCACGCATGATGAGATTGAATGTAAGGCCATAGCACTGCTCTCCACCCATGCGCTGGATAAGATCGATACCGGCAACGATGTTTCCCCACTGATCGGCTCCTCCGATCTGAAGACGGCAGCCTGTTTTCTCATTCAGCATATGATAATCATATGACTGCAGAAGCTGATAATTGAACTCTATGAAGGAAAGACCCCTTTCAAGGCGCTGCTTGACACCTTCGAATGTAAGCATCCTGTTTACGGAGAAATATACACCGACGTCGCGGAGGAACTTTATGTAATTAAGATCAACAAGCCAGTCCGCATTGTTCATCATCCTTGCCTTGCCAAGTCCCGGTTTCGGATTCTCTGAGAAATCAACAATGGTTCCAAGCTGTGTCTTTATCTTCTCCACGTTGGCTGCAATGGTCTCTTCGGAAAGGATCTTCCTCATCTCCGTCTTTCCGGACGGATCTCCGATAAGACCAGTACCACCGCCGACAAGAGCAATCGGATTATGCCCTGCTTCCTGAAGGTGATGCATTGCAAAGAACGGGACTATGTGCCCTACATGAAGCGACGGACCTGTCGGATCCACGCCACAGTAGAAAGTGACAGGTTCCTTGTCCATAAGATCGGAAAGACCTTCGAAATCCGTGCAGTCCTTAACAAAACCTCTGTCAATGAGAGTCTGGATTGCCTTATTCATCAGATAACCCTCTCATAGTTCTTCATCGCATTGTGGATGAAAGGAACAAGCTGATCCACAGCAACCCTTTCCTGCTGCATTGAATCGCGGAAACGCACTGTGACTGTATGATCCTGAAGCGTCTGGTAATCGACAGTGACACAATACGGAGTCCCGATCTCATCCATTCTTCTGTACCTGCGGCCTACAGCTCCGCTCTGATCATAGAATGTCACGAAATCCTCTCTCAGATCATGCTCGAGCTTTGAAGCATATTCTGCAAGTCCATCCTTCTTGACAAGCGGAAGGACAGCGACCTTCACAGGAGCAATTGCCGGATGGAAATGCAGGACAGTACGTGTATCCCCTTCCGGAGTTGCCTCCTCGTCATATGCATCGCAGAGCGCCATGAGGACATTCCTTGTAAGACCTGCGGATGTCTCGACTACATATGGGATATATCTCTCATTCGTCTCAGGATCGAGGTAAGTAAGATCCTTTCCAGAGAACTTCTGGTGCTGTGAAAGGTCATAATCAGTGCGGGAATGAACACCCTCAAGCTCCTGCCATCCCATCGGGAACAGGAACTGGATATCATAGGCATCCTTTGCATAGAAAGCCAGCTCATCCGGTCCATGCTGATGCCATCTGAGATGCTCGGGGTGAATACCCATCTTCTTGTAGTAATTCATCCTCTGCTCTCTCCAGTACGGGAACCATTCCTCATCCGTTCCTGGCTTGCAGAAGAACTGCATCTCCATCTGCTCGAACTCACATGAGCGGAAAATGAAGTTCTTTGTCGTGATCTCATTGCGGAAGGACTTTCCGACCTGGGCAATTCCGAACGGAATCTTCACGCGTGATGACTGAACGACATTCTTGAAGTTCACATAGATGCCCTGTGCAGTCTCAGGCCTGAGGTAAACGACAGAGGCGTCATCGCTTGTTGGGCCTATGTGTGTCTGGAACATGAGATTGAAGTTTCTCGGCTCCGTGAATGTATCCTTGTTCCCACATACCGGGCATGGAGCCGAAAGATCAATCTGATCCGCTCTGAAACGTGAGTGGCAGACCTTGCAGTCGACCATCGGATCCGTGAAGTTCGAGACATGTCCGGATGCTTCCCAGACCCTTGGGTGCATCAGGATTGCTGCATCGAGACCGACGATGCTGTCATGAAGCTGCGTCATCTCCTTCCACCAGAAATCGCGGATGTTATTCTTCAGCTCAACACCCATCGGGCCGTAATCATAAGCACCATTGAGTCCACCATAGATCTCGCTGGACTGGAATATGAAACCGCGGCGGCGGCAAAGCGATACTATCTTATCCATTGTTACTTCAGCCATCTCAATTCTCCTCGAATAGCTTAACTGCCCTCATCAGGCGTTTTTCTGTCTCATCGATTCCCAGAAACCGGATTGAATCGAAAAGCGGCAGGGAAACTGTCGAATTCGTGATCGCAACCCTTATAGGCTGGAACACTCCGTTAACCTTTATACCAAGCTCTGCAGCCAGTGCGGAAAGCTTTTCCTCGATGCTTTCCTCTTTCTCATCGCTCCTGAGTCCGGAAAGAAGAATTCCGGAACCCTTCACGAGGGCTTCTTTTGTCTTCTCCTCATCAGATCCCTTGGCAACATAAACAGCCTTGTCAGTAACAGGCTTGTCCTCAAAAAGGAAAGCCGTGAGAGGTACGACATCTGAAAGAACCTTCATTCTCTCCTTCACTGGCGGAACGATTTTAGAAATAAGAGTGCTGTCATCCGGCGTGAGAGGAGAATGCACATACCCCGCTTCCTGAAGATATGGAGTGATCAAGGAGGCAAGACGGCTGTCATCGGCCTGTCTGATATACTGTCCATTGAACCAGTCAAGCTTCTTATAATCGAAAACCGCAGGTGCCTTGTGGATACCCTCCATCGTGAAGCACTTCTCAAGTTCCTCTTTTGAGAAGAACTCAGTTGAACCATCAAGCGACCAGCCGACAAGCGTGACGTAGTTTATGATGGCTTCTGGAAGATAGCCCTTTGCACGGAAATCGCGGACAGCTGTCGATCCATGGCGCTTCGAAAGCTTCTGGCCATCCTTTCCCATTACCATCGGGAGATGGCAGTACTGAGGGATATCCCAGCCGAAAGCCTGATAAAGAAGCACATGAAGCGGTCCTGACGGAATCCACTCCTGAGCACGCATGATGTGCGTGATGCCCATCAGATGATCATCGACGACATTCGCCAGATGATATGTAGGGAACCCATCGCTCTTGAGGAGGATAGGATCTGGGGATATGTCGCGGTTACGGCGTGTGATATCGCCCATCAGGATATCATGGAATGTAGTCTTTCCCTCTGTCGGAACACGGAAGCGGATAACAGGCTTGATTCCCTGTCTCAGATATTCCTTGATCTCAGAGTCGGAAAGATTGGCACAATGCCTGTCATATCCCTGATAATCGCTCTTGGACTCAACCTGCTGCTTTCTCACCTCTTCAAGGCGCTCCGGAGTACAGAAGCAATAGTATGCCTTCCCTTTCTCCACAAGCTCCTCTGCATATTTCTTGTAAAGGTCAAAGCGCTCTGACTGGATATAAGGGCCATAAGGGCCACCGACTACAGGGCCTTCATCCCATTTGATACCAAGCCAGTCAAGTGTGCTGTAAAGATCCTCAAGTGATTCGTCAGAGTATCTTTCCCTATCGGTATCCTCAACGCGGAGAATGAACTTACCACCGTTTGCCTTGGCAAAGAAGTAGTTGAAAAGCGCTGTGCGGATACCCCCGATATGCTGTAGCCCAGTTGGTGACGGGGCATAGCGAACACGAACTTCCATGAAATCTGCTCCTAAACATCCGGAGTTTATTATCTTTACGTATTTCCTGCAATGGATGGCATGGCAATATGAAAACTGAACGCCGCCAAAAGGCAATCACACTCCACTTTCTCCGTCACATAGCCATCCGACTGTCGCTCTGACAGCCTGCTCCTCGCCTTTCTTATCAGGATCATAGAAAAAGAAATGAGTGCATTCCGGAATATGGATATGACGGCTTTCTCCTGCTACAGATTTTGCAATGTAGCTGGCAGGCTTTTCCCCCGCAATCTGGTCCTTGCCTGCAGAGATCGCAAGAACAGGTGCTTTCACAGAAGGAAGGAGAGACGAAGCCTCATTCATCAGGGAATAAAGCTCGTAAAGCTGGCGGATATAGACCCAGGACCAGTATTCTCCGCCAAGATAATCATCATCTGCAGGAGCATTCTCATAATACATCACATACTCGCTCTGATGATGCCATGGTGTTGGAATACGCTTCTTGATAAGCGAATACGCATACATGACAGGAAGAGGTTTCGGACTCTTCATCCCGGGATACGCCACAGCAGGAGCTGCGAGCACAACTCTCTCCAGAGGAAACTCCGTTGCCGCTATGATTGCAAGAGATGCTCCCATGGAATGGCCGACTATACTTACGCTTCTGTACTCCGAAGAGAGATTCCTGAGTGCATTTCTTACAGTTCCTATCCAGTCCTTTCTTCGCACATGCGAGAAATCCTTACCAGAGGTGCCACAGCCAGGAAGGCGTGGAACGAACACATCAAAGCCCTTGTCGTAGATATCCCTTGCAGGACGCACCATCTCTCCAGGATATCCTGCATATCCATGTACGAGAAGGACAGCCTTATCGCTCCTAATCTCATGAACCATGGAAAATGACCGGCCGGCATTGCAAGGGCTCTTTGCGTCATGATAGACACCCTCGTACCACTCAATTGGCACCATGTAGCGAATCACCAAGAAGCCTCCTGGAGAAGATTAAGCAGGTCAATCCTGCTTCCGACCTCCGTTTTGTCAAAGATATTTGCAATGTGGTTGTTCACCGTATTCACGGATATTCCAAGCTCAGCGGCAATTTCCTTGTTCGTCAGACCCTTCTTGATGAACGAGATGACCTCGAACTCCCTCTCCGTGATGTGGTAAAGAGAGCTTGCAGTCTCGAATGAGAATTCCCTGCGCTCAGAGGATGCTGCGCTCTGATGAGAGATTGCCGTGAAAAGAAAGACAAGCTCAGCAATCGTATATGCCAGGCATATGATCGGAATTGAAATCATCCTGAAATAGGTGAAGAAAATGGCCAGCACGACGAAAGGAATCATTGAAAAGGAGATGATGATCATGGCAAAGCATGCGGTCCTTACGGATTTCTCCTTGATGCTCTTCCTCTCATGCAGGAGAAGTATGACACAGTAGAGAACGGCAAGTGTCCATACCATGTACTGAAGGATTGAGAAGATTGCCATTCCCGTGACAAGCCAGGTGATGGAAACACCAAGGTAGAGACCTCCTGCAAAGAAGGCCCCGACCTTTTCCTGTGCGCTCATTGGCCGCGCGATGATCCAGTTTATCGCGAAGAGAAGCAATACGAGAATAAAAGCAGAGTCAGCCACCATAAGGCCCTCCCAGATATAGTGGAGGACCAGTCTGGCCGTTCCCGTAAATGCAAGATAAGCGGCACTATCAAGCGCGAATGCAACTACGGCGCCCAGCAGAGACGCCGAAAAAGCTATCAATGCCCAGGACCATGAGTACCGGGCACGCCTTGTCCACACGATCGACAGGGCAAGATCCATGCTCACTATCGACAGAGCCAGAAATGAAAGCAGAAGAGGGACTGCATCCATCTTTAGCGGCGGACCTTCTGGTTGTGAGACATATCTGCAAGACCGCAGATCTCTGTCAGATCTTCATTGAAATCAGGCATTGTCGTAGCCTTGAGTCCGGTTGCGGCAAGTGCAAGGCTGTTATAGTTGCGAGCATTGAGATCAGCCGCACTATGCCTTGGGAAGAGCTTGATATGAAGATTGAGTCCCTTTGTCAGGAAATACTCAGGTGTAAGCTCATACCCCGGAATCGCACTCTTGAGCTTCTCGGAAAGCGGAGAAATGTCGCTGACAAATGCCCCAGGTGCTCCGAGGTGGAGGATGAACCAGAGCTCAAAGGAAGGATTGAAATAAAGCATCTTGACCTTCTTCTTTGCAGAGTATTCCTCCATTTCCTTGACAGCTGCGGCATCCGTATTCACATCATCGAAGCCAAAAAGGGCCCAGGCAGAGTCAAAGCGGCCCTTGCTTCTCTGCTTTCCTGTCCAGTCTATGAGGGACTGAAGATCCTTTGCCTGCGCCTCCGGTGCCTGGAGTACGGTGAGATTGACGTAGCGGCAGTCCTTTCTCATCTGGGAGAAATAAAGTGTCTCAGCCTCTGTTGCACAGACAAGAAGCAGCATTCTCTTCGGCTCTGTGGTATTCTTCTTACGCGTTTTCATCCGTTGCCTCCTTCTTTTCAGCCTCTACAGGTGTACCATCATGCACAAACCAGAATTCGCTGATGATAGGAAGAGAACCATAAGCACCCTGCATATAGCGCTGTGAAGTCGGGATTTTTCCCCTTGCACCTTTGAAATCCGAAAGTGAGTAATAAACAGTGGAACTCTCCTGATCCTTCTGTGCGAACCATACGGCGTCACGGCGGAGAAGTCCATCGCGGAGAAGTGACGGGTTGCAGTCGACCACGAGCATCTGGCTCTGCTTGTCGCAGTTCTCGAAGATCTCGACAAGATGGCACAGGACATCAGGATGCAGAAGCTGTCCGAAATCATCGATGACAAGGACCTTTCCTGTAATGAAAGCCTCGAAGAATGCAAAGCCCATGACCACAAGACGGCGGAGCGAGAGGCTCTCTCCAGAGAACATGTTCGCATATCCCTCAGCCTTCTTGTCATTGACATAGATATGAGTGAATCTCAGGTGATCCTCACCCTTGTCATTTGTCCTGACCTCGATACGGCTTATATCCGTGATATCAACAGCCCAGAGGTAGTTGAGAATCTGCTCACCCCAGCCCGGATGAGCCTTGAGCATCTCACATGCATAGGCTTCAGCCTTCGTGGAAACGCCCATCGGAAGGATATGGAGTGTTTTTTCAAACCATGTATAGAGCTCAAGGGATGTCTGGCCGCCCTTTCTTGCAGAACCAGCAAGGAAGGTCCTGTTCTCCGGAAGCTTGGCAGCCTGTCTCTTCTTCTCACCGCGGTAATACTTTCCGAAGCGGTATGAATACCCCTCATCGGTGAGCTTTCTCTCGAACATGAGCTTTTTGGAGCTTCCGATCACATAATACAGCGATTCCTCGAAGATCTTCTCCTTGTTCGCGCTCAGGGTATATATGGCGATGACCATTGGTTTCTCTTCATTGCCTTCCTCGCCTTTATCAAGGAGCACCTCAATGGAGATGGTAGCTGGTGTTGCCTTATCGATTCCGTAAGCGAATGTCGTTCCTGTAAGTGCACCCTGCAGAGGATTTTCCGGACCGTCCTCAGCCATGACTATCCTTTTGAGAACCTCAAGAGCTCTGACGAAAGAACTCTTACCAGCCCCGTTAGGACCTATTATTGCACTTGTCTTGATTACATTTAGACGATCATTGATTTCCATCACCTTGGAAGAGGAAAGGCGTGAATCCTTTACAGCTTCGAAGCTGATCGTCTGTGGAGACTTCACGGACTTAAAGTTCGCAATAGTCATATTTAGCAGCATAAGCCACCTCCTACAAATGAATGGGCATATCCCATCCTTTCCTTTTGATTATAACGAAAGCCTGAAGAATTATGCAGGAAAATCGTTCAATGTAGGATTTTCTCTGAATAATTGCTTCAAAACAGGGAAAAATACCACGAAAATGATGGAATATTGCCCCTCAAAACTGCATTTTGCTGTATTAAATAGGCATAGTAAGGATATCAAATGAAAAAATATTGCAAAAACATCTTAACATTTGATAAGTATTTTTATAATCCCATCACCATTGCATACACTCCGTTGTTATTTTCCAAGCCGGACTGCTGCACGCTGCTTTCCCCTGTGACCTGCCCTATCGCCTGTTCATTGCTGGTACGTATCGCCATGAGGTCGCGATAAAGAAGCCTCGCATCCTCGTTTGAATAAAGTGTGGTGATATCCCCAAGAAGATCTATTGCTGCATCATAATCACCGGAAGCGGCAAGGAGAAGCGCGGCATTATAGCCGGAGGGAAGATGATGGCTCTCATTCCATTCTGCCTCGAATATTGCCTCAGCTTCGGCAAGGAATCCATCCTTTGCAGCATCATATGCTCGCTCGACGTTCCCGTTCTCCGGCTTGTTCTTCATCAGAGAGACGCTGTATTCGCGTTCTGTAGGAACAAGAAGACGGATAATCGGAGAATTGAAGGAGCGGATCATACGGCGGAAAAGATATGAGACATCCTCCAGGTGTGACCACCTTCTGTCCAGAGTCCCTTCCCTCGTCTCCGTATCTGAATATGTACGCTGTCCTACAATGTGCCCCGTCTCCGTATCTATTATGGTCAGTGTATAATCAATGGATGCAATCTGATTGTAATAATAGTTGAATTCGATGCGCCTGTGCCTTTCTCCATCACTGTCCACCCACCATTCTTCATATGGCTTTGAATAGACGGATTCACTTACAGACATACCAGTGATGCGCGGAATAAGCACTGCATCATAGCCCATGGATTTGAAAGTGGCAGAGATATCCTCTCCGAAGCGGCCCCGGTCAAGGACCCTGTCAGTAACATCCGGCGACAAGATGTTGAAGAACCTTGTCGATGCAAGAGTGGAAACAAGCTCATCAGTTGCATAAGACGCGATAGAGCGCGAAACAGGCTCAGAGTATCCGGAATAGACATGGAATCCAGCCACGTGGATATCAGCACCGACGACATACCGGGGAGCAACATAACCATGGTAGGGAATCACGGAAGCGATAGCCAGATTCCTGTATCCCCCCATGTCAATGGCAGCCGGCTGAAGATATGATACACCAATTGTGGTGCTGCATGAGAAAAACAGACACAGAAAAAGCAGTAACAGAACAGGAAGAAATCTTCGCATATGAGCTCCTAAGCCATGAGGGATGCAGAGCGGAGAATCAGAGCAAGTGCGATGGCAGCTTCCATCCGCTCTGAATCGGCAGTACCCTTCCCCGCATCTTTAAGACCTGCATCAAGCAGAGGACCAACTCTCATGAAAGGAAGGCCCCAGGTAATGACGGAGGCTTTTTTCGGCGATGCGGCACCAACTGCGGCAAATCCAACACTTGCAGTCATGACGAGAATCGATGAGTATTTTCCTTCAACTCCATCTGAGAATACCTGCTCTGCAGGAAGCGGTCCTTCCACATTTATCCCAAGACTCTTGACGATCTCAACAGCAGGTATGATTGCCTCTTCCTCCTCTTTCCCTGTCCAGCTGCCATCCGGATTCATAGGATTCAGAGACACGACAGCAATAGGCTTTGACCTGTCAAAGTATGAGGACATCATGATTGAGTCGATCTCAACAAGCGCCGAGATTATATTCTCCCTTTTTATATAGGAAAGAGCTGTTTCAAGGGAACAGCGCTGAGTAAGACCGAAGATGTTAAGACCCCCTCCCCTGAGCATGTTGCCAAGCCTTGCAGTGGATGCAAAGACAGAAAGGAGCTCGAAAACGGAATGCTCCTTATACCCCGCAGCCTTTAGCGCATCACCGCTTACGGCACACGTCACAAGAGAGTGCCCAAGACCGTTCTGTATGATCTCGGTCGCCTTCTTCAGCGCAAGATATGAAGCCATCCCCGTTTCGGCAGAAACCTTCCCATATGCGAAGGAAGAAAGATTTATTGAGGAGGATGTATAGAAAATCAAGGCCTCTCCATTCTCCTCTGCCTCTCTCAGGGATTTCTCATCATCTGCATAATATGTGAAAGGAAGTGACAGGGACAGATCCATGGCAGTCTTACGGAAAACACCGTCATCCCCGACAACGATAAGCCAGACTGAAGGATCCGATGAAAGCGATTTGACAGCCTTGATGATCATCTCAGGAGATGTTCCCGCACACTCACCCATTGCAATCACTGTATATCTCTGCATATCAGGATTATAGCATCACTTAGGCAGCCATGGATAGAAAGAGGACAAATTTACCGTGATGATATATTATTCCAGTGTATGTGCTTTGAATATGATGATGAGGCTGTTGAGGAATTCGAAGAACTCTACTCAATCATTCCGGATGTCGACACGGAAGATGATGAGGATGATGACGCGCAATACGACGACTTCGATGATGAGGTTTTCGATATCGATTTCTGATTGTTTCTACTGATAGTATCTTGACATTCCCACATGTTTCTACTTAAAGTAACAGCAACAGTGTTACTAAAAAGGAGAAACACATGAAGAAGCTCATTGCCATTTTTACAGCAGCCGCCCTGCTATTCGCAGCATCCTTTACAGTCCTGTCAGCAAACGGAATCACGGAAAATAATGGTGAGCAGCTGAGAATAGGAATCTCAAAGCTCGTCTCCCACCCCGCCCTTGATGAAATAGAGAGGGGAATAAAGGATTATCTTAACGAAAACGGCATAAATGCAGTATATGAGACACAGACTGCAAATGGAGAGATAAGTACGGCCGTCTCCATCGCACAGCTTTTCCAGACAGAGGGAAAGGATCTTGTCGTAGGTATAGCAACTCCGACAGCACAGGCTCTGGCGAATGTCTTTACGGATATCCCTGTTGTCTATGCAACCGTAACCGACCCGGAGAGTGCAGGACTTTCAGGCCTTGAGAACGTCGCAGGAACTTCGGATATGATTCCTGCAGCAGATGAGCTTAGGCTAATCGAGGAAGTCACCGGCGCAAGAAGAATAGGAATGATCTACACATCTGCAGAATCAAACGGCATCACGCTCATGGAAGCAATGAAAACTGAATGCGAGAAAGAAGGGATAGAACTGATCACGTCCTCCATTTCGAATTCATCTGAAGTGATGATGGCAGCCGAGTCAATCATAGACCGTGTCGATGCAATGTATGTCGCCACGGACAACACGGTGATCTCTGCGATCTCCGCACTCTCTTCCGTCTGCAGCGAGAACAATATCCCACTATTCTCCGCAGATACGACATCAGCATTCGGAACTGAGGTGCTTATCGCAGGAGGCTTTGATTATTACCAGTCAGGTCTGCTTACAGGTGAAGTCATAAAGAGAATACTTGAAGGTGAGAAACCAGAGGACATCGGAACGGTATATCTTGAAAAGCTTGAGATATATGTCAACCTGGATGTTGCCGAGAAACTCGGAATCGATATCCCGGAAGACATAATCAGTGATGCTACATATATAATTAAGGATGAAGTACAAGCAACAAGAAAATAATGCATAAATATTCAGAATCCTGCATATGAAATGTTGAAAATAGAATTGGCATTGGCTATAGTCTAAGAAAACATCCGGAGGATATATGAAAAAATACATTGCTCTTTTTCTGATGCTTATCGCTGCATTCACTCTAGCTGCAGGTGGAAGCGGAGAAGCTGCAGCCGATGACGGATCGGTTCTCATCGGAGTCTCAAAGCTCCTCTCACACGCCGCCCTCGATTCTGTCGAGACAGGTCTTCAGGACTACCTTGCTACAACGGGGCTGAATGTAAGATACGACTTCCAGAATGCCAATGGTGATATCTCAACTGCCGCATCAATTGCCCAGCAGTTCGAAAGCGAAGGCTGTGATGTAGTAGTCGGAATCGGAACAGCATCAGCCCAGGCACTCGCCAATGTCTTCACGGACATCCCTGTGCTCTTCGCAGCTGTCACTGACCCAGTGGATGCCGGCCTTGTAGCCTCCAACGAAGGAAGCGCAGACTCAAACGTATGCGGTGTCTCCGACATGAATCCTGTTGAAGCACAAATCAGCCTCATTCATGACATCACTGGAGCAAAGGTCATTGGCAATGTCTATTCATCGGGAGAGCAGAATGGTGTTGTCCTCATGGAGCAGGCACAGGCTGCTTGTGACAAGCTCGGACTGGAGCTGGTTACTGCCGCAGTTTCAAATTCCTCAGAGGTAAGAACAGCTCTGCAGTCAATCATTGACCGCGTTGATGCTGTATATATTGCTACAGACAACAATGTGATTTCGGCTATCGCGGCTATCGATGATGTCTGCAACGATGCAGGCGTTCCTCTCCTTGCAGCAGACCCGTCTGGAATCGACGGACTTGAATGCATGATGGCATGGGGCTTCAATTACTACTCAATCGGAACGGCAACAGGAAAGCTTATCGAGGACATTCTCGTCAACGGAGCAAATCCTGGAGAAGAAGGAACCGTATTCCTTACCGATCCTGCAGACTTTGAACTCTGGTTCAATCTCGATACTGCAAAGAAACTCGGATACACGATTCCGCAGGAATATCTCGACACAGCTTCTGTCATCATCGAGAACGGTGTAAAGACAGAACTCTGAAAAAAACGTATAGTATGAAAAAGGGAGGCCGCCTTCTGGTGGCCTTCTCTTCTGTTTCTGAGGTGGAAAATGATTGAAGGAATACTTGTAGAAGGCCTCATCTTCGCAATCATGGCACTCGGAATCCTGATAAGCTACAGGATTCTGGATATGGCAGACCTTACATGCGATGGATCTGTCGCAACAGGTGCCGCAGTCGCTACGATGTGCATCGTCAATGGACTGGGAATAACAGCAGGACTCATCATGAGCTTCCTTGTCGGAGTACTCTGCGGTCTTGTGACAGCGACGATTCATAACAAACTCAAGCTTCCTGTACTGCTTGCGGGAATCCTGACAATGACAATGCTCTACTCCGTGAACCTGAGAATTCTCGGAAACAAGGCGAATGTCTCGCTTGTAAGAGTCGAAACTCTGTACCGTCTCTTCCCTGAATGGTTCTCATTCGTACCAAGCGATGTCGCAGCGCTTCTCGGAACCCTCATCTTCGTTGTAGCAGTAACAGCACTGATGGATCTCTTCTTCCGCTCTGATATGGGTATGGCCATCGGAGCCATGGGAGGCAATGAGCAGGTCATCATCTCCCAGGGAATGAATCCTGCGACACTGAAGCTCATCGGTCTCGGGCTCTCAAACGGCCTTATCGCTCTCTCCGGCGGTCTTCTTGCACAGTATCAGGGATTTGCGGATGCAAACCTTGGACAGGGAATGGTTGTACAGGGTCTTGCAGCTGTCATGATCGGTGAGTTCCTTTTCTCATCGAACAAGATTTCCCTCATCACACTCCGCTGTATCCTCGGTGGAATCATCTACAAGGGCCTCATGTTCCTTGGCAGGAAATATGGCTACATTGTCGGAATCACCCCGAATGACTTCAAGCTTCTTACAGGTATTCTTGTCATCATCTCCCTCACGATTGCAAAAACCAGAACCCTTGCCTCCGACAAAGCTGCGAGGAAGAAATCCATTGAACGCACGATGAAAAAGGAGGAGTCCAATGCTTGACATAAAACATGTTACAAAGGTCTTCTTTCCAGGAACAGTAAACGAGAAAATAGCACTTGAGAACATAAACCTCCATGTGAACAAGGGAGATGTAGTCTGTGTCATCGGATCCAACGGATCGGGAAAATCCACGCTTTTCAATATGATTGCAGGAACATTTCCAGTGACAAACGGAAACATCATAGTCGATGGGAAGGATGTGACAAACGCACCTGAATATAAGAGGGCTTTCTACATCGGAAGGATCTTTCAGGATCCTACCAAGGGAACAAGTGCGAATATGTCCATCGAGGACAATATGAATCTTGCTTATACAAAGGGCATGAAGGGTCTCAAGTTCGGTCTTACAGCAGAAAGAAGGAAGGAATTCAAAAGACTTCTGGAGCCGATCAGGCTTGAAAACAGGATGGCTGATAACGTAGGACTTCTCTCTGGAGGCCAAAGACAGGCCCTTACTCTGCTGATGACAACGCTCTCCCACCCTTCGCTGATGCTTCTTGATGAGCATACAGCTGCACTCGATCCAAGGAATGCAGAGATTGTCATGGATCTTACCAAGAAGTACATCGAAGAAGGCCAGCTGACTGCAATGATGGTCACTCACAACATGCAGTTTGCAATAGATTACGGCAACAGGCTCATCATGATGGATGAAGGTCATATCATTCTGGATATCGCAGGAGAGGAAAAGAAGAAACTCACAGTACAGGCTCTTGTGGATAAATTCAGGGAGATAAGAAAGAAGGACTATACGTCCGATGAGGGTCTTCTGACAGAATGAAAACCGAACATCAGTTTTCAGCCCGGGATCTCCGGGCTTTGATTATCCCGCTGATTGCAGATTCTTTCCTGTCCATACTGATCGGCATGGCCGACACAGTCATGGTATCAACATGCGGAGAAGCGGCGGTCTCCGGTGTCTCTCTTGTAGATACCATCTCCAATCTTCTCATCACAGTATTCTCTGCATTCGCCACAGGAGGCGCGGTTGTCGTTTCCCAGTACCTCGGCCATGGAGACAAAACAAAAGCAAAGGACAGTGCGAAGAACCTGATTTACATCTCGATAATAATCTCTGTCCTGATGACAGCGATCATCCTTCCGATAAGATCACACATCATCGACATACTCTTCGGATCGATAGAAGCAGACGTAAAGAACTACACGGATCAGTACTTTGTCCCTATCCTGTTATCCTATCCGTTCTTAGCAGTCTACTCAGGACTCACAGCGATATCACGTTCGGAAAGAAAGAGCTTCAGGACGATGATGGTCTCCGTATTGATGAATGTGATCAATATCGGAGGAAATGCCATTCTCATCTATATTGTGGGACTTGGTCCGAGAGGAGCCGGAATTGCCTCTCTTGCATCGAGAATCGCAGGCTGTATCGTGATGGCTGTACTGATGATGAACAGGAATGAGGACCTTAACATACGAGGACTCACAAAAGGACCGTTCTCTCCATATCTCATAAAAAGGATGCTGCGTATCGGTATACCTTCGGGTCTGGAAGGCGCTGCATTCCATGTCGGAAAGATCATGGTCCAGTCGCTGGTCGCATCGCTTGGAACATCCGCAATCGCCATAAACGCTGTTGTAGGTAATTACAATTCATATGCGAATATCCCGGGAAACGGTATCAACCTTGCCATCATAACAATAATCGGTCAGTGCAGAGGACAGGGGAATCTCAAGGATGTGCGTTACTATACGAAGCTTCTCACTGCCCTTGTATTCATCACAACATTCATCATCTGTGTTCCGTTCTACATAATAACGCCACAGGTTGTAAGCTTCTATGGCCTTGAAGCAGATTCGATTTCCTCGGCAATCCCTATATGTAGGCTGTGTCTTGTAATGTGTGTCGTTCTCTGGCCTTTTGCATTCTCACTGCCAAACATGCTGAAAGCGGTAGGAGATGTGAAGTTCATACTCTTTGCAT
This sequence comes from uncultured Spirochaetales bacterium, assembly GCA_949287505.1. Taxonomy (GTDB): domain Bacteria; phylum Spirochaetota; class Spirochaetia; order Sphaerochaetales; family Sphaerochaetaceae; genus Ornithospirochaeta. The sequence goes on along the minus strand of CASEGX010000121.1, from coordinate 6,198 downwards.
CATTCACCTCAATGTGGATATTCCGTGTCGGAGGCGCTTATCTGATGGTAAAGCTCTTCGGCATGGGCGTGGAGGCCATCTGGTATGCAATGTATCTTGACTGGCTGGCGCGAGGGGCTCTCTATCTTTTCCGCGTACTTGGCGGGAAATGGGAAAAAATGCGGGTCATCTGAAAAAAGGCAGGGAAAACCTGCCTTTTCTTATTAATCAGGATATAATGCTATTTATGAAGCGTTTCATTGTATTCCTTTCACTTCTCATAGTCATAACAGCCGCATCATGCAATGACAGCGGAGTGCAGATAATCGAAGCGGATAAAATCATTCTGACAGACTCCTCAATCAGGGACAGATACAGAATCACAAGTAATTCTCTCATTTCACTTGAAGGACTTGAAGAAGGAAAGCTTTATGCAATCTTCCCGGAAGGAGACGCGAACAGAGCCAGGGCAGCAAGTCCTCTCATACCGACTAATGGAGGAACGTTCCTAAGCGTTGCATCTGACAGTGAAATGGAGCTGACAGGTTCTGACATCGGCATTGATTACGGAAGCTTCAGGATTACTAAACTAGAAGCCGTGAATGGAAAGACAATCATAGACGAATCCTCAGATAACCCTCTTTTCACGTCTTCTGACGGAGAGCGCGTATATGAGAAAAGCTATTCAGTGAATCCTGAGGAAATACCTGACTTGGATCCAGAAAAAACAACCCTGCTTGCCATCTTGAATGGTTCCGGAACACTCAGCAGTGATTATGGGATAATCACACCAGAAGGGAAAAAGGAACAGGCGAAAAAGCTTACAGATCTTTCCTCTTCTGACAGCCTCACAATCTACAGCCAGCTCCATATCAAAGAAAGCAAGAAGCCCATCTCATATGAAATAAAGCTTGTCACCCCTGTCATGATTGAGAAGAACATACCATTCACGCTTTCCTCCCCTACTGTATACATGGTAGGCGCTTCTGCCGATGAGCTTGTACTTGAGATTGATATGCAGGGAAATGATTTCACCGATTATAATATCGCGAATGCAGTCCCTGATGGACGCTATGCAGACACAGGACTCAGGAAGCCATACATATTCCCGATTGCTGTTGAAGATGGAAAGCTCATCATCTATATAGGAAAGGCTGAAAGCGACATACTGTTCAACTTCATTTCAGGAACAGGCACAGCAGTTCTCAGGAGTATTACTGCAGAAGAAAAGAACAGCATATTTACAATCAGTTCATCCACATTTGATATCACTATTCCCGCAGGAGACAATCAGATGGTTATACCATTCCTTTTCTCTGGCAGCACTACAGGAGCAACGGTAACGCTAAGCGGTGATATACCCGATAGTGTAGCAGTCGCTGTCGTCGCTGGTGATACCCGAGGCTCCGGCTATGCGGAAAGGTCTTTAAGAGAAGGTTATGCATCTGCATCATTCAAGGATTATCATCAGCTTGAATACGGATTCGTGAAAGTCAGAGGAGAAAGGGAAGAAAGTACCATAAGATTATCAATTTCCAGATGATAAATATCTATTTGTTTATATTGCAATAAATTCAACCAGCTGGTTAAGACTATTTTCTACAGTATTATCTACCTAAAACCTGTGGCTCTGAAACACAAGTTACAACATGTTCAGAGCCATGACAATTGAGCCTCTCTAGAAAACCGTACAAACAACCGGGGTTATAGATTTTTCATATTCTTATCCAGCACCTGGTTGAACTGAAAAACATCTCATGATGATTCTCATCATCTGTAATTTGCAATTGTTTTCCCTTGCCAATGGATTATCATATTCATATGCAAACACAAAAGCTGTTGTTCGATAACCGATACCTCAGAGCCCTGATTATCCCTCTGCTTATAGAAACGCTTCTTTCTGTGACTATCGGAATGATGGATACAATCATGGTTGCTACCGAGGGAGAGCATGCGGTTTCAGGGGTATCCCTTGTTGATTCTGTTTCGAACCTCTTCGTGTTTCTCTTCTCTGCATTCTCAACCGGTGGTGCTGTTATTGCATCGCAGTATCTTGGAAAGAAAGACAGAGAGTCAGCATGCTTTTCCGCAAAACAGCTTTTGTATCTATCTGCAGCATTCTCAATCCTTGTATCACTTATTCTCCTCGTCTTCAGACGACCTGTCATGTCCCTGGTCTATGGGCACATCGAAGAGAATGTAATGTCTTCCGCTCTCGATTACTTCACTCCGATAGTCATATCATTCCCGTTCCTGGCTGTCCTCAACAGCTGCAATGCCATCTTCCGGTCCATGGGGAAAAGCAAGATAACGATGACAGTCTCCATCATTATGAACATCATAAATGTCTCTGGAAATGCCATCCTGATCTACATATTCGGAATGGGAGCTGAAGGAGCTGGTATTGCATCGCTGCTTTCAAGAACCGTTGCCTGCCTCTTCATGCTTTACAAAGTCACAAGGAAAACAGAAGAAGTGCATGTCGAGAAAATCCTCCGTGTCGTGATAGACCTTGGCATGATCAGAAGAATACTCAGAATCGCCCTACCCTCCGGAATAGAAAACAGCGTGTTTCATATCGGGAAAATACTTGTAAGTTCCACAGTTGCATATCTCGGGACTGCATCGATTGCTGCCAATGCGGTCTTCAATGCACTCTCAACATTTGCCAATATTCCAGGAACAGCCGTCGGGATGGCCGCAGTCACAGTCATAGGACAATGCTGTGGTGCAAGGGAATATGATGCCGCCTCATACTATGGAAGAAAGCTGCTGAAACTCACATATCTCATGATGGGTGTCACATGTACCGTAATGTACATACTCACTCCAGAACTTGCCCTTTTATATAATCTCTCTGCAGAGGCACATGAACTTGCAATTGCAGCAACAAGGCTCAACATGTTCCAGACCGCAATCTTCTGGCCTTTCGCATTCACGATTCCGAACTACCTGAGAGCTGCTGGAGATGCCAGATTCACTATGGCTGTATCGATATTCTCCATGTGGGCTTTCAGAGTGCTTCTTTCCAGAATCCTCGGCCTTACACTGGGGTTTGGACTCATGGGAGTATTGTGGGGAATGTTCATCGACTGGTACTTCAGAGGCATACTCTTCACTACAAGATTCCTTAAAGGCAAATGGAAAACAAAGACAGTTGTGTGAGCCTTCAAGATGGATATGGAATTACATTTCTGGTGGGTATTGTATATGGAAATAGTCGAGCATGACCTTCATTCTATCCTGAGCAGCAAGACATGTATCTCTTAAATACCCACGTTCTCTATCCCACTCCTGCAAGCCTCTATAATAGAAATACTTGATATCATCCGTAATGATGAATGGAACAATATTATAACGAAGACACTCCTTGAAAAGGATAAGACGGCCGACTCTGCCATTGCCATCCTGAAAAGGATGAATACGCTCGAATCTGACATGGAAGTCAAGCAAATCATCAAGATTCTTATTTCTCCCACCAGCATAAGAAGTCAGCAAACCGCGGATCTCTTGCTGTACATTCTCTGGATCTGCAGTTTCCATCCCACCTACCTCATTTGGAAGCTTCTTATATTCTCCTACAGAAAACCAGGATTTGCGGATATCAGATGTACCTGATTTCAATGTCTGGTGAAGCCGTTTTATCAAAGACTCGGAAAGAGGTCTCATAGCCTCTTTGATAACCAGATCGATGCTTCTGAAATGATTTACTGTCTCAATTACATCGTCCACATTAATCGCAGTATCAAAAGCTCCGATCGTATTCGTATCAAATATGAATCGTGTCTGCTCATGAGAAAGCCTGCTACCCTCAATATGGTTGGAGTTATATGTCAAATCAATCTGGATACTATGATAAATACCACCTGAAGTATTTTTCTCCTGCTCAGTACGAAGTATAGCTAAAAGTGACACAGGCCCTGAATTACGAGGCTTTCTGACAGGTTTCATGGCATTTTCTGGAATGTGCCATACCTTACCTTTTAGAACAGCACCATGCACACGTCCATGTGCACAATAATTTCGTACAGAGCGTTCAGAGACATGCCATTTGCGGGCAACTTCAGATACAGAAATGTACCTCATATCGGCAACATTATAAAATAGTATCGGCAAAATATCAGCAGAATCCAAGCAGGAATTATGCAATATAAATTTCCGATAGGTTTCTCCATTTACCCATTTACTGAAACGTAGAGAATACTCATCCGTTATATTATTGTTTCATTTGCATGTGATATGACGTAGTAATCTCAGATCTTCCCATTGTTTCCTTGTTGATACCAAGGGCACTTAATTCTTCCTTTATTCGTTCTTTTTTATCAAAATCAACCTCATATACCTCTGCAGCAAGAACAAACGAAGCAAATTCTTTCAGAAGACCTGAAGGGCACTTTTTATCTGTTCCATGTTCAAGAAAGTTACGGTCATTAGTAATCAGAATCTGTAATATACTTTCCCAGGAATATTTATGTCTGTATAGGAATTCAGTCATTCGTGGAATATTCCAGAAGTATGAAAGACCATAAAGCATGAATGCTCCCTGTTGGGCTATCATACGATCAGAGTTTGAAACTGGACGAACAAAAACCCCATTCAAAAGAGTAAGCGGATGGATGCATTTTCTGAAAGCCGGAATTTCTCTGGAAATCTTTCCATCAAGAACAAGCATCTCATAACTATCATAATCCTCTGTTTCCTTGTTTATGCGCATCGGTGAAAAATCAAAATCATAAATACAATCAATAAGGGCTTCATCAGGTTTTTGTGGAATGATTATAGGATTTGATTCATCGATGAAAGCAATGCTGAATTTCATATCCTTGATTGAAAAAGCATATTCACCATCAATTCTATATTTATCATTCTTCAACGATGATAAACTCTTAGAAGAAACTGCAACATCAAGGATCCCGTGAAAGGAATCAAGCAATGAGGTATCTTGTAACCATCTACAATAGCTTTGCAGAAAATGTTCCATGACAGCCTCATATCTCAGGTTTCTTTGCTGTACAGACGAAAGATATGGTAAAGCGGAAATGCATCTGCATGTATCCGAATCAAAGCTACGTACCTCTGAATCCGTATCAGTGAATGAAAACAACCAGCAGCTTTTCTCCTTATTGATTCTCCGTTCATCACTATCTTCACTATGCAAGCCTGATACAGCAAAGAAAAGTGACACAAGAGGATTCAATGAGACATCCATCATTCTTGTCGGAATCTCTCCATGCTGCATTCTGGAAAGTTTCTGAAGATTATCTATATTTATATATTCATCAGGATGCTGAGTAATGACCTCTGCAAAAACACTACGTTCGAAATCAGGCTGTGAATCATGACGAAGGGATACAGGGAGAGGAACATGAGAAAATCCTGCCTGACCACGATAAAACACAGAACCATATTCAGATGAAGAGAAGAGACTCACTGCATCAAGAATACCATTTATCTTATTTTCCTGTTTCACTTCACGTGGTTTCCCATTTATACCGATCACAAGGTATCTGAAGTTATCAACACAAGAATCACTCCATTCAAATTCATATGGACCATATTTATATTCGAGGACTTCCTGCCGTTTCTTACCAGAATATGAAAGATTATCCGAATCACTGGTTTTATGATCATGAAGAGAGAAACAGGCAATTGCAGTTTCCTTATCATGCTTTTTCCAGCAGTTTTTGTCATTTGACAGCACTATGATTGTCCCAGTTCCGAAAGAATCATAATCTTCTGACATCTTTTCAAGATCACGGATTCTTTTCCATATATTAACAAGATTATTGTTCACTCCTAAAGTTGAAGCTTTCTTAACCAGCCAGAAGAAAAGAATGGGATAAACCTTATTGTGAATTCTCACATACAGATTATTCCGCCTGGAAGCAATAGTCGTTTTTGTATTCTTATCAAATGACTGGAATCTGGAAGAAATCTGAGCAGATGGATATTTTCGCCTGATTGCTGCTTTTATCGCATCGATGCAATCAATGCTTCCTTGAATGATTTTATCATTCTTCATAGCAATATCTACAATCTGTCTGATATCAAAATCCGTCATATAAATCCCCCCTTATTGAAAGGCCTCTCCCGGAGAAGGAGAGGCCAATAGATAAACTTTGGAAGAGGTTGAACACTCTTCGTTACCTAATTCATTCAGACAGTAGCACTCCTGCTACCACCCCGCTCTGCCCAGGAATTGTCTCCCTGTGCGAACTT
>CASEGX010000120.1 GCA_949287505.1 uncultured Spirochaetales bacterium | reverse complement strand
CTCTTCTGCTCAATGCTTCACTCTCTCTTTGAAGGAAAGAAAGAGCTGTTCAAGGGACTCTATATCGCAGAGAAGACGGATTATGACTTCCGCCCATATCCCGTGCTTCATTTCGATTTCAGCGGCATGGAGATCAACGGGCAGGAAGATCTCCATAAGCAGGTATGCAGGCATATAAGATATCAGGGAAAGATAAATGGAGTTGAACTCGGAGATGCCTCGAATCCTGCAGATATGCTCGACGAGCTCATAGTAAGATTGTCTGATGAGAAAGGGCCTGTGGTGATAATCGTCGATGAGTTTGATGCTCCGGTTACAAGCAACAGTGATGATGCAGCGCTCTGCCAGATAATCAGGAAGACATTCAATGCATTCTATGCGACCATCAAGAAGAACTCCGGGAGGATAAGGTTCTTCTTCATCACGGGGGTACTAAGGCTGGCGAACATGTCGATCTTTTCTGCAATGAACAATCTCGTGGATATATCCATGAATCCTGTGTTCGCAGCAGCATTCGGATACACGGAAACGGAATTCCTTGAGTATTTCGGCGAAGGGATTGATGAGCATATGGAGATATCAAAGGATGAGGACAGGGAAAGCTTCATAGGAAGGATAAGGGAGTACTATGACGGATACAGGTTCTCTCCTGACTCGGATATTACCGTCTACAACCCCGTATCGATAGGTGAATTCTTCAGCCAAGGATACCGCTTCAGGAATTACTGGGATATGACAGGTGTATCGACACTGGTTGTAGACCTTGTGAAGTATCAAGATCTTTCTGCTTTGCTAGATACCCGTATGGAACTAGATCTCTCCTCTTTTTATACGTTTGATGTAAGGAGAATAAGAGAAGGGGATCTGGATAGGGATGAGACTCTGGCTCTGCTTTACTATTCAGGCTATCTGACGATAACAGATTTTGATGAGCCCCTAATCTACCTGAGTTTCCCGAATAATGAAATTGCAGGAAGTTTTTCAAAGAATCTTGTTGTGCGGTACATGAGAAGTCGGGATAACAACATAGCTTCCTGGATTAAGATGTTTCGTCAGGCTTGCAGAATAGGGGACTCTGACGGAATGAAAGCACGTCTTGATGAATACTTTGATTCTTTTTCCTATGAGCTTGTTGGAAAGAGCGATGAGCGTTTCTTCCATTCAATCTTCCATGCCATCTTTGTCATTGCAGGCATGCAGGCAATAAGCGAGGAGAGAACTCTTCGTGGCCGTTCTGATGAAGTCATTATTGCAGGTAATAATATCTATGTTTTTGAGCTCAAGGTGGACAGGGATGCAGAAGATGCCATCAGACAGATTGAAGAGCGAGGGTATACAGAGAAGTATCTTCATCTTGAGAATGAAGGTATGAGCATATTTGAAGTCGGAATAAGTTTCTCCTCAAAGACAAGAAAGATCTCAGGGTGGAAAATTCTGCCAGTTTGAGACTGTTCTCACGGTTTTTGACCATGTATGTCTAATGCTTTATCATAATCGTATGAGAGATGGGTTTGTAAAAGTCGCGGCAGCATCGCCGGATTTGAAGGTTGCTGATCCTGTATACAATGCAGGAGAGATTGTCGATCTTATCAGGAAGGCTGAAGGGGCAGGGGTAAAGGTACTCGTATTTCCAGAGCTTTCGGTCACAGGATATACATGTGGAGATCTTTTCTTTCAGAAAAGCCTGCAGCAGAGTGCTGAAGAAGCGCTTATTTCGATTGTAAAGGATTCTGCCTCATCCGATGCTCTTATCTTTGTCGGTTATCCCTATGCACACAAAGGCAAGCTTTATAACACTGCTGTGGTTATCAAAAGCGGTAAGGTGCTTGCCCTGATTCCTAAGAAAAACCTTCCTTCATATGGAGAGTTCTATGAGACAAGATGGTTCACTCCAGCTCCGTCTGAGAATGAGGTTGTAAGATTCCTGGGGGAAGATGTTGTATTCGGCAACAAGATTATCTTCGATTCTCTCCTTCCTTCTTCGCTCTCTGTCGGATGTGAGATATGTGAGGACCTGTGGGTTCCGGAATCTCCTTCCGTCCGTCTTGCTTTGAATGGTGCTACTCTTATTGTCAATCTCTCCGCGTCTGATGAGATTATCGGAAAGGAGGAGTACAGGAAGAATCTTGTCTCCTCCGTATCTGCCCGGCTTGTTGCAGGCTATGTATATGCAGATGCTGCAGACGGCGAGAGCACTACTGATATGGTGTTTACAGGTAGCAACATCATCGCTGAGAATGGTTCGGTTCTTTCTTCATCAATGTTCAATAACGGAGAACTGACGATCTCTGAAATCGATACAGATCGCCTGATTACAGAACGGCAGAGAATGAATACTTTCATCTCCTCAGATGATGGGTATGAGCATATTCCTGTATCTTTCAGGGAATGCGAGACAAAGCTCACAAGAGTATTCCCTTCCCATCCTTTCGTTCCTGCCGATGAGAATGAAAGAGATTCAAGATGCGAGGAGATTCTGACACTCCAGGCTTATGGCCTGAAGAAAAGAATCATAGCATCGCATGCTTCAAAAGCTGTCATCGGACTTTCAGGAGGACTGGATTCTACACTGGCTCTTCTTGTTACTGTCCGTGCCTTTGATCTGTTGAAACGCGACAGGAAGGACGTGATTGCAATAACAATGCCTTGTTTCGGTACAACTGAACGTACACGTTCAAATGCTGAGAAGCTTGCTTCTGCTCTTGGTGTCACATTCCAGAGCATCAATATAACAAAGAGCGTCTTCCAGCATTTTGAGGATATCGGGCAGAGCGTGGATGACCTTTCTGTCACATATGAGAATTCTCAGGCGAGGGAAAGAACACAGGTGCTGATGGATACTGCCAACAAGACGGGTGGCATAGTGATTGGTACAGGTGATTTATCAGAGCTGGCACTCGGATGGGCAACGTATAATGGTGATCATATGAGCATGTATGGAGTCAATTCTTCCATTCCGAAGACGCTTGTAAGATATCTTGTGCGGCATACCGCTGATACCATGTCAAACGAGGCCTCTCTTGTCTTGTATGACATTCTGGCAACGCCTGTATCTCCGGAGCTGCTGCCTGCAAAGGATGGGCTGATATCACAGGTGACGGAGGATATAGTCGGACCATACGAGCTTCATGATTTCTTCCTTTATTATATGGTCCGCTGTGGTTTCTCTCCACGTAAGATATTCCGCATTGCCTGTGAGTCTTTCAGAGGTGATTATTCTCCATCATTCATAAAGAAGTGGCTTGTTGTATTCATCAGGCGCTTTTTCCAGCAGCAGTTCAAGCGTAGCTGTCTTCCTGATGGGCCAAAGGTTGGTACTGTCACCCTTTCCCCTCGTTCGGACTGGAGGATGCCATCCGATGCAGCTGCAGACAGCTGGCTGAAGGAAGCAGAGTCTATAATGGCTGAATAATGAATTAAAGCATATTGGTTGAACTTATTTCTGTTGCTTTATGCCTCCCGAGATGATTGAATTTCTTCTTAGGAGGCTATATGAGAATTTCAAATGAGAACCTGGGAGCTTTGAAGAATAAGGGGATTACGGTACCTGAATATGACCGGAGTGGACTGAAAGCAAAGATAGCACATATCGGGCTGGGTCATTTCCACAGGTCGCACTTCCTGACATATCTTGATGAGCTTCTTTCAGCGGGATTATATGATGGCGGTGTATTTGAAATAGACACGCTTCCCGTCTCTCCTGATTTCATCAAGGGTCTCAAGGCTCAGGACTGGATGTATAGTGTGCTCTCCCTTTCTCCAGATGGGACAAGAGATCTGCGCATAAACGGACCTGTCGTAGGGTATGCAAATGGTGCGGCAGATCCAGAGAAGGTCTTAGAGATCCTCTCATCTCCTTGTGTTGATCTCATAACACTTACGATCACTGAAAAGGGGTATTGCTATCGTGATGACATTGCAAGCCTTGATTTTGATAATCCTGCGATCATCCATGACCTTGATAGTGACACGCCTTCAACGGCAATTGGTTTCCTGGCAGCAGCTCTTCAGATGCGATGCAAAAGCAATCATCCTGTCACGATAATGAGCTGTGACAATGTCCCGGAAAATGGAAAGATGCTCAGAAAATGCATCGCGCAGTTCTGCAAGAGGAAATATCCGGAAATAATGGAATGGATTGAATCGTCCGTGGCTTTCCCCTGTACGATGGTTGACCGTATCACTCCGGGGACGACGGATGAGGATATAATCTTTCTCAAGCAGAATTTTGATGTTGATGATTCGTGTCCTGTGCATGCTGAAGCCTTCAGACAATGGGTGATAGAGAATACATTCTGTACTCCCGTCCCTGATTTCTCCCGTGTCGGGGCTCTTGTTGTAGATGATGTAAGGCCATATGAACTGATGAAGATAAGGCTTCTCAATGGTTCACATTCTGCGCTCTCATATCCTGCATATATGATGGGGATAAAAATGGTGCATGAGGCTGCGGGGAATCCTCTGATACGGAAATTCATCCGCGAGATGTATATGGAGGAGATAACCCGGACACTCCCTCCGGTTCCAGGTGTTGATATCCCGTTGTACAAGGATGAGCTTATTGAACGTTTCTCAAATCCATATATCGCGGACACGATCCTCCGTCTTGCTTCAGATGGATCAAAGAAGATCTCAAATGCCATACTTAGACCGCTTGAAGAAGGCCTCCGGAATGGCTGTGAAATGCGCGCTGTTCTTCTTGCGTTGTCAATATGGGAATATTTCTTCATCGCAAAGGATGCAAATGGTGAAGGAATGCCCATTGATGATCCTAAAAAGAATGAGCTTGAACCCCTAGCGATGAATCCGGAAGCCTTTTTGATTCATGCAGGACTTGCACCCGATGTTCTTCCTCCTGCTCTGAGCGTTGTGGAAAATTTTCTTGATGCGCTGAGGAAATCCGGAGTTGAGGCAGTCCTCAGAGATTTTGTCAGTATATGACATATTTTTCTCTTCTCTGATTTGGAATATTGACGCTGTGTCAGAATGGGTGTATTTTACTGACAGAGCGTCAATAAGGAGCTGCATTTATGCCTAAAGCCGCAAAAGATGTCGTTGAGAAACGGCCTGAGGAGATAATCGAGGCGTGTAGGAAGCTTTACAGGATCAAATCCTTTTCTGAGATAACACTTAAGGATATAAGCGTCGAGACAAGTCTTTCCAGACCTTCTATCTATAATTATTTCCAGACCAAGGAAGAGATTTTCCTTGCAGTTCTGAAGGAGGAATACCGGTACTGGAACAAGGATCTTAGGAAGATTCTGGAGACTGCTGAGCCCTTGAGTGTGGAAAGCTTTGCGGAGGCGATTGCGCTTTCTCTGAAAAAGCGGACAGTCCTTTTGAAAATCCAGTGCATGAACCTTTTTGATATCGAGGAGAACAGCAGAGAGGAAAGGCTTGTTGATTTCAAAGGTGAATACAAGACATCAATAGAACTCATGTCTGAATGCCTTCTGCATTTCTTTCCCGCTCTTCAGCCACAAGCCTGTGATGATTTCATATATGAGTTCTTCCCATTCATGTATGGAATCTATCCCTATGTCTATCCGACGGAGAAGCAGAAGAGTGCAATGAAGACTGCAGGTATCCATAAGCCGAAGATAACTGTATATGACATGACAAAGAAACTGGTAATCAAACTGTTATCAGATCAGATGAAGGAGTGAAGATATGAAAAAAGCAATAGTGTATTTCTCTGCAAGCGGAGTTACAGCAAAGCGTGCCAAGGAGCTTGCGTCTGTTTCTGACGCAATGCTCTATGAAGTGAAGCCGGAAGTTCCATATACAGAAGAGGATCTTGACTGGAGGAACAAGAAAAGCAGGAGCTCAGTTGAGATGATGGATAAATCATCAAGGCCTGCAATAGTGGAAGATATTCCGGATCTCTTCGGTTACGATCTTGTCTATATCGGTTTCCCAATCTGGTGGGGTGTGGCTCCAAGGGTTATCAATACATTCATTGATAAGGCAGATCTCAATGGCAAGAAGATTTATGTATTTGCGACTTCAGGAGGAAGCGGCATTGACTATGCGCTGAATGATATGAAGAAGACATACCCTTTTCTTAACATTGTTGGAGGTTCTATTGTCTCAGGTGCAATAGATAAAGACCTGTATAAATAAGGCGTTTTCGGAATATAAGTAATGATTGTGATGAATTTATATTATACAGGCCATTCGGGCAGCGCAGTTGAGTTTGTCAAAGAAATGGAGAGCAGGGGAATTGCAGAGCGAGTCAGAAAGGAAAGCGGTAATATCCGTTATGATTATTTCTTTTCGGCCTCCGATCCTGAAACTGTTCTCTTGCTTGATGCATGGGAGAGTCAGGAAGCACTTGATGAACATCATGCTTCTCCTCTGATGAGGGAGATTGCAGCGCTCCGCGAGAAATATGATCTTCATATGAAAGCTGAGCGGTTTATTCCTGATAATGGCGGTGAAAACGATTCAGCGTTCCTGAGGAGGTGATATGAGAATTCTTGTTATAGAAAGCAGTCCACATAAGCGTGGCTCCTCCAATCTTCTTGCATCTGCATTCATAAAAGGTGCAGAGGAGAATGGACATGAGGTAACGATTTTTGATGCAGGGCACAGTACAATCCATCCATGTCTTGGCTGTGATAAATGCGGTATGAATGGCGAATGCGTACAGAAGGATGACATGATGAACCTTCGTGATCTCATACTCTCAAGCGATATGATGGTTCTTGTCACTCCGCTTTACTACTATGGCTTCTCATCGCAGCTCAAGCTTGTGATAGACAGATGGTACAGTTTCACAAACCGTCTGTCAGAAAAGCACATGAAGACCGCGTTGATTGTTTCAGCCTGGGATGATAACGACTGGACGATGAAATCTATAGCAGAGCATTACCATACACTTTGCCGCTACATGCATTTCGAGAATGCCGGAGAGATTCTTGGTACAGGTTGTGGCAATGTCTTTTCGACAGAGCATTCCATCTTTATGGAAAAAGCATATGAACTGGGGAGGAATATTAAATGAAATCAAAAGTGTATTTCACAAGGGACATCAGTCCTGAGAGCGTCGTTGAGGCGTACCATAAGCTTGGTGTTACGCTTCCTGGTAAGGTCGCGGTTAAAATCCATTCGGGAGAGAAAGGTAATCAGAACTATCTCCGCCCGGAATTCTGGAAGCCGATGGTTGATGAAATCGGAGGAACCATCGTTGAATGCAATACTGCATATGGTGATGCCGCAGGTGGTGTCCGTGATAACACGGATTCTCATTGGAAACTTCTGGAAGAACATGGATGGACAAAATACTTTGATGTTGATCTTCTGGATGCGGAAGGCCCTGATTTGATCTGGGAGATTCCCAATGGGAAGGTTCTCAAGGAGAATCATCTTGGAAAGAATATCGCGAACTATGATTCGATGCTTGTTCTGGCACATTTCAAAGGACATCCGATGGGAGGTTATGGCGGAGCATTGAAACAGCTTTCGATCGGATGCGCGAGCCGTGCAGGTAAGGCATTGATCCATTCTGCTGGTGTGACCGATGACAGGTTTGAGACATGGCAGAAACACGCGAGCAAGATTGTTTTTCCTGAAGCTATGGCAGATGCTGCATCCAGCGTCGTCAACCATTTCAAAGGAAGACTTGCTTTTGTCAACGTGATGAAGAACCTTTCTGTCGATTGTGATTGCTGTGTCGTTGCAGAGGATCCGTGCATGAAGGATATAGGAATACTTGCCTCCCTTGATCCGGTGGCTATCGATCAGGCATGTATCGACCTTGTCATGAATTCTGATGATCCTGGAAAGGAGCACTTCATGGAGCGTGTGACAAGCCGCAATGGTATTCACACAATTGAAGCTGCTGAAGATCTTGGCATCGGAACACGGGAATACGACCTTATAGAATTCTGAATTAAGTGAGGCTGCAGTCTCCTTACTTAGTTTTCATAATTAAAGCCTGTAAATGCACTTTGAGTTCATCACGGTGCATTTTATTTATTAAATAAGCTATCATATGAAAAAATGATTGATTTCATGAAGTTGTCTACCTTTCATCCTCATAAATACATTACAATGTATCTGACACGTTTGTTCACGAGGAGAAATTATGGATTTCAAAGGTAATGTTCGTCCTGCTGATCTTGAGAGAATCGCTTCCGAGAATGCTGCTGCGGCATTCATCGAAGAGGCTGTTGAGTCGGTAAGAAAGCAGGTGGGGGATGGGAAGGTTCTTCTTGCTCTTTCCGGAGGTGTTGATTCTTCAGTTGTGGCAGCACTGCTTATTAAGGCAATCGGAAAGAATCTTGTATGCGTCCATGTAAATCATGGTCTTCTCAGAAAAGGAGAACCTGAACAGGTTGTACAGGTTTTCAGACATGAGATGGATGCAAATCTCATCTATGTTGATGCAGTTGACCGTTTCCTTGATAAGCTTGCAGGTGTTACAGACCCAGAGCAGAAAAGGAAAATTATCGGGGCTGAATTCATCCGTGTTTTCGAGGAAGAAGCAAGAAAGCTTGATGGTATTGGTTTCCTTGCTCAGGGAACGATTTATCCTGATATTCTTGAAAGCGATGGTGTTAAAGCTCATCACAATGTAGGCGGCCTTCCAGAGGATCTTAAATTCGAGCTTGTCGAGCCTTTGAAGTTCCTTTATAAGGATGAAGTACGTGTTGTAGGAAAGGCTCTTGGTCTTCCTGATAGCATGGTTTACAGACAGCCATTCCCTGGCCCTGGTCTTGGGGTAAGATGTCTTGGGGCTATAACCAGAGACAGGCTGGAGTGCGTGAGAGAATCAGATGCAATCCTGAGAGAAGAGTTTGCAATCAATGGTCTTGAAGGTAAAGTATGGCAGTATTTCACTATTGTTCCGGATTTCAGATCTGTTGGTGTTCGTGATGGTAAGAGATCCTTTGAATACCCTGTGATAATAAGAGCTGTGAATACAAAAGACGCAATGACTGCAACTGTTGAGGATATTCCATTTGCTCTTCTAAGTCATATTACAGACAGGATTCTGAAAGAAGTGAAAGGTGTTAACCGTGTCTGTTATGATATGACACCAAAACCAGTAGGGACGATTGAGTGGGAATGACAATTACTTGTAATATAAAGAACTAAAATCAGATTTGACCCAAATTCGTGCAACTAATGATATTCATGAATGATACGATGAATAAAAATTAGTTGCATATTTTTACAGGTTACGACAAAAGTACTTATACATTTTGAGTTCAAAGATTTTTATAGATACTATAAATTCATATATTGGGCCTTGTTTTCCGATAAGGAATTTAGGAAGGAGCGAGGAGTATTTCACTAATGAGATCGGAACTGAGTCTTATGGATAATTCCGAATCTTTTACAGAAGCATATGTTTTGCATTTAATGATGGTGTTTTTATAAAGCAGGGAATGTAGTGCTGAAAATGGTAACTATAATATCGAAATATTAAATATTGAAATATTAAATGTTCTGCGATTATAATTATCTACAGGAGATTTTTCATGTTCATAGGAAGAGAAGCAGAGCTTAATCGACTTGAAATGATGTATTCCAGTGATAAGCTGGAGTTCGCAACGGTCTATGGCAGAAGAAGAGTCGGGAAAACAACGCTGATCAATCATTTTACAAAAGGACGAAGATGTATCTTCTTTGCGTGCCAGAAATCATCCATTGCAGATAATCTTGCAGAACTCTCTACTCAGATCAGTGCTTTCTTGGGTTATAGTGTGACTTTCCCCTCTTTCATTGAAGCATTCCGGGCAATAGTCAGATTCTCGATGAATGACAGACTTATATTCGTTATGGATGAATATCCTTACCTTGCCAAGAAGGATGACAACGCAATCTCCTCGATTATCCAGAATATCCTGGATCATGAAGCAAAGGGGTCAAAGCTTTTCCTGATTCTATCCGGTTCATCTGTTTCATTCATGGAAGATGAGGTGCTTGGCAAGGAGAGTCCATTGCATGGCCGCATAACCGCTCAGTTTCATGTCAAGCCTTTCGATTATCTTGATTCCGGCCTCTTTGTTCCTGCATATAGTTGTTCGGATAAAGCCATTGTCTATGGGATAACCGGAGGCATTCCTCGTTATCTTGAGCTCTTTGATGATAGTTTAAACCTGAAAGAGAACCTCCTGTATAATATCTTTGATAGTAATTCAGTGCTTTTCAATGAAAGGGAAAACTATCTTAAGGAAGAGTTCAGCGAGGTGTCCACATACAGCTCAATTCTGAATGCTATCGTAGGTGGTTGCACAAAGCTTGCGGATATCGCTTCTCGTGCAGGAATCCAGGTAGGAACATTGCCGGCATATCTCAACAAGCTAAAGGAGGTAGGGGTTGTTGATAAGCTTGTACCTCTTGGTGAGAGCGAGAAGAAAGGTGTATGGAAGATTTGCGATCTATTCTTCAGGTTTCATTCATTCTTTGTTATCAGGAATATCTCCACAATCGTTTCCGGGCGTATGCCGCAATCCTACGACAAGGTAGTCGCACCTTTTCTGAATGATTACATGGGCAAGGTCTTTGAAGAGATTGCCAGGCAGTATATTGAGCTGTATGCTGACCTTCCTTTTCCTCTCGGTTTGGTTGGAACATGGTGGGGTGGAAGCAAGACTCTGCATAAGGAAATTGAGATTGATGTTGTTGCTAAGTCAGCTATCGGCAATGATGCGATTATCGGAAGCGTTAAGTTCAGAGAACGCAAGATAGATGCGCAGGAACTCGATTTGATGCGATCATATTCAAGAGAGATGGGAGGCGCTGGCAATTTTCTTTATTGGTTCTTCTCGAAGTCTGGTTTTGATGATGACATCAAGAAACTAACAGAAATTGATGACAGTATCAGATTGTATTCAATTGAAGATATTTACGCTTTGTAAAGTCGATATTTGTACTGCAGATAAAGATACTTATTTCAGAAGCTTAATAAGCATTACTCCAGTAATTGAGATTTGTTTGTAAAAGTTTAATCTTGATCTAATAAAAGGGTTGAGTGATGATGGGCAGCATGAGCTGGAAAATATCTTGTTTGAGAATCCACGGAATGGCGCTGTCTTTGCTGTTTGTTTGACAGCGCCTCGTATCTGTCTTTTACAGGGAAGCCTTGAACGCATCCAGCTTGCTGCGGATGAGATCCTTGTCCTTATCGCTGCAGAATGCCGCCTCGAGAGCATTGTACTGCAGGGCAAGAAGATCCCTGATGCCCCATCCGTATTGGGCTGCAATACGTTCGAGCTCTGTGCAAAGCGGAATCTGCATGAGTTCTGGATCGTCTGTTCCTGCATTCACAAGGAGGCCCATGCCGTACATGGTTCCAAGAGGATGGTTTTCTGCTGTATATAGTCCTCCGATTACGTTTGATGTGAAGCAGACATCGAGCGGAATCCTTTCATCCCGGAGCCTTTCGATAAGTTCTGGGCTTTCTATTGCCCTGACTCCGTGATCGATCCTGTCTGCACCAAGCATATCCAAGGCCTCAATGACACCTTCCGGTCCGGATGATTCACCAGCATGCACGGTTATTCCAAGCCCTGCCTCCTTGCATTTCCTGAAAAGAGGCGCGAACCTCTTGTTTGAGTCTGCTGAAAGCTCCTCATTCCCATCTACAGACAGCCCTATAAGCCTGGGATGCCTGTGGGAGAGGACCCAATCAACAGTATTGCTGGAAGAGGTGAGATCCTGTTCACGCCTGAGCGATACAAGCAACCTGCAGTCCGGAAGTCCTTTACCATATGCCTCATCAAATCCATCCAGAATACCCTGGATGAGATCCTCTGTCCCGATATTCTTCCAGTGACTTGGATTGACTATCACCTCTGTGTATATGATTCCCTGTTCCTTTGCGTATTCTGCAAAGCGGTATGCAATCTGCCGGGCTGTATCGCGGTCTCTAACGAGGCTGCAGATCCAGTCGAGGAGGCTTAGAAAATCAGTAAGGCCACTGAACGTGAATATCGAGCTCTTAGGTCTCGGAAGCGTGATGCCCTGTGCCTCTGCAAGAGCACATACTGTTTCCACGTCGAAAGTTCCTTCTATGTGGATATGCATCTCAAGCTTCGGCATTCTCATGATATCATTCATTCTGTCCTCCTTTCTTCCATTCCTTGACCCAGCTGTCGAACTGAGGAAGAAGATGGCTGCCGCTTATTGAGTATTCAAACCCATTGCGGATTATCTTTATCATCTCATCCTCGCTGAGTCCCATCTTCTCAGCGTCTAGTATCAGCTCATCTGTCATGGAGTATGTATATGGTGGGTCATCCGAGCTGATTGATACCGGGACACCACTCCTGAGGAGGGCTAGAAGAGGATGCTCTTCGAAGCTTGGGGCTGCACCTGAATAGACATTCCCGGATGGGCACATCGCACAGAGGATGTCATGTTCCTTCAGGTATTCAATCAGATCCGGGTGATAAGCTGCCTGGCAGCCATGATCAATGCGCTGGACTCCGAGCTTCAGCAACGCGTCCCATATATTGTCAGCCTTTCCGTCTTCGCCAGCATGCGCTGTGAGGAAAAGTCCCATGTCCTTTGCTTCTTTGTAGCTTTCAAGGTGCTTGATGCATGGATGTCCGTTCTCCTCGCAGTCCATTCCAAGCCCCGCGATCATATCAAGATAGGGACGGAGCGATTTAACGAAGGAAAAGCAGCGTTCGCTGGATAGTGTGCGGTCAAGCCCTGCGATATAGACAATCTCGACGCCATAGAGCTTTTTAGCCTTCTTCTGTGCGCTGCGGTAGCCTTCCATGACCACTTCGATAGGTATTCCTCTTTCCTCATTCAGTGGATAATCCAGATGAAGCTCCTGATAGATTATGTTCTGATCATGATCATCCTTTGCCAGTGCGAGGACGGCAGCCTCATAGTCCTCCTCGTGAAGACATACTGAATTAAGCGTCCTGTCGCAGATCATGAATCCATCAAGGCCCTTTTCCGTGATAAGCTTTCTGCTCCATTTCGCGATCTCATCGACTGTATGGACTGGAAGCTCAACATGGTTCTTCTCTGCGAGCTTCAGCGCAAGATCCCATGGTATTGAGCCCTCGATATGTATGTGGTTCTCTGCCTTGGGGATTGCCCTCAGCATGTTCTTCTGTCTTTCTGTAAGCATTCTAAAACCTCCTTCAGAATATTGCATCAAGCACTATGTAGAGCAGGAATATGAAGGTGAGGACTATCATTGCTGGTGAGAGTTCCTTCCTCTTTCCTGTCGCGACCTTGCAGAGCGAATAGCTGAGCATCGCGAAAAGCACTCCGTATGCGATGTTGTATGTGAATGGCATAGCCGCAACCGCAAAGAACGCAGGCATTGAAACGGAGAAATCCGAGAGATCCAGCGTCGATAGCGGTTCCATCATGAATATGCCAACCATGATAAGTGCAGGGGCTGTGGCGATTGCAGGAATCATCAGGAACAGTGGTGAGAGAAACAGCGTGAGAAGGAACAGAAGACCAGTGCAGCATGCTGTCAGTCCCGTGCGTCCTCCTGCAGCGATTCCCGTCGCGCTCTCTGCGCCATAGATGGAAACCGTGCTTGTTCCGAGTATAGCACCCACGGCAGCAGCTCCTGCTGACACAAACAGAGCCTTGCCTGCACCCTGCGTCTTGCCATTCTCATCAACAAGCCCGGCTTTCGGAGCAATCCCTAGAAATACGCCGAGGCTGTCGAACAGATCGACAAAGAGGAAGCTTATGATTGCGAATATTGTGCCGAATATGACTGGAAGTGAACCGGAGAACATATTGCTGTAGCTCAGCTTCGCGAATGTAGGGGCAAGAGCTTCGACTGGGTTATCAAAAGAGAAAAACGATGAAGGCAGCGTGGTATAGGCTGCTCCAGTTGCCGGGTCCTTCACAAAGAAACCGATGATCGTTACGAGGATGATACCCCAGAGTATCCCGCCCTTGACGTTGCGTATGACAAGCACAGCTGTCACAGCGATGCCTATAAGTGCAAGGATGGTTCCAGGATTGCCGAGATCGCCTATCTGGACGAATGTGCTTTCAGATCTCTGGATCAGACCCGCGGATTGGAAGCCACAGAAGGCTATGAACATACCGACTCCAGCTCCAATGGCCTTCTTCACGCAATCCGGTACAGCATCCACGATATGCTGCTGTACCTTGAAGGCACTCAGAAGCATGAATATGCACCCTGATGTGAACACACAGGCCAGTCCGTTCTGCCAGGAAAGCCCCATGCCTTGTACAACGGTAAATGCCATATAGCTGTTGAGTCCCATTGCCGGTCCCAGCGCGAATGGGAAGTTTCCCCATAGTCCCATCCATAGGCATGCTATGCAGCATGATAGCGCAGTAGCCCAGAATACGGCTTTCTGATCCATGCCGGCAGCTGAGAGGATGGTTGGATTAAGAACCATGATGCTTACGCATGAAAGGAACGTGGTAGCTCCGGCTATCGCTTCAGTCCGCACCGTTGTTCCCTTCTCTGTCAAATGGAAGACCCGCTCAAGCAGCGAGCTGTTCCCTGTAGTGGAATTCATTCCTTCCTCCTTTGGCTGATGCAGCCATATCGGTTAGATGATTCCTGTGCGCACAGGGGGTTAGCCTGATGATAGGCTAGAGTATCCAGATGGAGCAACAGTATCAGGAATAGTCAGACAACTTCCCGTCGCATTGCTGTTTCAGGAAAGGATTTGACAACAGTTGTCAGACAAGTTGTTTTACGATTGCCTTTGCGCCACAAGCAAATGTATCATCAGGAATGACAGCAGGAGAAGAAGATGAGTGGGAATGAACTGCCGTTAAGGGAACAGGTACGTAGCCAGATTCTGGAATATATCTCCAGGATGGATCTTTCATCCAATCCAAGGCTTCTATCGGAAGCACAGCTTGCGACGAAGTTCCATGTGAGCCGAAGTACGATCAGGGCTGCTCTAAGTGACCTTGAGACAGAGGGAAAGGTACTGCGGAAGCAGGGAAGCGGTACATATGTGAATACCCGCACTATAGATATCAACACGACGCTTTATCCCCGTGTAGATATGAGGGACATAATCACCAACAATGGCTATAGGACAAGGAGCAAGGTCATTTCCGTTCAGTCTGTCCAGGCAGGGGGACTGGCCTCAAGGCTCCATTGCAGTCCCTCTCTTTCGCTTCAGGTTGTCAAAAGCCTTTACTATGCCGATGACACGCCTTGCATGTACTGCATCGATACTCTCCGTTATGGACATATTGCGGAGCATCATTGGAAATCTCCGACGCTTGAGACGCAGTCTATATATGAATTCCTGCGTAAGACAGCGAATATCCATGTCAAATGGGATGTCATAAGGATACAGGCAGTCACAAGCGGCGAGGTCCCTGAACTTATGGAGTATTTCCCTGTTCCCTCTGGAAAGGTAAAGCCATTCGTTCTCCTTGAGATTACGAATTATGATGACAGCAACACCCCTGTGCTGTATGGCTGCATCTATGTGGATACCGAGCGGATAAGGCTGAATATCGTGAGGGATATCGGGCAGCTCTCATGATGTTCTCTGGGATTATGCCACTGAGTGCTTAAGGCAAGAAATCACACTGGAGATATGTCCATTAGATACTCATTTCCGTTTATACCACAAGAATAAGAACTTCATTGCCATCTATTCAATTAATACCGAAACAAGATCATATGATTCTCCAGACCTGCCCATACAGGTGGACAGGCTGGAAATGCGTGTCTTATGAGGCTTTGCCTTCAGCTAGGTTCAACAGGTATCTCCCGACCTTTTCCGCCAGAACGGCAACATCGTCAAGAATGTCGTCAGGCAGTCTGGATGTGGAGTTATGAATTTCGTATGTAAGGTCTCCATCATATCCTATCTGTGAAAGCACAGGCAGGATCCGTCTCCAGTCAATGGTCCCTTGAAACGGCATGATGTGATCGTCGTGCATTCCTGAATTGTCTGCCACATGTGTGGCCTTCAGCCGCTTCCCAAGGTAACGTAGTGCCTCTCTCTGGTCGAGTCCCATGAGATTTGCATGTCCAAAGTCCCAGCAGGCGCCAACGTTGTCCATGTGGAACGAGTCGATGAGGTCGGCAAGTTCCAGATGAGTAGAGCAGTACACTGCGCTGGGTCTTAGATATGTCCGTCTTATGTCGTCAGCCATGTTTTCGATAGCGATACCGATGCCATACTCAGCAGCCAGTTCCAGATAGGGCATGAAGTAGTCATAATTCCGCCGTTTCGACTCCTTGAAGTCATAGGTGTCATCTGGGTAAGTTCCAGGATGCATGACAATCCAGGGAATCTGAAGAACGCCTGCAGCAGTTATCGCGCGTCTGATCAATGGTTCCCATGTTTCAGCTTTCGCACTTTCGGGCTCAATGGCGTTATAGAACGGGGCATGAGCCTGTGATATAGGAAGATCGAGATCTCTCGACAACTGGCCGATTTCGTCAACCCATTCCTTCCAGTCGTCATCGGCGAGGCGGAAGAAGCCTTTGCCGGCATCCGAGATGTTCAGATCCACCGCATCGAATCCGACTTTCTTCAGTCGGCGCATGGAGTCGAGAGTCGGTATATATGACACCCAGTCCGGGCGGAATGCTATCAGGTTGGTGGATGTAGAGAGTCTCATTGTATGTCTTCTCCTTTTTTTACAATCATATCTGCAATCTCATCGAAGTCCAGCCCGTTGGCCTGTCTTGCAAGGGCTACCTCTTCTTGCGGGATGTTGTGTTTTTTTGAGAACAGTGTACATAACCCTGCCGCAAGACATGCGATTGTGTCACTGTCACCTCCGGTCATAGTAGCAATCTCTATCGCTCTTTTCGCATTGCCTTTCGTATGCTGGAAAATTGCAAATACAGCACATGCTACATCTGCAGAGGCCATAGTCGTACCGATGACATCATAGAGAAGCATTTCCAGTGTTGAATCTGGAATGTCATTGCCCAAAAGCCTTTCGATAAAGCTTATGCGGGCTTCTACAGACGGTCCGACGCCATTCGTTCGTGTAGCGTTTCCGTATTGTCTTCCCTGCGCAGCACCGTTCTTCGCTCTTTCAAGGACGGATTCCACCGTACATCCTGGTTGTGATGCTTCTTCGAGAGCGTATGCATACGACATGGCGGCTTCCATGGCAATGGAGGTGTTGTGGGTAGGCCTGAGGCACTCAACAACATTTCTTTCCAGCGTTTCATGGCTGCTGAACAGAAATGCCGATGGAACCCGCATGATTCCTCCGCACGTAGTACCGCAGGATCCGGCCTCGTCTATGTCACCTCCATTCTGGATGAATCTGAGTGCATGAAGGCTGCTCGGTCCGATGTACTTCATAGCATCAGACTCCTCCAGCCACCTGAGCAGACAGAGGGCGGTGTCCTTTGCATCTATCCTGCCCATCCGGGCGTATTCCCGGATGAGATAGATATTCTGTTCCGTATCATCGGTGACCTTGCCCCAGGCTAGGTCATTGTGGGCAAGCGAGTCCTCTGGTGGCAGAATTCTTCCAATGCACTTATACCGCTCGGTTATCTCCTTCCGAGTACAGTACTCCGTAGCCTTGCCGTAGGCGTCTCCTACGGCAAGTGCCTCTAGAAACGAACGGACAAGGCTCTTATCCATTTGCTTCCATATCATAGAGCTGTGCCGATTCCTGCATTGCCTGTAGAGGATCGTATGAGAGGTCACTGGTAACTGCCGTTCTGAAATGGGCCAGCGCATTGGACTTGGCGACATAGTCGTCGATGTTCGTGTATGCATGTGCATATGAAAGTTGCTTGAACCCTATTGCGTATGCGGGGTTGGAAGCGATGCAGTCCTTGATAATATGTGAGTCAGCGGAGGAAGCCCTGATTGGAAGATAGCCGCTCATGACAGCAAACTTTGCGTTTACCTCGCTGCTTGTGATGAACTTTACGAATGTCCAGGCATCGTCGTTTCTCTGTTCATTATCTGTCGGGAAGATTGTTGCACAGCTTCCGCCCATAGCGACAGTCCTGACATCAAACATCGGCATTTCGATTGCTGCAAGTCTGTCACCCATGGCCTCAGACCATTCGATGATTGTAGTGGATGAACCTGCGAAGAACGCAGCATTGCCACCAAGGAACACGTTGCTTCCGTTCTGATTCATGCTCATGTCCATAAGGCCTTCTCTCACCATGTCCTGCCACCATGCTGCGACCTTTGCACATTCGGGAACACCCCATGCAGCAGTCTTCAGCGAGTAGTCCTCGTTATGGGCGATAACCTCGTTTCCACACTGCATGATCTGTGTGTTGGAGAGCCAGTCCTCGTCAGATACGACGAACGGGATGAAGTTTGGCTTGTCCGCGTAATAATCCCTGAGTACCTTGCAGACCTCTATGAAGTCATCCCAGGTCTGGGGAGGATTCTCATCCAGGTTGAGACCGGCCGATTCAGTTAGTTCTCTGTTGTAGAACATCATGTTAGTGGAGATGTTGAACGGAATGTTGCAGTTACGGCCATTGTAAATTCCGTATTCCCATAGGCCTGGGAACACATCGTCATAGTCGAATTCCGGATCTTCTGCAGCCCTGTCCGCAACGTAGAAGTTACCATAGGCTCCGGAATAGGTGACCTGACCTCCAATCAGGACATCCGGGGTGGAGCCGTTAGCCAGTGCTGCTGTTATCTTTGTTGCTGTGTCATTATACCCACCTGAATAAGAGGCATTGATCGTGATGCCTGTGCCCAGTGCATTGAAATCATCGACAATCGACATGAATGCCTCTCCGCTTGTGCCACTCAGGGCGTACCATACGTCGAGCGAACGCCCTTCGTCTTCGCTGGCGCCTCCCGCAAAGAGGGATGTGATGGCGAGTACAATGACTAGAAATACAGAGATTGTCCTTTTCATTTTGTCTACTCTCCTTTTTTCAGTGTCAGTTTTTCATTCCCGTCATGGTCATGGACCTGACGAAGTTCTTTTCGCATAACAGATAGACGATCATAAGAGGCAGAATGCTCATTAGTGCAGCGGCTATCATGTACTGGTATGCCGAGTTTGCCTCAGAGATCAGGTATTTCAAACCGACAGCAAGCGTTCTAAGCCTGTTGTCGTTCGTTACAAGCAACGGCCACAGATAGCTCCTCCAGTGGTTGAGGAACGCGTACAGTACCGCTGCGCTTATGCTTGTGGTCGAGTTTGCTATGACGACATGCACCAGAATGGAGAAATAGCCGCATCCATCGATTTTTGCCGCGTCGACAAGGTCTGTTGGAATCGATGTGAAGAATGAGATCAGCAGCATCGTTGTAAATACACCAAGTACCTGGGGTAAGATGATTCCCGCATATGTATCAATCATCCCTGCCTTCACCACAAGCTGATATAGCGGGATGATCAATACGGAGAATGGAACGAACATGGCGCTCTGGAGGATCATGTAGAGGCTTCTCTTGAACGGAAAGTCCAACTTGGCAAATGCATAGGCTGCGGTGATAGACATGAATATCTGTATGGTTGTTTGCGCTATGGTTGTGATGATTGTGTTCAGGTAGTATCTGCCGAAATCTATCATCTGGAAGACCCTGGCGAAATTGTCGAAGGTAAACGAAGATGGAAGGATCTTTACCGGGTATGCATATACATCTGCTGTGGTTTTGAATGCCGACAGAACCATCCAGATGAATGGAAAGATCATAATAAACGAGAACAGTAGAAGTATGATAAATGCCGGCCAGTTGTATCGCTTCTTACCCATTGTAGTTCTCCTGCGAGTCACTTCTGATCTTCTGGATGAGAGTGAGAATGAAGATGACTGTGAACAAAACCACAGAAGCTGCTGCCCCACGACCCAGCTTTGCATTGCCGAAAGCCTGACCATATATGTAATTGACCATCAGAAGAGTGCTGTTATTCGGGCCTCCTCCTGTCATGATGTCCACTTCCGTAAACGCCTGGAAGCATCCAATCAAACCCATCATCACCACGAACGTAATCACCGGCCGGAGCAGTGGCAGCCTTATTTTAAAGAAGATGTCCCGGCTATTGGCTCCGTCGACTCTGGCAGCCTCAACGAGCGTGTCTGAGATTCCCTGCAGTCCTGAGATGAAGATTATTATGTCGTAACCGATTCCTCTCCAGACGGCGAAGACGATGATACTCATCAGGGCGGAGTCCTCCGAGTATATGAAGTTGCTGGTTGGGAGATGCAGCATGCTCAGAAGCTGATTGATTGGTCCAAGCTGCGGATCATACAGCCACATGAAGATAATGCTTGATCCGACAACTGGGACTATGACAGGAGCAAAATAGCATATCCTCAGATACTTTCTGAACGGTATGTGCTCGTCGAGCAGAACTGCAAGGGCTAGGGAGATTGTGACTTCCAGGACAATTTTCACGATGGTGAAGATAATTGTGTTGCTGAATGCCTTTCGGAAAATCTCGTTAGAGAATATGAAACGGTAGTTATCAATGCCTGCGAACGTGGAGATATTAGTGATTGTGTTGGTCGTGGTGAAACTCAGGTAGAAAATCCGTATTGCCGGATAGATGAACAGGAACGCAAGCGCAATGAATGTGGGTATCAGCAAGATTGCCGCGACTATGGTTGCGTTCGTCTCGTACCTTCGTTTTCTAAGAGTGTAGCGGTATTTCACCCGGTATCTCCTCAGTCGAGCTTAATGCCCTGTCTCAATTATATGTGCTTCTCTTATTTGCACTAAATATTACTTTTAAATATGCTTATAATAATTTTAAATATAAGATATGGAGCTATATCAGCTGAAATGCTTTTATGAGACGGCAGTAGCAGGAACAATGACAGAGGCTGCAATGCGGCTGAACATGTCTCAGCCAGCTTTGAGCATAGCGGTGCGTAAGCTTGAGAACGAACTCGGTGTCGACCTGTTCACACGCAAGGGGCGTGCAGTTTTCTTGTCGGAAGAGGGCAAGGTTTTTCTTCCGATTGTCGATAAGCTGCTGTCCTATGAACGCGAGATTGTCCGAATTAGCCATGATATTGCGTCGAACGAGAACCGTCTGATGATACGTGTAAGGGATGCAATGCCTCTTGTAATCCAGGTTGCATCGAGGTTTCACGAAAGTCATCCGGGACAGCGGATTCATTTGATGAACATGCATGAGGAGACTGATGTAGAACCGGATATAGTGATAGACTCCATACCCCAGGAGGCTGTCACTGCGGACATGTCCGTGCTTATGCATGAAAGCATCGTCGTCGCCATACCCAGGATAATGTTCCCAAGTGTAGACGTTCCTGTGAGCCTGAACTTCATCCGTGAGAACCAGATTCTGGGAATGAGTGAAAGCTATGCGACATGCGAGAATATCAGATACTTTTCAAATCGGGATCGTATGCCGGTTTGCCCGTCCATAATCTGTACCAGCATATCCGTACTTCGTGATCTTCTCGTTAATGGAACTGGAATATCTCTTGTGCCTTCCAGAAGCTGGCTGTTCCAGGAGATTGCTTCTCTGAATCTATTCCCTGTTGAAGGACCTGAGTGGAGGACATGTGTTGTTGCCCGGTGTACGGGATTCAGAAGAAACCGTGAAGCCGTAATGTCTTTCATGTCGTATCTTGAAGAATGCTTTTCGCAAGTATGAAAAGAATATTGATTGCACGTGTTATACACAAACTGGTGGATGATACACAAAAGTGGGCTAGGTTATAATTGAATGGAATGAAGAAAATATTCGGAAGAATATCAAAATCATGCTGTCAATTCTGAAATCACAAATGGTGTCTTATGTAATAGAAAGAGACGGCAATCTGATTCATTCTGATTATGAAAATGGCTCTTTGTAATATGTAATGTTGGAACAGTACATTTTTCCATCTTCGTAGAACATAAGGAAAAATCATATCTACATGAAAGACGGCAAATATTATAAGGAAAAATGACATTGGAAGAGGTCAGTATGCAAACCCTAATGCATTTGAGCCTTATGTTCGGGGTTCAGACAGGTATATTGCCGATATACCCTCGTTCCTACGTGTATTGCTGACCAGAATTGCATATGTAGAATTTCAGAGTGATTTCTGCTGTAAAACTGCTAATATCCTTGTATGATAATTTTTCCTTCCGAACATTATGAATTATGCAACCGTGTTGTGCATGACTTTCTTGATATAAATATTTTCAATGGTGATAGAGATATAGGAGATGCCATTGGAATGCTGCTTCCCAAATATCTTTTCAGGGAACAATACCATCGCTGTCTGGAGGTGTTTGAGGAGCTTTACCGGTGGAGTGGAGATACATTTTTTCATAATATTGGAGCTTTCCACGAGGTTGCTCTGTATTATTTTCTTGTGGCAATGTCGGATCTTTTACATGATAATCCGGACTTCTCGGAAATCTATTTCAATGAAGAAATAAGAAAACTTGTGGATGAGGCCTGCAGGGATGATTCAGTTGAAGAATCTGAGCTTGATGAAGAAAGAGAGTATTACTTGAGTATTGATAGCTATATAGATATGCTTTTCAACGATCTCGATTTTCTCGATATAGACATTGCTATAAATAACCATCGTTTTGGCAATCTTGTACTGGAAGATTTTCTTGGTTTCGATGTTGACTATTATTTTGAGATTCTCCCTCTCGATATTCAGGAGGAATACAGAAGAAAGAACAAATCCAACTGTATTACATTATTCTCTGAGGTCGGGGAGTTGTTTCAGTACCTTGACGACAGAGCCATGCATAAAGAACTGTACAAGCTATTCTGGGAAAATGATAAACCCGTTTATGAATCACGTATCCAGCTTATCCTCGGGAGTATAATTGATGCTTTCTTCCATGATCGTGGGGTTGAGATAATACGTGAGGCTTCAACAGGAAGCGGCAATGTCGATTTTCTTTTCCATCGTAATGCCGGGATTGATGAGAAGGTTCTTTTGGAAGTGAAATGTGCATCAAGTATTTCCTACCTCCGGCATGGATTTGAGAAACAGCTTGTAGCATATCTGCTTTCATCTAAATACAAGCATGCTTTCTATCTTGTAGTCTGTTTCACCGATGAAGAGTATGCCCTGACAAAGAAATTCATCTCAGAAAATGTATATACGGAAGAAATCCAGCTGTATGTGAACATCAGGATACTGGATCTGCGGAAAAGACCAACCGCTTCTGTCTTGTGAACTATCCTACATATATTATATTTTCCATTGTGACCTCAATCTTGCATGTGTTAAGGCTGCACATGCTGTTGGATTTCTCTTTCCTCCAGTAGCATCTGGATTCACGTCTTCTTTAAAATCAATGATCCCACTTCATACTGCCTAAAATTGTAGTAGCGGACACCGGTGAATCCCCTTGAAGGTGTATCTGTTATTTCAGGTATTCGCCATTGCCCTCCAAAGCAGTTCTTAGCTTTCCTCTGCGAATCCATTGTCGGGCTGTGACTGGCTCAATCACATTTATATTTGCATAATCATCTACGGTCCTAAGATTCGTTGGATTACAGCTTGAGCCATGAATGACAAGTCGTTGATGGTATGTATTGATGGTTTGGGTGGTTTGATAGTGTATATATTTATATATATCGTGAAATAGATTTTCCAGATAAATTAAAAGTGAAGGAGGTATTGCCATGGCGACAGAATCATTCAGTAGGACTTTTACTGTGAACCCAGACTGGGGCATCAAGAACCTTGAGAAAGCTATCGACAACGGATCTCCTACTGTAAAGAGGCTGAGTACTCCAGAAGCCAAAGCTAAATTCAAAGAGGCTACAACGATAACTCCAGAGATGGAGGCAAAAATCAAGGCGAGGTATGGTAAGTGACGCTAAAGTGTATGGAGCTCTGTGAGTTCATAGCTCGTGTAGGAGAGGATGAGGCCGAAAAAGCTTTATCCTCTTTTTCTGTGAAGAGAAATCCGGATGTTGAGAATTTCATCAGGAACAATGCGATTGCTTATTAGAAGAGCGATAATGCCAGAACGTATCTTATCTTGACTGAGGATATTGATATATTAGGATATTTCTCGCTTGCGCTTTCTGTTGTAGATATTCCTTCAGGAATTTCGAAAGTAATGATGAAGAAAATGAGGGGATTTGGAAGGTTCTCTGCAGATTCTGTTCCCTGCTATCTTCTAGGTCAGCTTGCACGTGATGACAATGCCTCGCATGATGATCTGATGATGCGCGATTTCATTGATTTTGCAATCGAATACGTCATGGCCGCAAAGCAGTATGTGGGAGGACGATTTCTCCTCATAGATTGTGTTGATGACCTTGTGGATCTGTATGAGAAACATGACTTTATAAAGATTAATAAGACTGGAGAGCTGAACCAGCTTATCATGTTTCTGGAATAAAGCTGAAGATTTGTTCTGATTATATTGTTGTGGAATCTTATAAATTTCTGGATCACTTAAATCCATGATGATATCCTGGATTTATGTATGGGATGGCGGAGAAACAACAAGGTGTATCATTCAAACTGCATAAAGCCCTTGTAATTGGAAAAGAATACACAACTAAAGATATTGCTTTTATCCGTGGGATTGATTTCAACGCTTTAAGGCAGACAGGTGTTTTTAAAGGAGAGGGCAGTGATGCGTTTATTATTCTTGTTACTCTCCACAAGAAAGCTGAGGCTACTCAGTATATGGATATCTTAAATGAAGAATCTGCCTGCTTGTTCTGGGAAGGACAGACAGAAAGAAGAATAGCAGAGAATGCATTAAGAGATGGGTTGGATTGTCATGTCTTTATAAGAGAGTTTTCTGGTAATCCATATACGTATTATGGTAGAGCAGTTGTTATCCGTTCTCATATCAACAGTCCAGGTGTCCCTTCTCAGTTTTTCTTTGATTTGCCTGAGTACGCTGCTTTCCGAGAACGGATGCATGCTTCGGATATCAGTTACAATGAAGAACCGATTTCTTTCTTGGGGACTACAGAAAAACAGAGAATACAGACAATCAGAACAAAGCAGCAGGATTTTAGAGACGGTGCCATAAAGCTATGGCATGGAAAATGTGCTGTAACTGGTGTAGATGATACATCTTGGTTGATTGCAAGTCATATTAAGCCATGGAGGGAATCCAGTTCACAGGAGAGAGTTGATCCCAAAAACTCGCTATTACTATCTCCGAATTATGATAAGCTTTTCGACCGAGGTGTAATTTCATTCAATCCAGATAACGGAAAGATAATTCTTCCAGAGACTTTGACATATCCTTTATGGAAGAATCTGTACCGCCTAGGAATAGATGATGAGAAACATCTTGAGTTTGTCCCTGATGGTACAGACAAATATCTTGATTATCACAGAAAGCGTATTTACGGTTATAAGCCATCTCCAGATTTTGATGTGAATAATCTTGTTGCAGAAATGCTTTCTGTGTGCTGAGAAGAGCATTATGATTCTAAAGATTGCCACAATGCCATTTGATTCATATAAGCACAGAATTAGATATAAGATTCGAGTTCATATTCTCATTTATACTTATGGCTCGTGAATGGAATTCAAATCCACATCCTCTGGAGTTTTAGTGTTCAGGTTCTGGTTGTGAACCGTCTGATGCGTGCTATGTATATTATGATAGCCGCTATGGCAGTCAGCACAGCTGCACAAGGCGTTACGTACCATAATCCTTCAAGTCCCTTATTCATGAGAATGAGCATCATGAGGACAGGAAACACCAATGCGTTGCAGATGGAAAGCAATGTGGCTTCGCCGCTTTTTCCTATTGCAGATGAGAATGACTGTCCAGAGTAGCTTATCCATCTGACAAGATATGTCAGTGCCATGATCCTTATGGCGTGAACCGCAAGCGTGAGCTCCTCTTCGCCTGTTTCAAGGAAAAGAGAGAATATCCTGCCGGGAAAGAGTTCCATAAGAATCGTAAAGATAATACACATAACAGCAAGTGCGGCTATGCATCTTGCGGCAATCTTATTTGACCGGTCTTTCCGTCCTGCTCCCCAGTTGTATCCGATGGCGGGCTGAAGTGAGTCAAAGAC
Source organism: uncultured Spirochaetales bacterium (assembly GCA_949287505.1). Taxonomy (GTDB): domain Bacteria; phylum Spirochaetota; class Spirochaetia; order Sphaerochaetales; family Sphaerochaetaceae; genus Ornithospirochaeta. The sequence goes on along the minus strand of CASEGX010000120.1, from coordinate 29,500 downwards.
ACCATACATGCCCGGTACTATTATTCCATCGATATTCATGAACACACCGAATATTGACACAGCTGTATCTCCTCCTATTCTGAGGAGAAGTGAGTTCATCAGCACTGATGATATCCTGCCTGAAGTGTTATTCAGGAAACTCGGGAGGCCTTGAGTGGTAATTTCCCGTATCGTTTCCTTTATTCTCTTCAGCTTCACGAATTTCAGGGACATACGGCCTTTCAGGAATGGGATCATGCATATGATGCAGGATATGGACATGCCAAGGCTTGTGCCGAGTGCAGCAAAGCCTATGCCCAGGCGGAACACATATAGGAACAGTATTTCAAATGAAAGGCATAGTATTGCCATGACAATATTCATGACCATTGAAAAACGTACCCAGCCGCATATTCTCAGATAGTTATCAAAGACGAATACAAGAGATGTCAGTGGAATGAAGATTGTATATGTTCCAAGATAGCTGACAGCTTCTTTTGTCAGAACATCATCAGCTCCCATGAGGCGGAATATGAAAGGGCCTGCAAGTGTTAGAAGTACAGATGTGATTGTGCTTAGTATGGATGAGGATATCACCGCAAGCGTGAACATTCTGTCTGCTTCGTCTTTCTTGCCCTCCCCGAGGCGCAGGGAGATACCGATTGATGATCCGACGGCAATCATGTCTGCAACTGCATAGGCAATAAGAAGAAGAGGATTGGCAAGATTTCCTCCAGCAAAAGCCGTCTGTCCGAGGAAACGGCCTATGAGAAGCATTTCAGCCGAGAAATAAATATTTGAAGCAATCATCCCGATTGCACCGGGAATGGCAGTTTTATAGAAAAGTCTTGATGGATGTGTTTTCAGGTAAAATGTCTGTTCTGCTGTCATACCTGGATATTCAAAACTATTGAGTATACTCCATAGTCAAGTGTTATCATAAGAACAGTATGAAAATCTCGGATTCCATTTACTATACACCCCATCAGGTCGCTTCTTTTTTCTCAATAAGTAAGGATACGTTGCTTTATTACGATAAAATAGGCTTGTTTTCTCCTGTTGCCCGTAAAGAGAACGGTTATAGATGCTACTCAGCATCCCAGCTTAATGAGCTTGATACGATTCTCACATTAAAGGATCTGGGCATCCCTCTTGCTTCAATAAAGGAAGCTGTCGGGAACATAAGCGCTCCCTCGTTCCTGTCCCTCCTTGAGAATGAGGAGAAAAGCATCCGTGGACGAATTGATGAATGCAATGCCCTGCTTCGTGTTGTTCAGTCCATAAGGGAATCTATAAATGAGGCATTCCTTGCAGAGAAAGAGAGGCTCTATCAGAGATACTATGATGAACGTCCCGTTGTTAAAGTCCCGATAAAAGTTAATGGGAACACAGAGACAACGGATGAGGAGTGGCAGAATGCATACAGTACGCTGATGGCAAGCTATGACTGCAAGTGGATAATAAACCTAGGCAGTATTGTCCGTCTTGATGAAGCCAAGAAACATCTTGGCAGCATTTGCAGGGAAGTGTACGCAACTTGTGCCATGCCCCTTGATACGGCAATACCCGCAGGGCAGTATGCCTATATGTTCTTCTCAGGCTCTCTTGATAATCTCTCATCCTTTTACCGGAAATTCTTTGACTCGCTGGAGGAGAACCATCTCGTACCGCTTGGTGATATCTATGAAGAGCTTTCGATTTCGAACATAACCACTAAGGATGAGAATGAGCATGTGACAAAACTCATGGTACGCATAGCAGATTGAGATAATAAGATTGCAATCTGCTGAGAGCCGGAATATCATTGCACAGATAGGTGGTGGGCTATGGGCATTCAAAGAAATCCTGGAGCTGGAAAGGTGGATATGCTTTCCGGTTCGCTGGCGGATAAAATCCTTTTATTCGCTCTTCCTCTTGCTGCCAGCAGTATCCTGCAGCAGCTTTTCAATTCCGCAGATGTCGCAGTTGTCGGACATTTTGCTTCCGATCCCGCTGCCGCTACAGCCGCAGTGGGCTGCAATGGTCCTGTAATCAATCTGATCATCAATCTTTTTGTCGGTGTCTCAGTTGGTGCGAATGTCGTTGTCTCTGCATTCATCGGAGCACGGAATGCAGAGAAGGTGAGGACTGCCGTACATACAGCAATGACGCTTGCTGCGATAAGCGGCATATTCCTTCTCTTTCTTGGTCTTGCAATAGCCGAGCCGATTCTTACAGCAATGAATACACCGGAGGCTGTGCTGCCATACGCAGTGGAGTATCTTAGGATTTATGCGCTTGGAATGCCATTCATAATGCTTTACAACTTTGGTTCGGCAATACTCCGCAGCGTAGGAGACACCAGGAGACCGCTGTATTGTCTTGTCATATCAGGGATCCTGAATTGCTGTCTCAATCTGTTTTTCGTCATTGTCTTCCATCTTGATGTTGCAGGGGTCGCAATAGCAACTGTGATATCGAACATTGTCAGTTCAGTGATGGTCATAGTATTCCTGATAAAGGAAAAAAGCGAAATCCGGCTGGATATCAGAAAACTCGGAGTCTCCAAGTCGGATATCGGCAGGATCCTCGGCATCGGCCTTCCTGCAGGGCTCCAGAGCATGGTATTCTCGCTTTCGAATGTCATAATACAGTCAGTGCTCAATGGCTTTGGTACAGCTGCAGTTGCAGGTTCTGCTGTAGCACTTAATTTCGATAACTTCTCATATTTCATGGTTTCTGCCTTCACGCAGGCTGCCGTTACATTCACAAGTCAGAACTATGGTGCAGGGAACTATGACAGATGCCGGAAGGTATTCCGTCTTTCTCTTCTGATGGCCATCATCTTTTCAGCACTTCTCAGCTGGATATTCCTTCTGGGGCAGGGAATGTTCACTTCCCTGTTTTCCAGCGATCCAGAGGTTCTGAAATACGCAGAGATCAGGATGAGAATGCTTCTTACAATCTATTTCCTTGTATCGACATATGAAATAGGAGGAGCGGCTCTGAGGGGAATAGGACACTCGCTGCTTCCTGCCATCCTCACCGTTTTCGGAACATGTGTGTTCCGTCTCTTCTGGGCATATACAATCTGCCGCATCTATCATGAGTTTGATGTACTGATGGCTGTATATCCCATCTCCTGGGCAATCACGGGATGTGCGGTGCTGATTGCGTATTTCATTGTGCGCAGAAGAGCTTTTTCTACAGTGAAGGTAATGCATTAATCATCATTTCTTTCTTTAGCTATGAGCTTACGGGCGATGATGATGCATATAAGAGTTGTTGGAAGTGCACTGACGCAGTTTGATATCATCATCATGATTCCAAGTGCAGTCGCTCCATCGCTTATGAAAAGCTGAAGTACGAATAGGACAGGAATCCGGAATACGAAAATCTTCAGGAAATTAAGAAAGAGCGTTATTTTCGTCTTACCCAGTCCCAGGAGGAAATCCATACCTGCACCATTTATTGCACCGCCAAGACAGCTGAGTGAATCATAGGCGAAGATGCGTTTTATCGTCGCCATGAAAGATTCATTGAGGCCATCACGGCTGGTTGCAAATATCGGGATGAGCTTATCACTTGCTGCAAAAAGAATTGAGAGTGCAAGAAGGCATGATAGAAAGGTCACTACCAGGCTTGCCTTATAGACATTGACAGCTCTCCTGTATTTTCCAGCTCCGAAATTCTGGCTGACTATTGAACTTGAGGCATCAGAGAATCCATTCTCGAAGTTGGCAGCGAGTCCGCTGACGTTGTTTGAGATTCCAAGGGCACCTATCATCTCTGCCCCATAAGAAGCAGCAATTGAATTGACGATCACCTTGCCAAGTGAGAATGCCGAATCTTCTACAGCAACGGGACATGACAGACCGATAAGGGATCTTGGATATCCTTTTTTTGTGTGAAGTACCCGGGAGAATCTTATGCAGAATATGCTGGATTTATCAAAAAGATGCGGCAGTGCATAAATTGCACAGGATGCATATGTTATGAAGGTGGCCAGTGCTATGTAGGCAATACCCTTATCCAGGACATAGATGAAAAGATAGGTGAGGATGAGCTTCAATACCATCATTGACAGATTCGCAATCATAATCACTCCGGTCCTTCCCCGTGATTTCTCGACATTGATGTAGATCATGTTTATGAAATTAACCACTGTCGCCAGAATAAGGAGACGGAAATAATCCGTACCTTCCTCAATGAACTCCGCCGGCGTGCTTATCGCTTTCAGTATCCAGGGCACGAATGGAATCATGAGGAGGAAAATCGCAGAGAGTATCAGAAGAAGCCGTATGAGAGTATTCATTAACTCATTTGTTTTCTCATTGTCTCCTGCTCCGTAGGCACGGTTTATCATGATCATGGAACCTGTCCCGAGTCCTGTACCGAGGGAGTTGAGAATCATCCTGAGCTGATTCATATACGCCACAGTAGAGACATCTATGGTTCCGAGGCGACTTGCCATAGCTGTATCGATAAGGGAGAAAAGGGATGCAAAGAGTGCGAATATCGCGAGAGGTATTCCCACCTGGATGATTAGGCCGTATGCATTCGATGAAAGTGAGTGTTCACGGAATTCAGCTTCTGACAGCCTACGCATTCAATACCTCCCGATTGGTAATTCTGCAGCTTTTTCCAGCAGAATGGAAGAGGCTTATTCTCAATGCTGTGTAACATCGCTTGTATGGGCTATTTTCTCGATTGGAGTGTAGCCTTCTCCAAGAACGTGGAACGTCTCATTGATTATCATGAAAGCTTTTGGATCGATCCTGTTCACGGCCCTGGTCAGTCTCGATACATCCTGATTCGGAATTACTGTCATGATCATCGGCCTTGGCTCCTTTGTATAGAATCCCTTTGAATTCAGGACAGTGGCCCCTCTGTCCATCGTCTCCGATATAAAAGTCCCGATTTCCTCAATCCTCTCGGAGATGATGAAAACGGTTTTTGCATAGTTCGTGCCCATGGAAAGGACTATCTTGTTCACCACAACGGTTGTTATATAGGCCACAACGATGGCATAGAGCGCGCTCTCAAGTCCGAAAAAGACTGCAGCAACTGCAATTATCACACCATCTACAATGAAAAGAGCAGTTCCCAGTGAAAGGGAAGTGTACCGTGCTATTATCTGGGCAATTATGTCAGTTCCTCCGGTATTCGATCCCGATTTCATCACAAGGCCTATGCCTATACCTGATACAACGCCGCCGAAGAGGGATGAGAGCCATATGGAGATTTCCTTTGAATAATCAAGGATTCCGTAGTCCCCGAAGACAGCGGACCATATGGAGGTGAATACTGACAGCAGGATGCTGCCAAGCAGTGTCTTCACACCATACTGCTTCCCGAAAAGCTTCAGTCCTGCAAGAAACAGTGGCAGGGTGAGAACGAATATCGTCAATCCTAAATCCCATCCAGCAAGATGGAAAAGTATTGTAGCTATACCTGAAACCCCTCCGGGCGCGAGTCTTGCCGGATTCAGGAAAATGACGACAGCTAAAGCTGTGATTGCTGAGCCGATGACAATGTATGCATAGTCTATGATTGTTCTTGTTGTTCTGGTCATCCGCTCAGATTTGTATTCTATCTCTGATCATGCTGTCAATTGCTGTATGCTCTCTCCATTCTCCCGATGATTCTTTCCATGATTCCGTTCGTCTCTTCTGTTATGATCTTCCTCTCCTCTTTTTCATCAAACCATGAAAGCGTACGGCGGATTCCGACGGAAAATGGTATTGTACAGCAGAAACCGGGAACGGCATTCTTTATCTTTGAATTGTCAAAGATGAGACTCCATTTCCTGTCCCCCATGAAATTGGCCTTTCCTTCAGGATCTTCCAGTGCAATGATCTCTGAAGGTGCATGGACGATTCTCGGTTCCATCCCGACAGCTCTGCCGACCTCATTGTATATCCCATCCCATGGGAGGATCTCATCGGATGTTATGTGATAAGCATTTCCGATTGCTTTTTCAAGTCCGAATAGTCCAGTGAACCCTTTTGCGAAATCATCGGAATGAGTCACTGTCCAGAGTGATGTGCCGTCTCCTGGGCTCACGACAGGCAGTCCCTTCTTTATTCTGTCTACGATTGTATACTCGCTTCCTTTGCCAAGCGGAAACGGAAAACGTGTTGAATATGTATGAGAAGGCCTGACAATTGTCACCGGGAAATCATTCTCTTCAAAGGCCTGCATGAAGGCTTTCTCTGCTTCTATCTTATTATGGGCATATGGCGAATATGGATTCTTTAGCGGTACTGACTCTGTAATCGGGTAGCTGGTCAATGGCTTTGCATAGCAGGAGGCGCTGCTTATGAAGATGAATTGTCCTGTGTGATTGGCAAAGAGTGATATATCCCGCTCGGCATCGTCCTTGTTGAATGCTATGAAATCTGCAACGACATCCCATGTACGGCCAGAAAGGAGAGCTTTCATTTCATCCGTATCATGGACATCAGCTCTCAGATGCTCAGCTCCCTCTATCTCTTCATTGTTTCCTCTGTTGAGTATCGTAAGTGAATAGCCCTTCCTGATTGCAAGCTGGCTTACCGATGAACTTATATTTCCCGAACCGCCGATGATAAGAACACTGATCATGAAAGAAGTTTAAAACAGGGTTTTCAAGGGCGCAATAATTATCATTTTCGCTTACATGGATTATCATGAGGTAAAGAGGTATAGGGATGCTTAAAGAACATATTCTGGCTAACTGCAGGGAAGATGCGGAGAGTGCTATACAGACAGCAGAGGATGCTGTTGCCCAGCGTTTCATATTCAACCAGCGCTGGGATATGGAACGGACATATAAAGCAGAAGTATTCACAGATAGAATCGACTTCCTGCATCAGCCTGGAGGGGATCCGGAGTGGGTATATGCTTTCAACCGCCTCAAGCATTTCATCGCCCTGGGAGAAGCATATGTGCTTACAGGTGATGAGAAATATGCAGAGTGTTTTTCTTCCCAGCTCCTGCTGTGGATAGATACCGTCCGCTCTGATGACCCTGCCTCTGCAAAGGCCTGGAGGACAATCGAGTCCGGTATCCGTCTTGATACCTTTGTGAAATCATATCTACTTTTGAAGGACAGCACGGCATTTGCTGCCGTTAAGGATAAGTTCATGGCATCTGTTGAGGATCATGCCTCTTTCATCCTTGAAAATGCCTGGAACAGCTATCATCTGATGAGTAACTGGGGGGTGCTTGCAAATCATGGGTTATATACCGCAGCCTGCGTATTCCATCGTCCAGAATGGCAGAAGGAAGCGCTCTTCCGTCTTTCGAAGGAACTGCAGAACGAGGTATATGACGATGGCATGCAGTGGGAGCAATCCCCGATGTATCACAATGAGGTGATGAGGGAATACCTTGATGTCGTTCTGTTTTCAGACATCTATGGTTATGAGCTTCAGCCCTGGTTCAGAGATAAGGTCCATAGTATGGCACATGCTGCAATGGCATTCATGAAGCCGGATGGAGCGGAGCCGATGATGGGTGACAGTGATGATATCAACATGAAGGATCTTCTCACTTACGCATCTTATGTCTTCATGGATGGTGAGATTAAAAGCGTTGCGTTTCCTTTCCTTGATTTTGAGACCTCATTCCTGGTAGGGGAAGAAGGAATAAGGAAATATGATGCACTGCTTCCTGTTCTCCCTTCATCCTGTGATTTCTTCCTTTCAGAAAGCGGAAACGGTTTTGCAAGAACAGGCTGGGGAAGTTCTGATTCCTATCTTTCTTTCCATGCAGGAACACTCGGGGCCGGTCACGGGCACTCGGATCAGACACATGTCTCGTTTGTCGATAAAGGCCGTGATTTCCTCGTTGATGCCGGACGCTACACATATGTATTTGACGGTGGAAGACGGGATTTCAAGGACCAGAGGGCCCATAACTCAGTAATCGTGGATGGAGTGGAATGCTATCCTGAGAAGGACAGCTGGGAATGTCTTTCATTGAATAAGGCGGTTAATGCCAAAGCTTCTTTCAAAGGGGAAGCGGTGGCATTTGAAGGGGGACACCTTGGGTACATATCTTCCGGGGTTTTCGTGAACAGACGTGTGCTCTGGCTCAAAAAGCATCAGACTCTCGCAGTCATCGATGAGTTCTATGCAGCTGGAAAGCATGATTATGAGATTCTGTGGCATTTTGCCGAGGATATAGAGCCTGTGGTGACAGGAAACATTGTGCAAGCTGGCGATGCGAGGATTACAGGGCTTTCCGCTTCTTCTTTGTCCTGCAGTATGATTCCATCCTCAATAAGCAGGCATTATAACCAGAAGGCAGATAATAAAGCCGTATCCATGAAGCTTTGTGCGGAGGGATCTGCCTCTCTCTGGACCATCTTCGATTTCTCAGGTGATGAAGCTGAAGCAGAGCTTCTGGACGTCAGGAGCAACTTCAAGGGAATAACATTCTCCCATGAGACAATTGAAGCTGTATCAGTTGTCTCAGGAGAGAAGGACCTTGTTATAGTCTGTGCCCATAAAGAGTATGCTTCCCCCACCGATACTTTCCTTGCGGGAGGCTGCTCAGGTTTCGGCAGCCTGACATATTTCGACAGGAAAGCAGGGGAGAGGGAAATCGGGACAAGGCTCTTTGTTTAGGCTTCTGAGCCGTATACCTCAAGCTGTATGAGCGCCGGGAATGGAGATGGATCATCAGCTTTTATCAGATGCGAAAGCATGAGGGATGTTGTCTTTCTTGCCGGGAACTGAATTGTCTGGGGACCATCTTTCTTCTCAAGGGGGACGCTGATACTGCTTCCATCAGAGAAGGTGAGAGTGGCTTCAGTCCACCATGCATCGTGTGGAAAATCTGCGCGTGTGTAGAAAATCACTCTGTCAGTTACGATTTCCCGTCCGAAATCCAGGGAAAGCTCAGCATTCGGATCCCTGTTGATTCCCCAGCTTGACCACGGCCATTTTCCATGTCCATTTGAAGCCACTATGCCGTCTATTGCATTACGTGCTGCGAATACGGATTCTCCTCTTGTCTCTATATTGGCTTTTGCATGGGGAAAAAGTGATGTGTTCTCATGTGTATCATATGGATTCAGGGAAAGATTGCGGTAACCGCAGCACTCCCATTCATATGCATTCCTTGCCCAGAGAAAATGGCTTTCTCCTCTGAATACGGCTTCATGATAGCAATCATGCTTTTCCGCAAATGGAATTGTCATTGTAAGCGGGGTTCCGTTTGTATAGAGAGTCGCTCTTCCAAGAACAGCATCCAGCTGCAGTGTTATGAAACCCTGTTTTTCCGGAGTAAGGCGAATTGAATCCCCCTCCTCATAGCTTCTGTCGTATACAAGATAGCTCTCGCCATTTCCAGAAGACCTGGCAATTGTCTCTCCGTTCCTGATTATCTCGATTATCATGTCATTCTCCTTCTTCGATATCTATATGCCATGTAAGCGCATGGGGAAGTGTTATGAGTGTTCTGTAAAGCGTCTCAGGCCATGCGGCTCTGAGCCTTGCATCCGTTATTCTTATCGCCTCCACCCTGCATTCAATTTCTGCAGGGAATACAGCTTTGAAAACAGGCCAGATTATACTCTCTTTCTCAATTTCGGGACGCTCCGTGCTGATAAGCGAAAGGACTCCGCTCTGAGCTGTATCGTAGTCTTCCTCGATTGCTATTCTTGCGTTCTTTCTGTCAAATACCATTCTTCTGATGTATTTCTTCAATCCCTTTCCGCTTTCATATGCACCTGTGAGATCGAAGGAGGCAGAATTCGCGGTCATGCTGAGAGTGATTGCCCTGTATTCCTCCCCATCGTGCTGTTCCAGTGGCGGAAAATTTACAAGATTGTGGTAAGTGCTCCTCATTGGAGGAAGTGTATAACGATCCTTCGAGAACGTTGTTTTTGTATATGTCTCCACACCGATGTCGATAAGGCATGGCCTTGTTCCCTTATAGAGGATGAAGCTTCCCGCATCATTGTGATTATGGCTCTCACCGTTATTGCCGCCTTTTATGGCGAATACAATATCCTTTTCCCTGTATATGGCAAGGCCTGTTCCCCCGAAAGATGTGAACCCCGGTTTCTCTGCCGGTGTTTTTCTCTTTGCTTCCTTCTCAATATCATTTGCGCTTGCAAGAGCGACATACTTATAGAAAAGATTGTAATTGTTGTCGCTTTCCTTCCATGAATGAGCGGCATCCAGCGCTGCATGATGCATTAGGCTTTCACTGTTCACAGCCTTTCCGAAAAGGAATTCGCGTGCAGTGAGATGCCCGGCTTTGGGTGAGCAGTCAGCGAAATTGAGATAAATGTCATCAGCAACGTGCACCTTCTCTATGTATTCAGCCATTGCCTTCACCTTCGGGCTGGAGAATACTGATCTGAAATCGAGTCCTGTTGCTCGTGAAAGCACATGCAGGGCTCCCCAGAGTGCAAGCGCCGCCGCATGGTAGTAAGAAGCTCCCTCATCGCATCCTCCGTCCTCCGGATAGGAATCTATATATTCATCGAGTGTTCCTATTGCAGTCCTGATGACCTTGTTCCTGTCTTTATCATCAAGATTGAGGGTGAGGGTGGAAAGAAGTACATTCTGCGTACACCATGGTGCCCAGTTATTAAGCGGTCCGTCATTGCCCATCCACCAGAAATGATCGGATGTATAAGGGAGGAGTATCCTTTGGCGAAGAACATGCTCTGTGTCCGCTATGAGAACAGGATTGAGCTTTTCGCTCAGAAGTGAAATCGCAAGCGCAAGTATTTCCCCGGTCTCACACTGGAAAAGATCAAGAATCTGCCTGTCGATATGAGGTGTGTCGGTTGCTTCCTTGTCTCTTATATATGTGTTATGCGCAGGGATTGTCCATGATGGCTCGGAAAGCAAAGACCATATGCCTTCCTCTATTTTCTCCACAAAGCGTCCTTTGTTCTCTACGCATTCACCAATGACAAGATCCGAGAGCATCTTCCTTTTCCTGAAATAAGGTGTCTCATAGTTCTTGCGGTTTCCTGTCCTTGAGAAATCCCTGTAGAGAGCAAGGTCAAGGTAAGGAAAAGCAGAGGTGCTTGCGGCCTCTGCATCTGATATTGCTTCTTCTCTGATTCTCTCAGGAAGTGAAGACAGGGAAGAGGCGGAGAACACGACTTGCGCGGCCCTTATCTCCCTTCCTGCAGCTTTTTCTATTAGGTGCATATCACCACCAGCTCTTCCATGTGCCACCAAGTCGTACAAGTGCTTCCATCCAGTAGTAATCTCCCCAGCTGACGCACTCATCAACACCCTTTTCCGTACAGGTGTTGTAAGGACTCTTCTTTGCATATGTGCCATGCTTTACAAGCCCGTTTATGCCTTCCTCATCTGCGCGTACCATGCATTTGTCATAGATAGCCTTGAGAAGCATTTTCGCTTCCTTCCTGTACTTCCTTGCTTTCTCATACTCCTGGAGCTTCTCATATGAATCCGCTGCATCCAGAAAGCCACAGGCGACAATCGAGCCAGAGGAGGAGTCACGAGGTTCATCTCCGTCTGTGAATATGAGATCCCAGTAAGGAATCATGTCCTCTGGAAGCTTTTCCATGAAGTATTCTGATACCTTCTCGAAAAGATCGAGATATGATCTGTCTCCGGTATGCCTGTAGGCAAGGGCAAGGCCATATACACCCCAGGCCTGTCCGCGTGCCCAGGAAGAGTCTGCCTTATATCCCTGGCATGTTTCACCTCTCAGAGGCTTTCCTGTCTTCTTGTCCATGAAGAACGTATGATAGCTTGAATAATCGCTTCTGAATGAATTTGCGATACATGTGGCTGTATGTCTGAGCGCGATTTCCCTGTAGATTCCCTTTCCTGTCTCTTTTTCTGCCCAGTAGAGCAACGGCAGATTGAGAAGGCAGTCGATGATGTATCTGTAATTGTCGTCAGCTCCCATCTCTCCCCAGGCCTGTATGAAGCTTCCTTTTTCCTGGAATCTTGAGACAAGGTTATCTGCGGCAAGGATCGCAGCTTCCTTCGCATCCGCATCGCGCTTGATCATCCATGCAGATACGCATGATGGCGTATACAGGAATCCCATATCATGATGATCTGTCACAATGTGTTTCCTGATTCTTTCCAGGAAGCTTTCCACGAAGATTCCTGCGGCATGTGCGAATATCTCATCACCGCTCTCGAGGTATGCAAGCCATATCTCTCCGGGCCAGAATCCTGTTGTCCATTCTACATTGTCTATTGCTGCATATATACCGTTCTCAGAACTTGTATCCTGACACTTGTACGTGTATTCAGGAAGGTTCCGTCTTATAATCTTTATTGCATTATCAAGTGCATCAAGTCGTTCTTTCTCGCTGATCTCAGCTATCATAAATCCTCCTTCAGTACTTAAGTACTGTGGTTTTTTCCTTGTTCTTTCTTATAAAGACCTTTCCAAAGGCTTCTGCATCCCCTGCTTTCAGCAGGAAACCACCTTTTGCATACTCATTTGTAACAATAGCAACGGAGTAGGTATCCTTACCATCTCTCAGAGTCAGAGCTGCAGCGGATTCCTCCGGTATTTCAGTGCCCGTAAGGCTCTTTGTCACAGCACATCGTGTTGCTGTGAAGTCCTCAGACCCGATTGCTATAAGCGTGATGAAGCATTTCCGTCCCTTAACAGTCCCCGTTCGTGTCACGAGAGGGGATGAAAGAAGCTCATTGTATCTCTTGGAAAGCCAATACCCGGAGACTCTTGATTCGCCTTGCTGGGGAAAAATGATGGAGACACGGCTTCGTTCTTTTCTCAGTGAGTATCCCCGCTCTGTCTTTGAGACTTCTGTATTCTCGTCAAGGTGGAAAAGTATTTCCACTTCAGTCTCTTTTTCTGAGATGACATCATCTGCAATGATTATGAAACGTCCGCCTATTGTTATGATGTATCTTGTGATAAAGGCTCCATCTTTCGCATAGCCGAGGTGGGATGCCTTCAGGAACCTGTATTCTCCCTCTGTTATAGCCTCTGCAAACACAGGTTCAGCTATTGCCTCAGTTTCCCAGCTGTCATTCATCCTGGACATTTCCCTGCCGCCGATTATCACGGTATTGTGGCCATATGAGCCCTTGAGTGCGCGGCGCTCTTCGGAATCCACATAAGTGTAACGTCCAGTATCCGTGATGATTACAGAGCCTTTGTCATACAGATCAAAGTGAAGCTGGTCCAGATGTCCGTGTCCGCTTCCCATAAAGCCGCAATGGAAGCGGAGTGCTGTATCTTCGCCAAGACGAAGGAATGCATTGCCGCTTTCCTTGAAGAAAAATGAGGTTTTTTCCGGTTTCACAGCTTCTGGAAGCTTGGTGCCAAGCTCGTATGAGAGCCAGAACTCAGGACCGATTCCGCCCTTTGCATGATAAGCAAGCTCACTGTCGGAGAAGATGACAGCGGCAGAAGCCACCGTGTCCCTCATATCTATCTCATCGCTGTCTCCGAACAAATAGCATCTGCCGTCAGGGCGCAATGACCTTGCAAGGCCCAGAGCCAGGGCATGGGTGTTGTCTTTCAGAGTCTTCGGTATGGATATTCCGCTGCGTGAGGCGACAAGAAGAGTATCCAGAAGGCAATGCAGCACTTCTGCTTGATACATGCTGCTCTGTTCCCAGTGCATTCCGTCAGGAAGGGTCTGCAGTGCCGCTTCTTCCTCAAGGCGGGAAATGGCAGTCTCCATAGCTTTATTGTCTCCAAGATACAAGGAAGCAAGAAAGAGCCCATGATCCTGAAGAATCCCCCAGTTTGAAAGCCTGTGGAAAGCTGTATGGGTTTCAAGCAGATAACTTATATGGGTACGGAAGAATTCAGATATATCATCAAGAACATTCTGCTCGGGCATCATGCCGATACCTGAAAGGATTTCAAGGCTTCTTATGTAGTTCTCAATCCTGATTCCGCTCTCAAGGGATCTCCACGAGAGGTTCCTTGTCTTATCGGAAAGCTTCGAATGTGAGTAGAAATCCTCGAACAGTCTTATCCAGTTGTCCTTATACTTTCTGTCTCCGCTTATTGCGGCAGCAAGTGCATTGTTCAGCAGGAAGGTATGGCGATTGAATGCGAAACACCATTCATTGTCATCGGAAGGTATGAAATCCCAGTCAATGGATCGGAAGCTGACAGGAACAGTACAGCGTTCCATTTCATACTTTTCGGAGAAGGTGAATGTGTTTTCAATGCTTTTGTCAGCATTTTCAAGAACATGGGCACGCCAGACAGAGTCTGTCTGGCAATGCCTGATATTATCCAGCGGGTTTCGCAGATAGAAGTATTTCATATCATCCCTTAAGACCGCTTGAAGCGATACCTTCAACGAAGAAGCGCTGGAATGCAAGGAATACGACGAGAACCGGGATTATTGCCATGACGCTTGTCGCCATGATAAGTCCGTACTCTGCTGAATACTGACCTATGAACATTCTGATTCCCAGCTGTATTGTCTTTGTCCTCTCGCTGTTGAAGTAGATCATCGGTCCCATGTAGTCATTCCATACAGTTACAAAACTCATGATCGTGAGCGTTGCCATTGCAGGTTTTGTAAGCGGAAGGACGATGCGTGCGAATGTCCCGTATTCAGAAAGACCGTCGATTCTTGCTGCTTCCAGAAGCTCGTCGGGAATCGAGATGTAGAACTGCCTGAGAAGGAATACTCCGAACGCCGTGAAGCTCTGCAGAAGGATAATCGAGAGATGTGTATCAATCAGATGAAGCTTCTGCATCATGATGTACTGCGGCAGCATGTAGACCTGCCATGGTATTGCGATTGTCGCAATATAGGCGAGGAAGAGGCCATTGCGTCCAGGGAATTTACACTTTGAGAATCCGTAAGCTGCAAATGATGATGTGACAAGCTGGATCAGCGTGATTATTATCGAGAGCTTGAACGAATTGAATGTGAATATTCCAAGTGGTATCTTCTGCCAGATCGTAACATAGTTCTCCCAGTGGAATTTCTCAGGAATCCATCTGATAGGGAATGTGAAAACTTCTGTCGAGAGCTTGAATGAAGCCGAGAGCATCCATACAAGAGGCAGCAGTGTGATCACTGTGAGGGCAATGAGCATTATGTAGATAAGTACGGTTTTTAAAGGACTTCTTTTTTCAATCATCATATAGCCAACCCTCCATCAGAGATAATCTGTGAATTTCTTCTCGCCCCGGAACTGTATGACAGTAACTGCAAGTACGAGAATGAAGAGAATTACTGAAGCCGCGGCAGAGCTTCCATAGTTCCAGTATTTGAATGTCTGGTCGTAGATGTAGTTTGCAAGGAGCGTCGTGCTGATTCCAGGTCCGCCTTCTGTAAGAGCAAAGATGAGATCGAAGCTCTTGAAGCTGTTTATCGTCAGCATGATTACAACGAAGAATGTACTTGGTGTGAGCATCGGAAGCGTGATCTTGATGAAACGCTGCCATGCTGTGGCACCATCAAGAGTCGAGGCCTCGTAAAGCTGTGCCGGTATGTCCTGCAGGCCTGCAAGATAGATGAGCATGTAATAGCCCATGAACTTCCAGATTGATACTATGATGACACCCCAGATAGCCCAGTCTGTAGAAGCAAACCATCCTGGAGGGTTCTCAATGCCGATCATGCGAAGGAAGTGATTTATAGGACCATAGTTCTGCTCGAAAAGCTGTTTCCACACAGCACCGATTGCAATCATGGAAGCAACATACGGGAAGAATATTGCGGAGCGGAATGCATCGCGGCCCTTGATCTTCTTGTTCAGTGCACAGGCAAGACCGAGGGATGCAAGAAGAGTGAGAACAACTGTGAAAACAACGTAGAGAAGTGTTTTCCAGAATGCTGAAGAGAATCTGTAGTCCGTAAAGATGTTCGCGAAATTGCTGAAGCCAACAAATTCCATGGTATTGAAGCCATCCCATTTCATTACAGACAGGATGAGCGTGAATACGACAGGTATAAGAATGAATATCGCGAAACCCAGGAAGTTCGGCAGGATGAATGTGTAGCCGATGAGTGCGTTCCTGCGTCTGAGAGAGGACTGTTTCTTCTCAGCAGCAGTTTTCTGAGTTGCCATATTTTCCTCCTTTTCAAGGGAAAAAAGGGCTGCCGTTTGAGCAGCCCTCACTGTTTCCAATTAGTCTCAGTTGCCCATGATCCTTGCATAATTTGCATTCATGTTGGCAATACCTTCATCAACAGTCTCTTCTCCGAGGAGAATGAGCTGGTGCTCTGCAAGAAGCATCTGGTCAATCTCTGTGACGTGGTCCATTGCTGGGCGGTCCGGTGAGATGTGTGTTGCATAGAGGCCTTCCATTACACCTTCTGGCATTCCTTCTACAGAAGCGAATGTCTCGAGGTATCCTTCACCTGCAAGAGCAGGAACCTGTGCATTCTCTGCCATGATCTGAGCTCCCTCAGGTCCTGTGAGGAACTCTACGAATTCCCATGCTGCATCCTTGTTCTTGCTTGCATTGTTGATACAGATAGGAGTTGTTGCACCTACTGTGTATCCTGCTGGTACATCCTCTGCATGAGGAATGACTGCAACACCCCAGTTGACATCGCTTTCACCGGAGAGGTTGCGGGATACCATTGTGTTGATCAGCCAGCTTCCCATCGGGAGCATAGCAACCTGTCCCTGAGCGAAGATATCTGTGTATGAAAGACCGGAAGCCTGGATCTGAGCAAATGACATTGCTGTTCCTGCATCCTGCATTCTGAGAACCATCTCATAGTATGGCTTGAAGAATGAATACTCTCCATCCATGATGGTGTGCTTTCCATCCTGGACACCCCAGTTCTGTACACATGCGTTCCAGCTGTGGAAATATGCACCATACTTCTTTGTTGCACCTTCTCCCATTGTGACCTGAGCTGCAAGGTTTTCGAACTCTGTCCATGTCATATCATTGCTTGGATAAGCAACACCTGCTGCATCGAAGATGTCCTTGTTGTAGAAAAGAACATACTGGTCAGTTCTTACTGGCATACCATATGTGTTGCCATCGAAGATGAAGTTAGCATCTGTTCCGTTGTACTGAGACATATCGATACCAGCTGCCTCGATATATGGTGTGAGGTTTGCAAGCTGTCCTCTGTCATAGAATGTCTTTGTCTTGTCAGCTTCCTTGACGAGGAAGAGATCTACATCTGAACCACCATTGAGCTGTGTGTTGAGCTTTGTGACGTAATCTGCAGCCGGTGTATCCTGAACCTCGATCTTGATTGTCGGGTTTGCTGCCTCGAATGCCTCGATAGCTTTCGAGAGGTATACGTTCTGGGCATAATCCCATACTGCGAATGTGAGTGTAGTTGTTCCGTCAGCGTTTGTGCTTTCGCTGCTGCCACCAGCAACGAGTCCTGTAACTGCTGTAAGAGCGATAAGAAGAATAGCAAGTGCTTTTCTCATTTTTATCTCCTTTTCATGCCTTTCTCAGGCTACATAGAGATTCCAGCATGATTGTTTGGGGTTTGAAATGCGGAAAATTGGCATCTTTTTGCAGAATTTTTAACACCCGGATTACATGTTTGCAATATTTTTGCCTTTTTGTCGTCTTTTGCAGTAGAATATCAGCGGGTGTTGGGATGAAGGCAACAATCAAGACAAGAATAATCATATCGGTCCTGCTTTGCTTTCTTGCTGTCTGGTTTCCGTCAGTGCTGATTCTGTTTTCATATATGAACCGGGAAGTGTACAGGGAAGCGGGAAATGTGGTGACTCAACAGATAGAGAATGCGGTTTCCGACGTGAATGATGATCTTTTCTCTGTTGTTGATTCCGTTGCATGGATCTGCAGTGACAGAACCGTCTCAGAGGCATTCACATACCCTTCGTTTGAGACAAAAGGGGCTGCTGTCGCTGTTATGGATGCCCAGTCGAGAATCGCTGCATATCTTGCCGCATCTCCGTCCTGGGATCATCTTAACAAGATTGTCATATTCTCTCCTTCCAGCAATATATCCTTCGAGCTCGTGAAATGGCGTAGCGGATCGCTTTCCGATGTGAGCCTGATTATGGATAGAGAAGAGTACAGGAACCTTTCATTTCCAGATGGTGCCATAGTCAGCTTGATGCTCGGCACGACGATCAATACGCCTTATGAGACAGCTGTCATAGCGTATGGCAGGGTGCGGGACTCGGATGCATATGTCTATGCGGAATTCTCTTCAGATATTTTCTCTCCGATAATCTCTTCAAACCCCATGATGTACATTGTTTCAGATGAGAAGGTCCTTCCATCTGGAAATATTCCTGGAGAGTACCTGGATCCGGGGATTTATTCATCTTCGGAATACTCCCTTGAGATTCCCGGTGTTTCTGCCGTTTTCTTCCAGAGACTCAATCCGCTTCGTATCATCTCATCCTCTGGTCTTGTCGTTTTCATCGTCGTCATAGCCGCGTCGGTTCTTCTGTTTGTTCTGATTTCAGTCCTTCTCTCGCGCTATCTTACCAGGGCTTCTTCAAAGCTTGTAAGGCATATCGAGTACCTGATGGAGACGAAGGACTTTGGCTATACGGATAAGGAGATAGAGAGCGGAAAGGATGAGATTGCATCAATCGGGCATGCCGTGAATGCGATGAGCATCTCCATTTCAGAGCTTCTGAAGCGCAATGAAGCTCTTTTCGAAGATAAGAAGCGTATGGAGATTGATATGCTGCAAATGCAGGTCAATCCTCATTTTCTATACAATACGCTTGAGTCCATGCACTATCTTGCCGAGGTCCAGAAGAATGACGGGATAGCCAGAATGAGCAGGGGACTTTCCACGCTGCTCCGCAATATGGCAAAGGGAAGCAGCAGCAAGATCCTGCTTTCTGAGGAGCTCTCGCTTTTGCGTGATTATGATGACATACAGCAGGTACGATACATGGGAATGTATGAGATAGAATATGATATTCCAGACGCTCTTCTTTCATACCGTATTCAGAAATTCACGCTGCAGCCGCTTGTTGAGAATTCGATATTCCACGGCATAGAGCCTTCCGGACGCTTCGGTATGATAAAGATAGGTGCCTATCTTGATGATGGGGACATCGTCATTGCAGTAAGAGATGACGGGGTGGGAATGTCTGCAGATGAGATAGAGCATATATTCGATGAACGAAAGCATTCCAAAACCGATATGACCGGAGTTGGGCTGAAAAACATAAATGAGAGAATCAAACTGGTATATGGCAGGAAATATGGGCTCTCATTCGAATCTGTAAAAGGCAGTTACACTGTAGTGAAAGTGCGGATCAGGGCAGAGAGGTTTGCTGATGTATAGGATTCTTGTTGCAGATGACGAACCTATTATTCTTTCCGGTATCAAACACCTGATTGACTGGAAGAAGGCGGATGCGGAGATTGCAGGAACTGCATCAAATGGCGCGGAAGCCTACAGAATGATAAAATCAGAGCATCCGGATATTGTCATAACTGATATAAGAATGCCGGTGATGGATGGTCTTGCCCTTGCCGGAAAATGCAGCGAGGAATTTCCTGATGTCGTTTTTATAGTCCTTACCAGCCTCGCAGAGTTCAGCCTTGCCAAGGAAGCGATACGGTACGGAATCTCGGATTATCTTCTGAAGACGGAACTTGATGGTGACACGCTCCTCAGGGCATTGGCAAAGGCCGAGGAGGAGAGCAGAAGAAGGAAGGGAGAAGGTGAAGCATCGGGCTCTGATGGCTCTGATGACAAAGCATCTTCGATGATTTCCAACCTGCTTATCATGAGAGATATAA
Organism: uncultured Spirochaetales bacterium; assembly: GCA_949287505.1. Lineage (GTDB taxonomy): Bacteria > Spirochaetota > Spirochaetia > Sphaerochaetales > Sphaerochaetaceae > Ornithospirochaeta. The sequence continues at coordinate 9,862 of CASEGX010000120.1, read as the reverse complement.
GCCAGAGAGCGAGAATGTTCCTCTCAGAGGAAGGGTATCTTGATGATTTTGCATTCATTGCATTCGCTTTCTCCTTTCCCTCTGCAAGCCTTGAGAAGCAGTGGACAAGTGATGATTATAAAAGGCTTCATGATTGGGAGAAGGACATCATCGAGAAGATCATGCCGTCATTCTTCTCTTCGTACTTTCCTGTGATTCCGGTTGCGGGAAAAGCCGGAACACTCATTTATTTTGTTTCAAGGCTTTCTCCCGATACATGGCAGGCTGTCTCATCCAGACTGAGAAACAAGGTTGCAGAAGCCTCTCTCATGGTCACGGGAATAAAACCTGAGCTGCTCAGGACTGATGTGATGTCTGGTCGTGACAGCCTGAGAAACGCAAGGAATGAAATGGAGAGAGCTCTGACTGCCTTCTATCTTGATAAGGATGAAGACAAGATAAAACCCGCAGCACTTGAAGTCGATTCTGTTTTCCCACGGCTTGAGAATGCCATTGCAGCAAAGGAGATTGTCAGCTGCAGAGCCTGTTTCTCAATCATTGAGGAGGCAGTAGCGACTGTCGACCACAATCTGAGCCAGTTTGTATTCATGGCTACTGCACTCCGTTCAGCCCTCTCAAGCGGAATGGCAGCAATCGGGCTGAGAAATGACATTTCAGCTGAGGATATGGTTGAGAGCGTGGATTTCATAACAAAGAGAAGCGAGGCGATTTCCTTTATTATTGATACGGAGGACAGCGTAGTCTCCCTTCTCTCCAGCAGAAGCGGGGCAGGTGGCTCTGTGGCAGACAAGGCAAGGGAGTATGTGCTGCAGCATATCATGGACAGGATATCCCTTTCTGATGTCGCATCGTACGCATGCGTCTCTCCAAGCTATATGTCGAAAAGCTTCAAGAGGGTGATGGGTGTCAGTCTGGTTGATTACATCAATTCCATGAAGATCGAGAAGGCAAAGGAGATGCTTCAGGAAGGGAAGGAAGACCGCATTCAGGATATTGCATTGTCCCTTGGTTTCAGCAACATCTACTATTTCTCGAAAGTCTTCAGGAAAGTCGTAGGTATGCCGCCTACGGAGTATCTGAGGACCCTGTCACGCCAATGATCGTCTTTTCATCACCTTGCCAATGAGCGACACCGCCGGTCCGATTGTGAAGGCCAGGATAACTGTCCCGATTGTGAGATTGCCGCCTGCGGCCACACCTATCAGTATTATGATGAAATCCCAGAGCATGCGTATGATGAAGAACGGCAGGCGGGAGGATGCGGCTACCATCTGGGGTATTGAATCGAATGGTGCAAGCCCCATATCCGCATTCATGTAAAGTGCAACTGAGATCAGGAAAAGAAGCAGTGCTATTGAAAAGGTCAGTGTCCTGTATGGCTGAGCCGTGAACATCATTGCCGGAAGGTATTCTGCCTCCAGCATCCTGCAGAAGTCAGATATGTAGCCTATCAGGACCATGTTCGCTATTGTCCCTATGCCAATCATCTTCCGTCCCCAGATGAGTTCGGGGATGAAGAATATGGCATTGGTGATGACCATGACCGTACCGAATGAGAGGCCTGTATACTCTGCAAGGGAATTATTCATGAATGCGGATGTATCAGTTCCATATCCGACGCCCAAGAGAAATGACAGGAACACACCCATGCCGATGATCCCTGTAAGCATAGTCAGGAACCTTTTTGCTTTTCTTTCTTCCATTGTGTAATGCTATCATGAGGAACTCTCCGCATCACGCTTTATTTCATCTATACGTCGTTTTTAATATAATTTATTTATATTTTATTCTGATATTGGAATAAAATATATTTTTTAATAATCATATTGTGAACACTGTCAACAGGTTATATGATAATTGCAATTTCAATGCACGAATGCAGGAGGTTGAAATGATAAGTCAGTATTTTGCACCTACCAAGGTGATTTTCGGACAAGGTGCTGAGAACGAAGTCGGAACACAGCTGGAAGCTTTTGGTGCCAAAAGGGTTCTTCTCATCTATGGAGGACACTCTGCTGAGAAATCCGGACTTCTTGGAAAGGTAAGAAGCATTCTCAATGAACATGGTATATATTTCCACGAACTTGGTGGCGTTAAGCCGAATCCTAGAATCAGCCTGGCACGGGAGGGTGTGAAAATCTTTGCAGATGAGAATCTGGATTTCATCCTTGCAGTAGGCGGTGGTTCTGTCATCGATACGGCGAAAGCTGTCGGATACGGAGTCTTCGGCGCCTGCGATCCGTGGGATTTCTACTGTGGAAAGAGGGTACCCGCTGGTTCTGCGCCTGTTGGAGTGATACTTACAATGGCAGCAGCCGGAAGCGAGATGAGTGACAGCTCCGTTCTCACGAATGAAGATGGTGGTCTCAAGAGAGGCTGTAACAGTGACTATTGCAGGGTGAAGTTCGCACTCATGAATCCTGAGCTTACATATACTGTTCCTGATTACCAGACATCCTGTGGCACTGTGGATATCATCATGCATACACTTGAAAGATATTTCCATGCTGGAACGGGGCTGGACTTCACGGACGATCTTTCATTCGCTCTCATCAGGTCCGTAATTGAGAATGGAAAGATTCTTCATAAGAATCCGGTTGATTATGATGCGAGAGCAAATGTGATGTGGGCTTCAAGCCTTTCCCACAATGGGCTCATGGCTGCTGGAAACCCCAGTAAGGGTGACTGGGCATGTCATCAGCTTGAGCATGAACTTTCCGGTATGTTCGACATCGCACATGGTGCAGGACTTGCGATCGTATTCCCTGCATGGGCAAGCTATGTTGCCTCGACGGATTATTCGCGCTTTGCAAAGCTTGGAAAGAATGTCTTCGGCATTGAAGGCAAGGATGATAAGGAAGCTGCAGAGAAAACGATTGAGGCTTTCAAGGAGTTTTTTGCATCACTTGGCATGCCTGTCTCCCTGTCCGAGATCAATATAACACTGAGCGAGGATGCTCTCAGCGAGCTTCTTGATAAAGCTACATTCTATGGAAAGCGCACTCTGGGCAATTTCCGTGTCCTTCAGAGGGAGGATATGGAAGAAGTTTACAGAAGATGTAAATAAGGAGCGCTTCCAGATGCTTTGCCGGACTCTTGTGGTCCGGTTTTTTCATCTTCGTATCTGTGAAAAATACATGATTTTACTGCTCGTAAGATACAAAATGCGAACTGATTAATTTTGATGCATATTTATGCAGGTTTAATACAGTAAAAGTATGTACAATTGATTTTGTTTGTTCTACACTCAGCCTAATGAAGATGGCTTTATAGCCGTCTGGAGGTATATCAGATGAAGTTTGTTTACAACGAAGAGAAGAACCTTGAAATGAGGAATATCCTCATGATGCAGCCGACACTTGAAGAAGCTGATGCAGAGCTCAAGAAAGATGAGACTGATCCGCTTGCATGGTACAAGAAGGGTGTCGCTCTCTCAAATGCAGGAAAAATCGAGGAAGCAATCGACGCACATTCCATAGGAATCTCATATGCTCCTTTCTATGCTCCTAACTACTTCGGCAGAGGCCGCAGACATAATGCAATCAATGAGTGGAGACAGGCTGTCGCAGATTTCACACTCTGCATCCAGCTCGATCCTCAGAACTGGACATACTGGTATTACAGAGCTACCACATGGAACATCCATGAGGAGTATGAGAATGCTATCTATGATTTCAAGCAGTGCCTCAACTACTCAATTCCAGATGAGCATTATCCGCTTATTCACTGGCTCTACACATCATACTGCGAGCTCGGCAAGTTCGATGAGGCAAAGAAGAGCCTTGATCTCATTGATTGCAGCAAGGCACATGCACCTCAGATGGATTATGGATACGAGAGAGCTGTACAGCTTTATAAGGGCATTGTAAAGCCAGAGGACTATATCAACGAGGAAGAGATGGCAAAGAAGGTCCTCAACAGGCCTGACAGAGTCCATCTTGAGGAATGCGGAATGCTTTACGGTCTTTACTGGTTCCAGAAAATGCATGGAAACGACAAGGCCGCATACGATGCAATCGCAAGACTTCAGGAAATCGCATATCCAGGTGCTTTCGGTTACACAAAGTCCATACCTATCGCAAAGAAGCTCGGAATCATCAAATAAGGAGGCCTTACTATATGGATGATATCAAATATATTGACCCATCTCCGACATTTTCACGCGCAGTTGTTCATAATGGTGTGATATATTTCTCGGGCCATGTAGATGGTAAGAAGCATGCGACAATCAAGGAGCAGACAAAGTATCTTCTTGATCGTTTTGATGAGCTTTTCAAGCTTCATGGTACAGACAAGGATCATCTTCTGATGGTCACGATCTATATCGCTGACATGGCCCTCAAGGCGGAGATGAATGAGGTTTATAATGCCTGGACTACACCTGGCAGAGCCCCGGCTAGAGTCTGCATCGAATCCAAAATCGATGGCGGATATCTATTAGAGATGAGTGTGATAGCTGCCATATGCTGAAATATATTCTCAGACGATTGCTACAGTTGATCCCAACTCTTTTCTTGGTGTCAGTTGTTGTATTCCTCATGGTGAGAATAATCCCCGGCGATCCGATTACCCTGCTTTACGGGGTATCGGAGGGCGCCGGCGCCAGTGAAGAAACAATTGAGGCCATGAGGGAGTACTATGGTCTTAATGATCCACTTATTGTTCAGTATTTGCGCTGGATAGCCGGGATCTTCCATGGGGATCTAGGAACTTCGATTATTACGCATAAGACTATCGCGACTGAGCTTGCTAACAGGTATCAGTACACGATAATCCTTGCTTTCGGTGGAACGATTATCGGTTCACTTCTCGGTGTCATCGCCGGAATCATCGCCGCCACGTTCCATAATAAAGCGGGAGATAACATAGTCATGGTCATTTCCATGATTGCTGTCTCCGTACCGTCATTCTTCCTTGCCATGCTCCTGATGCTGTATTTCTGCTTGCATCTGCGGGTATTGCCGAGTCTTGGTATGACGACATGGAAACACGCGATTCTCCCCATTGTGACCCTTGGCCTCGGTGCCATCGGTATGATATCAAGGACAACCAGATCCTCGATGCTTGATGTCATCAATCAGGACTACACAAGAACTGCAAAAGCATACGGTATATCAAAAACGAAGATAATAACCATGTATGCTTTCAAGAATGCCTTTATTCCTGTACTCACCGCTATCGGTCTTAGATTCGGAAGCCTCCTTGCCGGTGCTACTATGGTTGAGACCATCTTCAATATCCCGGGAATCGGTACATTCCTTGTCAGCAGTGTGAACGGAAGAGACTACCCTGCTATTCAGAGCACGGTTCTTATCCTTTCCTGTTCATTCGTTGTCGTAAATACGATTGTCGATATCCTCTACGGGTTCGTGGACCCGAGAGTAAAGATAAAGTGAGGCCTTTATGAAGAATCCTGTTTTCAGACGTTTCATCAAGAGAAAGGTCTCTGTTATCGGTCTTGTGATTCTCGGACTTTTCTTCTTCATGGCAATTTTCGGGCCTCTTTTCTTTCCAGAAGGACCGCTTGAGCAGAACCTGAGGGAGATCGGACAGGGACCGAGCTTGGAGCATCCATGCGGTACTGACTATCTTGGACGCGATATCCTGACAAGAATCGTGTATGGTGCAAGGATATCGATGTATATAAGCTTCTCCGGTGTTCTTTCTGGATGTCTTATCGGAATAATCATGGGAGTTCTTGCCGGTTACTACGGTGGATGGGTCGATTCCGTGATATCCAGAGTCATAGATGTGCTTCTTGCATTCCCCGGCCTGCTTCTCGCAATCGTCATTGTCGCTATTCTCGGTAACGGTACCGGCAATACGATTGTCGCCATAGCCGTATTCTCCATACCGTCTATAGCCCGAATGGTCAGAGGCGTTGTTCTTACAAATAAGGATGCCCAGTACATTGGAGCGGCAAAGGTCATCGGAGAGAGCAGCTTCAAGATCATATGCAAGCATATTGTTCCCAACTCTGTCTCTCAGATGATTGTAAACGTGACTCTGAACCTGGGAACCGCAATCCTTACATCATCGTCCCTTTCATTCCTTGGCCTTGGTGTACAGCCACCAAATCCTGAATGGGGAGCGATGCTGAACAAGGCAAAAGATGTACTCAGATCAAATCCATGGGAAGCAATTTTCCCGGGAATCGCAATCACACTCGTCGTCATGAGCTTCAGCCTTGTCGGTGACGGACTACGCGATGCGCTCGATCCGAAGCTCAAGAATACCAGGTAAGGAGTATCGATATGGCTGAACCATTGCTTAAGGTTAGAAACCTCAAGACATATTTCTATACTGAGGAAGGAGTCGTTCCCGCTGTTGATGGTCTCGATTTCAACCTCATGCCCGATGAGACTCTTGCTATCGTAGGAGAGTCTGGATGCGGCAAGAGTGTCACGTCACTCTCGATTCTCCAGATTGTCGCAACGCCTCCTGGAAAGATCATTGATGGTGAAATCATCTTCAAGGGAGAGGACCTGCTTAAAAAGAGCGAGAAAGAGATGAGGAAGATCCGCGGAAATCATATATCCATGATATTCCAGGAACCTCTTACATCGCTCAATCCTGTCTTCACGATCGGGTACCAGATCTGCGATATACTGCACATGCATCAGGGACTGGATAAGAAACAGGCAAGGGAAAAGGCCATCGAGATGCTGAAGAAGGTAAGGATACCTTCACCGGAATTGGTGATAGATGAGTATCCTCATCAGCTCTCCGGTGGTATGAGACAGCGTGTCATGATTGCCATGGCACTTGCCTGCAATCCGGACATACTCATCGCAGATGAGCCTACGACGGCGCTGGATGTTACCATACAGGCGCAGATCATGCACCTTCTGAAGGATCTTCAGATGGAGAACCATACATCAATCATCCTCATAACTCATGACCTGGGTGTCGTTGCCCAGATAGCGAAGAGGGTAATGGTCATGTATGCCGGTCTTGCCGTTGAGTATGCCGATGTGAACAGCATATTCAAACAGCCGCTCCATCCATACACTTCAGGGCTGCTGCGCTCGATTCCAAGTCCGACGGATAAGAAGGATACGCTTTTCTCAATCAAGGGCAGTATCCCTAGTCCTAAGGATTATCCTGAGGGATGCCGTTTCTCTCCGCGATGTGAGGATTGCATGGAAATCTGTGCAAAGAAGGCTCCTCCTCTTGTCACACTTGAGGATGGAAGGAAAGTCAGATGCTGGAAATATGCGAAAGAGGCTGAATGATGGAAAACAAAGAAGTTCTTCTCGAAGTAAATAATCTCAAGGTATATTATCCGGTAAAAGGTTCCACAATCTTCTCGAAAAAGGAATATGTAAAAGCCGTTGATGGTATATCGTTCAATGTATATAAGAAGGAGGCATTCGGAATAGTCGGCGAATCCGGATGCGGAAAATCAACGACAGGACATGCAATTGTAGGCCTGGTCAGGCCAACCTCTGGTGATATAAAGCTTCATGGAGAGTCGATTCTCGGTGAAAAGAACCGCCACAGCAAGGATATGGCCAGGAAGATACAGATCATATTCCAGGATCCGTATTCTTCCCTTGATCCTCGCTTCACAGTCGGTGCATGTATAAAAGAGCCTCTTGATGAGCACAAGATCGGGACACCGGCAGAGAGGGAAGAGACCGTAAGGCGTCTTATGGCTGAAGTAGGTCTCAACAGCGAACAGTATACGCGCTATCCCCATGAGTTCTCAGGAGGGCAGAGACAGAGAATCGGTATTGCACGCTCTCTGACACTCAGGCCGGAACTCATCATATGTGATGAGCCGGTATCTGCTCTTGATGTGTCGATACAGGCCCAGATACTCAACCTGATGAAGGAACTGAAGGAGAAGAGGGGACTCACATACATCTTCATTTCCCACAATCTCAGTGTCGTTCATCATCTCTGCGACAGAATCGCAGTCATGTATCTTGGACATATCGTTGAGATAACAGCCAAGGATGAGCTTTTCGATAATCCGCTCCATCCGTACACAAAGGCACTTCTGAGTGCTATTCCTGTACCGGATCCGACAATAAACACGATGAAGGCAGAGATTCAGGGCGATGTCCCTTCTCCGCGTCATCCACCGGTAGGTTGCTGTTTCCATACACGCTGTCCGTTCGCAACCGATGAGTGCTCGAAGAAAGCGCCCGAGCTCAGAGAGATCTCGCCAGGTCATTTTGCGGCCTGTTATTTTGCAGAAAAACTGTAAATAAAACAAAGAAAGGAAGGAGGAGAGATGAAGAGATTCCTATCTGTAATGCTGATTGCGGCTTTTGCTGCAGCGTCCGTATTCGCCGGTGGTTCTTCCGAAGCGGAAGAGAGTGCAGCACCACTGCCAGAGTACAAGGACACAATCACAATCGCAACTGCTTCTGACCAGAACTACATGGATGGTCAGATGAACAACACGAACGATGTCTATCTCAGGGCTGTCTACTCACAGCTTGTAAGAAGAGCTCTTGACGGAAGCATCGAGGGAGATCTTGCAGAGAGCTGGTCTGTCGGAGAGGATGGAGTCACATGGACATTCAACCTCCGCCATGGCGTGAAGTTCCACAACGGAAAGGAGCTCACATCTGCAGATGTAGTCGCATCCTATGACAGGCTTCTGAATAATACAGCAGTGCGTTACAGCTCCCTTGCAAGGGGATATATCGAGGACGTATATGCAGTCGATGACTACACTGTATGTATCGTTACTCCGGGCCCGGTGGCCAGCCTTCTTGCAAACCTGACACACAGATCCAACCTCATCCTTGATGCAGACTACATCGAGAAATATGGAATGGATCTCGGACTCACAGCAGAGTCAGTGAACGGAACAGGTCCGTACAGACTTGCATACTGGGACAGAGATCAGGAGATGGTTCTTGAATCATTCCCTGATTACTTCAGAGGCGAGGTTCCTACAAAGAAGATTGATATCCTCATCGTAACAGATGCAAATGCCAGACTTGTCGCACTTGAGACAGGACAGGTAGATATCTCGACAGTAAACTCTTCAGAGATCCCGCGTCTTCAGGAGACCCCGGGCATCCAGGTCAAGACATATGAGGGAATCGGAGCACACGGACTCCAGTTCAATTGTGCAAATGAGTATCTCAAGGACACACGCGTGCGCCAGGCTATTGTCTATGCAATCGATAAGCAGCTCATTGTCGATGTCCTCTATTCCGACATCGGGGAGAAGGCTGCCACGGCACCTGTGAACCCGAATGTATGGGGATACTATGACTTTGGAGTCATTCCTCAGGACCTCGAGAAGTCAAAGGCACTCCTTGCCGAGGCCGGATACCCTGATGGCTTCGATATGTCCATCATGCTCTATCCTAACTACAACAAGTCCACAGAGACGTGTGAGATGATTGTCGCAATGCTTGCTGAGGTTGGAATCAATGCAACTATCGAGACTGTCGATAACGCAACATTCAACTCCGCAATGGGTAACAGGACATATCCTGGAGAGGACTTCCCATGGGCAATGTTCTTCATGGGATATGGTGCAGGAACTGCGGACTGTGATGAAGGACTCAGAAGAATCTGGACGACATCACCGGACGGAAACAACAACAATAACTACGGCTGGTATTCCAACGCCGAGGTTGACAGACTTCTTGCAGAGGCCATGGTCGAACTCGATGAGGAGAAGAGGCTTGAGCTTTACAGACAGGCTGAGCAGATAATCTACATCGATGATCCGGCAGCGGTCTTCACCAACGACAGGTATAACATCTGGACGATGTCGGACAAGGTTGAGGGCTTCGAGGTCAACGTCAACAACGTCATCTTCTGGGATAACCTCAGATGTAAGAACTGAACCATTGCATGGGAGCTGTCATGGCTCCCATGATTCACT
>CASEGX010000119.1 GCA_949287505.1 uncultured Spirochaetales bacterium | reverse complement strand
GTTCTATGTCGCTGAAACGGGCTTCCGTTGCCTTGCGTATAGATTCTCTGGCCATCCTCTCGTTCCTTGCTCTTTCTGCTCTTTCCTTGATTATCCTCAGCCTTGCCTTTGATTCCGAGAGCTTGTCTTCAAGTGCGGAGATGTTCTTGCGGGCCTCGGTTATTGTATTTCTGTTCTCCTCGAGGAGCTTTCCAAGTCTTTCAAGTTCTTTCTTTGACTGGATTTTCTCTCCAAGGGCTTCTCTTGCAAGATCCTCACGCCCCTTCGATACGGCCAGAACAGCTCGCTTTTCCCAGCGTTCAGCAGCTTCTTCCGCTTCTTTTGCAGAGCGTTCGAGCTTTGCCCCTTCTGCCATTGAGGCTGCGCAGGAACTTTTGATATCGATGAGCGTATCCTCCATTTCCTGGATCATCATCCTGAGCATTTTCTCCGGATCTTCCGCTTTGTCCAGCATCGCATTCATGTTTGCGTTGATGATATCTATGAATCTCGAGAATATATTCATAATCACTCCTGCTTCTCTTATGCAAAGATTATGCCAAAAGCAGTAATCTGTATATGCCTTTTGTGTTTTGTGGTGTTTCTGACCATATATTGGTATAATCGACCATATGGGAAGAGATAATATCCGGGAAGGCCTCGGAGAGAGTGAGGTCTATCTCGATTTCATAGAATCCGTGTCTAGGGCCGCAAAGGTTGACAGACCTGTGATCTTCGTAGGTGAGCGCGGCAGCGGAAAGGAGCTTGCTGCAAGGAGACTTCATTATCTCTCCAAGCGCTGGCAGGGTCCGCTTGTTACCGTGAATCTTGCCTCCCTTCCGGAGACCCTTATAGAAACAGAGCTCTTTGGCTATGAAAGCGGGGCTTTCACGGGAGCCCGTGGTACGAGAAAGGGAAGGTTTGAAGAGGCTGAGGGCGGCACTTTGTTCCTTGATGAGATAGGTCTGGTTCCTTTGCGTGTTCAGGAGAAAATCCTGAGAACCGTTGAATATGGAACATATGAGCGTGTCGGGTCCTCGGAAACAAGAAAGGCCGATGTCAGGATAGTGTGTGCGACGAATGCAGATCTTCCCGAGCTTGCAAGGGAAGGCAGATTCAAGGAAGACCTTCTTGACCGTCTGTCCTTTGAGGTCCTTTTCCTTCCTCCTCTGCGTGAGCGTGGTGGTGACATAATGCTTCTTGCAAATCATTTTGCTGCAAGGATGGCAACGGAGTGCCAGCTTGAGTACATTCCATACTTCTCGCAGGAGGCTGAGAGAAAGCTCAGGAGCTATTCATGGCCCGGGAATATAAGAGAGCTGAAGAATACAGTTGAGCGTGCTGTATACAGAAGCCGGAGCCAGGAAATCGATGATGTGGAATTCAATCCGTTCGTGAATCCGTTCGCAGTGCCTGATCGAGAAGAGAGTGCTGATCCTTTCCATTCTTTTTCCCTTGATGATTATCCTCTCTTTCATAACGAGGCTGATGTCTTCTTCTTAAGCAAAGCTCTCCGTGAGAGCGGTGGCAATCAGCGGAGAGCTGCGGAAAAACTCGGTATCACATACGACCAGTTCCGAGGGGTTTACCGTAAGCTTTCTGATCGTATCACTGCGGCCCTGAAGGAAGAATGATGGCCATCAGGAGATAGACAGTAAGGACAGGGAATATCCCGGTGGCAAGAGCTGCGATGATCCATATTCCCCTGATGAACCATACCGGAAGCGTCAGATAGCGTGCAATTCCCTCTGCAACGCCGAATACAAGCCCGTTAGGTACTCTCTGCAGCTTCTTCCTGTATTCGTAATCATGCATTGTCTCTCATCTCCTCTTTGATCCTTGTTATCTCCTTCTCGATTTCCTCATCGCGCTCGAGCGATTCAAAGTCCGGTTCTGTTTTTATGGTATTGCCTGAGAGCTCAGCCTCTCTTTCCCACTTCTCGATACGTGTGCTGAGTTCTTCGAATCTTGCACTCCATTTTGCACCGGAGGCTTTTTCCATGGTCTCGTTTGCCCTGATCCGTTCACGTGCCCCTTTTGCTCTTGCCTTGAGTTCTGCGGATTTTGCCTTCATCTCTTCCATCTTGCTTTCAACCTTTGACAGTGTTTCGCTTAGCGAGGAAATCACAGAGGAAAGGGATGCGGCTGTTTCTTTATCGCTCTCTGCTGCTCTCTTCATATCGAGCTCTGCCTCCACAGCTTCCTTTGCCATTTCATCCTTTCCTCTTGAGATTGCAAGGCGTGCTCTCTTCTCCCAGCGCATGGCGGCTTCTCTTTCGTCCTGGCTTTTCCTTTCATAGCTGTTCCGCTCTGCGCTTTTTTCGGCGATTGTTTTTCTCAGCTCCGTTCTTGTATCCTCAAGCTTTCTTATCGAGAGGTCTATCATCTTCTCCGGATTCTCTGCTTTCTCGAGTGCGCTGTTGATGTTTGCTGAGATTATATCTCCAAGTCTTTTAAATGCATTCATTTTGATTTCTCCTTACTTCCTGTAATGCAACAAGCGTGCCAATTCCTTATTGTTTCCTTAATCTCCTGTTTTTATGGTCAAATTAACCTTATATTGGTAAAAATAACCTTAAGCTTTATATCTTCTGTTTTCTTGCAACCGTTGTTCACGTCAGGTAGAATCGCAATATGGACCTATACATGGTTGCGACTCCCATAGGGAATCTTGAAGACATGACATACAGGGCAGTGAGGATTCTTGGCTCTGTCGATGTCATTGCATGTGAAGATACACGGCATACGATGCAGCTTTTGTCGCATTATGGGATAAAAAAGAGGCTTATTGCCTGCCATGCCCATAATGAAAGTGAGAGTGCGAAGGGTATTCTTGAGCTTCTTGATGGAGGCATGAATATAGCATATTGCTCTGATGCGGGAACTCCCGGAGTTTCCGATCCCGGTGCTCGGCTTGTTGAGGCTGTCAGAAAGGATGGAAAGCACAGAGTGATTCCTGTTCCGGGTGCTTCTGCCTCTGTTGCTCTCGTTTCCGTTGCCGGGAATATAGGAAAAAGCTTTACGTTCGAAGGTTTCCTTTCTCCGAAGAAAGGCAGGCGTACATCCCGCCTTGAAGCCCTCTTCTCGCAGGGCAATGCATTTATCATTTATGAATCTCCGTTCCGCATCCTGAAAACGCTAGAGGATGTGAAAGCGGTATCTTCCTCCTGCCGCATCATTCTTGGCAGGGAACTTACAAAAGCGTATGAGGAGATAATAACAGGTTGCCCTGATGAGGTTATTTCTGTCCTCAAGGCAAAGGACAGGATAAAGGGGGAGTTCGCAGTACTTGTGGTCCCGGAGGCCAATGATGATAACACTGAAGAAGATCCGGAGCCTGAAGCCTAGGGTACAGCTCAGGAAGGCTGCCGATGTCTTCCATGAGGCAAATATAGAGGAAATGGAGGAAGAGTACCTTGAATCGGTGCTTGAGATAATCCTTTCGTCAGATCTTGTCAGCGAAGAAAGCGGAGAGAAGCTGCGGTCTTTCTTCAAAAAGGGACGAGGGGTCGGGTACGAGGATATTTACTACAATGTCCTTGCCATTCTTGGTGATTCCCCATCTGACTGGGACAAACGTAATGAGGAAGGGGAGATAGACTGGTCGAAGAGGCAGGTCCTTGGACATTCGCTCTTTCTTGATCATCTGCGCTCTCCGTACAATGTCGGTGCGATTTTCCGCAATGCAGAGGCGTTCTGCGTAGACAGGATCATCCTTGCCCCCGGCACGGCATCCCCTGATCACCACCGGGCAGAAAGAACTTCCAGAGGAACCGTGAATGCAATTGGCTGGAGGGAAGGAGAACTGGACAGCATAGAGGCGGAAACCGTTGTCTTTGCTCTTGAGACCGGTGGCACGGATATAAGGGATTTCCAGTTTCCCGAAAGTGGTGTGTGCATAATAGGATCGGAAGAGACCGGAATCACAAAAGAGGCGAGGGAGAGAGCAGAAAGCAGCGGTGGCATTGTCACAATTCCGCAGTTCGGCGCAAAAGGCTCGATCAACGTTGCCTCTGCCGCTGCCATTCTCCTTTACAAGTGGATGGAGGCTTGTAAAAGATAACTCTTCTATATTGATGATCAGCCTTTTTCCTGACTGTATCTGCAGAGGTTGCGCAGTCCGTCTTCCACGCGTCTGTTGAATGAGGAGACGGGAAAAGCACCTTTTCTGTCCCTCCGTCCGCTTTTCATTCCTGTAAGCAGTTCTATGCCCTCATCCACCTCTGATATCGCCCAGATATGGAATTTCCCCTCATCCATTGCTTTCTCTATGGTTCTGGGAAGTATTAGGGATGATGTGTTCTGCTTTGGTAGTATCACTCCATGGGTTCCGGTGAGTCCTGATGTGAGACATGCATTGAAAAAGCCCTGGATTTTCTCATTGATGCCTCCGACCACCTGCAGTGCACCCATCTGGCTTACTGAACCTGTTACCGCTATATCCTGCCGGAGAGGAATTTCTGCAATCGCGGAAAGCAGGGCGTAGAGCTCTCCAAGCGATGCACTGTCCCCATCGACTTCCGCATAGCTTTGTTCGAAGCAGATGCCTGCATAGAGCGAGAGAGGAAATGTCTGGGCGTATCTGTGCCTGAGATAGCCCTCAAGGATAAGCAGCCCCTTGTCATGAATGCCTCCGGAAAGTCCCGCCTCATGCTCAATGTTCACTATCCCTTCATTTCCCGGTGCAACCGTTGCCGATATGACTGCAGGGGTGCCGAAAGAGGAGACACCTCTGTCCATGACAGCAAGCCCGTTGACGATACCGACCTTTGATCCGGAAAGGGATATGACCATATTCCCGTTTCTTATATCCTCATTGATGTTTTCTTCTGCAAGCGATGCATGCCAGTCCCGTTTATAAAGTGCATCTTCCACATCGCTGCCGGATATCTTCTTGTGTCCGTTGCTTATTGCTGTGAGGTTTGCTTCCTCCAGAAGGTCCCCGAGAAGAGAGAGCTCTGTGGTGAGTTTCCCACGGTCTTCTGCCAGCCAGGATGAGTAGCGGAGGATTTCTGAATACGCACTGCTGTCTGCTTCAAGGAAATCCTTTCCCGCAGCTTTGAGATAGCGTACGGTTCCCTCCATATTCTTCTCCGTTCTCGGCATCGTGTAATCGAATTCCGGAGAAATGCGGAAATAACGGATGAACTTGTCATCTTTCTCAATCAGCTTGTTATATGTCTCCTCCGTTCCTATGAGTATGATTTTTGTGAGGAGGGGAATCGGCTGAGGCCTGACGGATCCTATCATCTCTCCAGGTACGGAAGAGGCGGAAAGGGAACGCTGTGTCATCTCAAGATAGCGACGCAGCGTCTTCCAGAGATTCTCTTCTTCCATGACCTCTTCGGCATTCATGATGAGAAAGCCTCCGGCAGCTCTCTGATAGGAGCCTATGCTGATGGAAAGATGAGCGTCCTTTCCTTTTTCAGCATGTCCGAAGAGCGACTCCAGTGAGGGGTGAGTCTCGATTATCATCACTCTTTTTGTGGTGTTTCCATGGTCAAGGATTATGTTGATCCTGTATGCATCCCATTCTTTTTCAAATGGAGGAAGGGATGATATGAAATCCTGGATATGATGCTCAGGCCATCTTGCATTCATTTCATCTCTGTCCAGATCACCCCTTCCGAAAGAAAGCAGGTCCTTCTGGAAAAGATTTGCCTTTCCCTTAGGGAAAACAAGGATTCTGATATTTTCATCCTTTGACCACACATAGGCGGCATCCATTATCATTTCCGGTTTCTCTGGAAGCTTCTCGATCTCTTGCATTACAGCTGTGAGGCGCCCTGAGCCATCGTTTCCGGAAAGATATATGTTGTAGCCGACACGGTCTATTGACAGGCCCAGGCGAAGAAGGCTTATGGCTTTTTCCTGTCCCGTGATTTCCTCTCCTGCATCCAGATGCTCGAAATCCGATGAAGGAGAACTGAGTTTCAGCTCTTCGGTGGTAAGTTCCCTGATCATTAATCGGATTATAGCAAATAAAGAGAAGGTTGTATTGAGTGGATGCTCTCCATATAAACGGATTATACTTTCCATATGTTTGTAAAAGAATACACGGAAGACCTCTCAAAGAGGCTTATGATAGATTCTTTCCCTTTTGATTACTCCCTCAATGGTGTGCAGATTGGAGCGCCTGACAGAGAACTCAAAAAAGCTGCATTCGCAGTAGATGCCTCTTTTGACACTATCAATGAAGCAGCAGAATGCGGCGCTGACATCCTTGTCGTGCATCATGGACTTTTCTGGGGTTCTCCTATAGCAATCACAGGGCCGCATTACAGAAGGGTGAAGAGAGCCATTGACAGCGGACTTACGCTGTTTGCCGCACATCTTCCGCTGGATGCTCATCCGATGTATGGGAACAATGCACAGATGGCGCTCACGCTAGGCATGAAGGAATTCGATCCGTTCGGAGATTACAAAGGTATAAAAATAGGCTTCAAAGGGAAGCTTCCTTTCCCTATGACGATTCCAGAGATAGCAAGGCTTCTTGGTTTTTCGGAAGAGAATGGCATGGAAGTCATAAAATTCGGCTGTGACATGATTGAGAGCGTGGGGATAATTTCCGGAGGCGCAGGTGATGATGTTGATCAGGCTATCAGAGATGGTCTTGATCTGTTCATTACAGGAACAGCTCCGCATGAGGTTTTCCATACTGTCAAGGAAAATGGCATGAATCTTCTTGCCGGTGGTCATTACAGGAGCGAGGTTTTCGGAGTGAAAGCCCTGATGCGGCTTACGGAGAAGGAGATGGGAGTTGAGTCCTTCTTCATAGATGCGGAGACAGGACTTTGAAAGAGAGAAGATATCTTCCGTTCATTCTTTCGTTTCTGATTATTGCCCTTGACCAGATTTCAAAGGCGCTTGTTGTCCATTTCATACCTGAAGGGACAATAGGCATCCGCCTTCTGGGCGATTTTCTCTGGATCTGCCATGTCCGTAACGATGCTGTCGCATTCTCTCTCGGTTCCGGTCTTCCTGTAGTTGTGAAGTATATTTTCTTCATAGGTCTGCCTGCTGTCCTGATGGTGCTTCTTTCTTATGGAGTTGCAGGGGCAAGATGCGTGAAGGAGTTCACTGCTGCAGAGAGATGGTGCATGGCTGGTATAATAGGAGGAGGAGTCGGAAACCTTATTGACCGTATCTTCCGTTCTCTAAGAGTCGTTGACTGGATCAGTACCAATAATTATGGCTGGTTCGGTATGGAACGATTCCCGACATATAATATTGCGGATGCTTCGGTTGTCATTTCCGTGATAATCCTTGCAATAGCCGTGATAGCTGATGATAGGAGGAAAAAACACCTTGAACAAGAAAGGTAAAACCATTGTTTTCATGATTCTGGCCACTATCCTGAATCTCATTCTGCTTGCAGTGTTCTTCATTCTGCTTTTCCTTATTCTTTTCGGACTCATTCCGACACTGATACCTTCTGTTATGGAAATAGCGGCAATGAGTTTCGTTCTTCCGCTTCTATGGTTTGCAGGTTCTGTTTTCCTGTCATTCTTTGTCTATTCAAGACTGATCAGATGGGTTTCAAACAAGTACAATCTTGAGGATAAGCTCGATCCTATCTTCACTCCAAAGAAGAACAGAAGGCCGAGAGGAGAATAAGCATTGCGCTTTGTTCCTGTCCACTCGCTGGATAATCTTTACTGGTACTCATTCAATGATGAACCGATAGCCACCGGCAATCCATACATAACGCCAAGACTTTCAGATCCGTCATTCCTTCTGCCGGATGAGTCACCTGATGCCCTCTGGCATCTGTTTGCCCATACCTGGAAGGGTGTGGAACATTACACATCCACATCCGGTCTGGAGTGGAAAAGAGAGCATATCGTTTTCCTTCAGGGCAGCTCTCCTTTCATATATAAGGAAGGGAGTGTCTACTATATGCTTTTCGAGACGCATTCCCGGCTGTCCAGGTCTCGTGATGAGTCTTCCGATTCCTCAAGAATCATGCTTTCGAGTTCCTCGGATCTTGCGCTCTGGTCGGAACCCAGGAAAATACTCGACAGCGCAGATGTCCCTTTGTCTTCATGGCGTGGAGGCCGGCGCTGGGTGACCAGACCTCAGCTCATTCAATGGGCTGGCCGCTACAGGCTTTATTTCGGAGCCGGAGAAGCGAGAATGTATGACAGCAGGGAACGTACACCTGCGAGGCTGATGGCTGCTGAATCATATTATATAGAAGGACCGTATGATATCTCAGATACCCCGGTGATGGAGCCTGATCCTGAAGGGGAGTACAGGAATCTTGCAATTGGTTCAGTCAGGATCCTTCCTTGTTCAGATGCCGTTGCCGCAATCTGCTGTCCTCGTTTCTACAATGAGGATAGAAGACGTTCAGAATCTGTGATGATCCTTTCAGCAAGCGAGGATGGTCTTTCTTTTTCTGATATTGGTATCATGCATTCAACTCCGCAAGAGGGGTGGTCTTCGGGATATATAACGTCATGCGATCTGAAATACAAGGAGAATGAGGATACCTGGTACTGCTATTATGCAGCAGATGGGTATCCAGACAGGAGAATTCCCTTCCGGATGGAATCATTAGGTCTTCTTCTGGGGAAGAAACGATGATAGATCTTCATTGCGACACCATCTGGTCGATATGGAAAAGCGGAGGAAGGGAGCATCTTGCTGAGAATAATCTGAGTATAGATGCCGTGAAGCTTGCCAGTGGACACGTGAAAGGGCAGTGCTTTGCTCTGTTCACGCCAATGCATGACTATGTCCCGGAGGATAAAAGACATCTATCCTCATGGGAGATTCTTTCAGAGCTGTATGAGACTTTCAGAAAAGAGATAGCAGATGCTGCGATTGCCCAGATGCGGAGCGTGAATGATCTGGAAGATGATACCGTTCATGCTATCCTCACAACTGAGGAAGGTGGAGCCATTGAAGGAGATATCTCGCGTCTTGCCACCCTGAAGGACTGGGGAGTGAAAATCTTCGGTTTGACATGGAACTGGGAGAATGAGCTTGGCTTTCCGAATTCATCCGATCCGGCTGTAATGAGCAAAGGTCTCAAGGCAAAGGGGCTTGAAGCTGTGGAGGAGTGTAACCGGCTTGGAATCATAATCGATGTTTCCCATCTCAGTGATGGCGGTTTCTGGGATGTCGTGAAGCATTCGAAAGCTCCATTTGTTGCAACACATTCAGATTCGAGGGCTGTAACACCGGTTACAAGAAATCTTTCTGATGAAATGCTTGTTGCCATTGCAGAGTGCGGAGGGGTTGCAGGCCTCAATCTCTGTCCGGCATTTCTGCATGAGGAGACTGCTCTGTGTGAGGAGGATGCTGAAAGCCGTATAGAGGATATGGTCCGGCATACGCTTCATGTGTATAAGACAGCGGGAGAGGATATCCTCGCGATAGGGACTGATTTTGATGGTATCGGAGGAAAACTGGAGATTCCGTCTCCTTCCGGATTCTGTCTTTTGCATGATGAGCTGGAAAAGAATGGAATGAAACCTTCAGTTCTCGATAAGATGTGGTATAAAAATGCAGAGAGAGTTTTTCTCTCGGCGGAGGTGTGATATGAAAAAGATTGCAGCTGTACTGATTGTTGCTCTTATTTCTGCCGGTGCTGTTTTCGCAAGTGTTGATATGAAGCTTGCACTTGGCGGGCAGTCAAATGGAAATATTGAGATTTCCGATAACAGTACACAGTTTGATTTCACTGTTGATGCAGAGCTTGATATGGACTTTGACAGAGGCCATGGAATGCTTGTCGGGCTTATGCTTACGAAGAATGATATAGCCTTGAGTGTCGGGTATGCATACCAGACAGACATAAGTTCAAGCTGTGACTTCATTCTTGGAGCAGGCGCTACTGTAGTCATAAAGGATCCCGCTGCACTTAACTATTTCCTTACTGCCGATTTTGATTTCAACATCACTCCGGATATGTTCATCAGAGTGGGTACAGGTGTTCTTCTCAATATGGGAGCGCTCAACGAGAATTATGGCAAGGGATGGTCAATTACGATACCTCTTCCATCGCTTGCATTCGGCTGGCACTTCTGATTATCTGCATCGGAGCAACAATTGCATTTCTAATGCATTGCTGGTATATTCCGATGCATAAATGGGGCCGTAGCTCATCTGGTAGAGCGTCAGGTTCGCAATCTGAAAGTGGCGAGTTCGAGTCTCGTCGGCTCCAAAAAATTTATCTTTAAGACTTGTCGATTGACAACTCTTCTCGTTATGATGTAGCCCTTCTCGTTATAATCGCGGGTTTGGGGAACGGGAAGGGTTTATTTTTGACTCTGAAATCGACAACTCTCTCGTTATCCTTACGTTTGATATACAACTCTCTCGTTATCATTTTCCGATTCTGCATGAGAAGATGCCGGTGATGACCGCATTGCCGCTTGAAGAAAAAATCCAAGGGATTGCCTGGGACTATGCAGAAGGGGATTCTGTCACTGCCTGATGTTCTGAGTTCTGGAGAAGGCATCAAAATCGTATGCTTCTATCTCCTGTCCTGCTGGAAAATTTAGATGGAAGCCAGTTCTCCAAGGCTGGCTGGTTCTGTGATACATGGATGGGGCAGAGGGAAAACCGAAGATGGAAAGTACTAGCGGAATCCTTGATACAAGTCTATCCACAGGGGGCGATATCCTTTGTGGATGAAAATCAGATTGTGGAATGAAGCTAATCCAGATATGACAAGGGATTTGCAAGAAGGAACTCTTCCAATGGAATGGATGCAGAATCCGCATTGTTCACAGATACGGCAAACACCTTACTGCCCGGATATCTTTTCAGGAAAGCATCCATGCCTATTCCATGAGTCCTGCTGCCACTTTTCACTTCGAATGCGACTGTGGAATATTCATTGTACAGAACGAAATCCACCTCATTTTGCTTTTCCCTCCAGTAGCCGAGACTGACATCTTCTCCCGTCACTGAGTTGATCAGATGTGTTCCCACTGCAGATTCTACAAGGTGACCCCAGAAGGTGTCATTCTCCTTCGCTTTGGCAAAATCCATTGGATGCCGTGATGACAGGAGCGCATTGTTGAAGACCTGGAGCTTCGGGCTGGAGGCGCGTTTACGGACTTCGCTTCCCGAATATTTCTGTAGTCCCGCAAGAAGGCCACTCTGCCTAAGCAAATCAAGATAGTGTGCTAGCGTCGTCGTATTTCCCGCATCTGACAGCTGTCCGAGCATATGCTCGAATGGCAGGATCTGTCCAGAATAATACGAGCCAAGTTCCATGAGCTGCCTCAGGAGCACAGGTTTCTGGATCGGGGTAAGCATAATGATATCCCTTGTGATACTAGGCTCCATGATTGAATCGCGTATGTATGCTTTCCATCTCTTTTCGTCCTGTATGAGATCCACTGGCCCGGGATATGAACCGAAATATATGAATTCATCCAGAGAGAACCCGAATACATCCTTCATCTCGCCATAGGACCAATGGGGGACGGGAATTAGTTCGAACCTCCCTTGGAGTGATTCAGAGAGCCCCTTCATCAAAAGGAGCCGGGATGAGCCAGACAGGATGACCTTTACGTTAGCTCCTGTCTTCTTGTCTTCATCCCACAGTTTCTTCACGGTTTCACTCCAGTTTACAATCTTCTGTATCTCATCAACAACGACTAGTGCTTCACCATGCTGCTTTGCGAGAACCCTGGCTCTGTCCCATATGCCTTTTAGCCATGCATCTCTCGAGACAGTGATGTCATCAGCGCTTTCAGAGACATATGGAATCTCCAGCGTTGAAAGGACATCAGCGATTATTGTGCTTTTGCCGACCTGTCTCGGACCTGCGATGACCTGTATGAACCGGTTTTTCTCTCTGAGCCGACTCCTGAGCATCGCAGTGTATCTTATTCTCTCCATGTTTGCCTCTTTCTCATTTATATCAAAGCATTGAGATAATTATCTCAATCTATTGAGTAAATTATTCCATAGGTTTATGGATTCTTCAACGTAGATCTTTCTGCATGGAACATGCTTTGTTGTATTATCCTTCTGACAGAGCTTCTCCCTATGGCAAATTTCAGATGACGGGGTTTCGAAGGACATGAAGGGTAAATTCACCCATAACTGATTATGAATGTATTATTTCCTTGAATGGGTGTGAAAAACCTTTTTGTTTGTAGTGCCATGCATCGTTCGAAGATAGTCAGTTCTGTCCATTCAGATTTTTGTATATCAATGTCAGTATTAAATCCTGTTCGAAATCCCCAAAACCCTTTCCGAAAATATTAAAGCCTCCACGGAATTGGGCATCATCTTTATTTCCTATTCTTATTATGATGTCTGCTTTTCTTGACTCTATTCCATAATCAGCTATTGTACGCTCATTTTTCTTTTCTTTATTTAAGAATGTTCCTTCATCTGTGATGTCTATTGTATAGAGCAGGCCATATTGGGTTGCACCTATGTTCCACCAGGAAGGAGATAATCGTCCCTTTCGTGCTCCATAATCACCCAGAGACCTTAATGTAAGGGCTTCAATATTGTTTATCCATACTGTTATATCGCTTTTCCAGCTTTCATTGTAATTGGGAGCTTCAGAACAGGCCTCAAAGGAGAAGATAAGATGCTTGGGAACAATGCCGACATATTGTTCTGTGAGAGGAAACCTATATTCTACATAACCTGCTGAGGACCAAAGGAGCTGAGCAGAAAACCTCTCCGGATCATAGAATTCGGATGGACAATCCTCGCATTTTAATATTCCTTCGGATGAACACATTCCGCATGTAGGATATATTTCACTGTCTGTGAATGCACCAACGGGCATCGATATCGATGTTGAAAAATCAAGATTATTATCAGGTGTTGTGAGTTTTATACTTATTGAATCCTTTTTTCTGGAACAGATCTTTTTTATTCCGTGACTTCCAGGGGCTGTCTCTACTGTTATCAGATTAGCATTTTCAAGGCAGTTTATATGTACGGCACAAGTAGATTGCGGAATTCCAAGTGCTGAGGCTATTTCTCCGATTCCAGCACTTTTGTGATCAATAAAATGGAGAATTTCGAGTCTGACAGGACTGGATAGCGCTTTTGCCGCAGCAAGGAGAGGTGCTGTATCTCTTGTATTCAGTTCTAGAAATTTGCTCATAGGTTTTTCTCCGATAAGGAAATTTGACCACACATTCATCTGGAATTCAAGCAGATGTGATGGTCTTGGATTAAGCCTTCAATCCAAGACCAGGAAAGATAAACCGATCATTCTTCAAATATTGATTGCAGAGTCGAAAGAGATATTTTTTCTTTCCTTTTCATATCAACAAGACCATTTGTTTCTTGAAAAGCATCAGTGAGCTGCGTGTAGCAGTAACCTGCAAGTTTTGAATTCTTAAGGGAGGCTACGGCAGTTTTTATGCGTTTAACAAATTCATCTTCAGATGAAATCTTACCAAAGTATCCCCATGTGAATTGATTTTCATCAGCAAAAGCAATGCCACCGAATTCTGACAGAATCACTGGTTGGCCCTGATAGCGCTCATTGTTAAAAAATATCTGCTTTGCATCTGTGCGATTATCATCAATGAGCCAATCCAGATTGTCATATTTCTCACTGTTATGACTTGAGAACCTGTAATCATGAACTCCGACAATATCAGTTTCGTTTCCCATTTCCCATCCATCATTCATACTGACAAGGCGTGTCTTATCAATTGCTTTGATGTAATGCAGCAGCATTCTGGCAAATTCCTGTTGTTGTTTGTCAAACAGGATGGATCCGGTCCCCCAGCTTTCATTAAGAGGAACCCATGCCATAACAGAAGGATGGTTATAATCCCTTCTGATAATCTCATCCATCTCAAAAGCACTCTGTCTGATTGAGAATAAGGAATAGCAGTAATCAGATGGGAGTTCTTCCCAGACAAGGAACCCCGATTCGTCGCACATTGTGTAATACGCCGGAGATTCAATTTTTTGATGCTTTCTTGCTCCATTGAAACCAATGGATCTTGCAATATCAATATCTTTGCGCAGTGCTTCGAGGGAAGGTGGCGTTAAAAGGCTTTCTTCCCAGATTCCTTGATCCAGGACAAGTTTCAGGAATACTCGTTCTCTGTTGATATAGATCTGCCCGTTTTTGCAACTGATATCACGTAGTCCAAAATAAAGGACAACTTCATCTTTGCATAATCCATATACTGTACATGTAACATCGATAAGTACAGGATTGTCAGGAGACCAGCAGATATTGTCTGTTATATCCACATCCATAAAAGAAAAAGATCCGGTTGCTCGTCCAAAATGGGCAAAGACATCCGTTGAGCCAAGCTGTTTTCCTTTTATGGAGAAATCAAGATGAACTTTTGTTTCCTTGTCATCGGAGATAAGAAGTTCAAATGAAACAGAACGATTGGCATAAGAAGGTGAGAGTAAAGCACTTTTCAGATATGTGCTTCCTGCAGCTTCCAGATATACTGATTGCCATATGCCGCTGTTCCTGTAGTACCAGCAGCTGAACGGATCTTCTTTCCAGCTTTGCTTTCCTCTTCTCTGAAATGGAGAAAGAGTATCTTCGACTTCAACAATAAGCGTATTATCCTTTTCAAGGAAATCTGTAATATCGAAGGAGAAAGGAGAATACCCTCCACTGTGTACACCAACTAAGTTTCCATTTAAAAGAACTTTGGTTTTATAATCTACAGCAAGAAAATGTATCAGCACTTTCCCTTGTTTCTCTTCAATTGCAGTATCCAGTTTAAAGGACTTCCGATAGAACAATTTGCTATGCACGGTCTTGTCATCGATACCGCTCATTTTACATTCCGGCGAGAATGGAACAACTATGGTTTTATCAAATGTTGGTTCATCGAAAGAGAAATCCCATGTACCATCAAGGAACTGAAATGTTTTTCTGATAAAATCCGGACGAGGATAAGCAATTCTTTTCATTTTCATTCTCCCAGATCGATGCCATCCTGCAAAAGGATTCTACGAACCTGGCCGTAATCAATTCTTCCATACTTGATCATTACATAAGCCATTACTCCCGCTGCTTGTCCTGTCGCCATGGCTATACGCATGACACGGTATGAAGCATGGGCTCTGTGCGTTCCTGAAATGCATCTGCCGCAAAGAATAAGGTTGTCTATTCCGACAGGTTGCAGACAGCGCATTGGTATATCGTAAGGTTGTACCTGTACTGGAATTGAATCAGTTTCTGCCTGACCTCCACCTTCTGGATTATGTATATCTATCGGGAAAGAGGCATTATGTACGACAACATCATCAAAACGTTTTCCAGAGATTATATCTTCTGCTGTCAGCTTATAAAGACCATTGACTCGTCTTGATTCTCTGACACCTATTACATCTGCAGATCGCAGGGTATATATATTCTCAAATCCGGGTACGAATTCTCTTATAAATTCATTTATTTTGCCAATTTGTCTTCTGAGCTCAATTGCCGCATCGGTAAGCTGATTGACATCAAGTGTATTTACTTTGCCTTTCTGGGTAGCATTTACCAGATATTCTCCTTTGTTCTTGCCTGGGTACAGACGTACTATCGAGACATCTTTTGGAAGAATACCTTTTGCTTCTGCCATTTTGCATTCTTTCAAATAGCTTGTGCCTTTTGTCGTTATGAAGTCATCTTCTTCATGGGTACAACGAATGGTGCTTTCTTTGTCTGCTCCTGCAATGTGATACATGATACTGACAGGCTGGACAAGATTGTCTTCCCTGCCATATTCGAAACTGCTGCCAGCAGCAGATGCCAGTTCTCCGTCGCCTGTTGCATCGATGTAGGTTTTTGCTTTGATTGCATGAATGCCTGTTTTTGTCTTCACTACAACATTTTCGATGCAGTTTCCTATGGTATTTGCATCAATGAGTGTTGTAAGAAGCATGATGTGAACGCCATTTGAAGATAACCAGTCTTCCAGGAGTATGCGTGCTTCTTCCACATCAATTGCCGTAGAAGTGTCTTTTGCCCCAAGCATTTTGGCAGCTTCGTCGACAATTGTTCCCTCAGAGACTTCTCCCATCAGCGTGGTGACCATGCTGGAGGTCATCATTCCTCCAACATATCCATTGCGTTCAATAAGTATGACATCCAGGCCCTTTCTGGCCGCCTCTATAGAAGCGGCCATTCCGGAAGGGCCAGCACCTGCGACAAGTACATCGCAAGTGCGAATAAGATCAATTTCCCTTTCGTATTTCATTTGGTTAGTCCTGATTCTGATACCACTCGTTGATTTCATCGGTCATTGCCTGACCGCCGGCATTTTTCCATTCCTGTATGAATGAATCCATATCATCAAGGGAGACTATACCCATAACAGCCTGTATCTCATAATCAGAAACCATCTGATTACAAGCTGCCTGATACTGCGATACAGAAGGCATGGTAGGCATCTCAGCAATAGGGGAGATGGCCGCATATTTATCGTATTCTGCATTGACCGCATCGAATGCATCGCCTAGTGCTTCCACTCTTCTTGTTCTGGCAAGCCACATATCTGCATATTCTTTTTCCCTGATGCCATTGAGATACCACCATGCATTATTTCTCAGTTCTGAGAATATTGGCATAATAGGATGGTAACCGTTCTCGTCTTTTGTAAATGTTTCACCTTCAGTACCAAGAGTGATATATGTAAATGTCGGTTCTGTCAGTTTCGCATTCATGAACTTGATTGCGTCTTCTGGATGTTTTGCATTTCTTGGGATTGCTGTAACTGTATTAAGATAGCGATTAGCGCGTATCTTTGCATTGCCTTCTGCATCCTCAAGCGGAGTCAGATAAACAACCTCAGCTCCTTCGACATTGGCTTGAAGTGCAGGTACCTGTGTTGAGATATCATTCCAGCATGAAGGTATTGCAAAGACTGTTCCAGAAGCAAATTTCTCGTCAAGATTTACTCTTCTGTTGACTGCAATTTCTGGATCGATTAAGCCCTCATCGTACAATCCTTTAAGATATGCAAGGTATTCCTTGTACTCAGGGAGTTCCACTCTATTTACAAGCTCTCCGTCGCGTTCATTCCAATCGAAGTAGAAGCCGAATGCTGAGATTATTGTTTCAATATACAGAGACTCTGCTCCTCCTGTTACCGGACTGGCTGAGAATGGTATCATGTCAGGATATGCCGCTTTGACAGCTCTCAGTGTTTCTGTGAATTCATCCAGAGTGTGTGGAACATCAAGTCCAAGCTCATCCAGTATATCTTTCCGCATGACGATTGTATTCTCGATATTTGCTCTTTCATTC
Source organism: uncultured Spirochaetales bacterium (assembly GCA_949287505.1). Classification (GTDB taxonomy): domain Bacteria; phylum Spirochaetota; class Spirochaetia; order Sphaerochaetales; family Sphaerochaetaceae; genus Ornithospirochaeta. The sequence continues at coordinate 4,781 of CASEGX010000119.1, read as the reverse complement.
ATCATCGGAATGCCGTACGTGACACCATTGTATTGTCCCATCTTCCACGTCTCAGGAGAAATGACAGAAAGCATTTCCTGTCCATATTCTGCAAGAAGATCATCAAGAGGTAAGAATGCATTCTGGCCCACAAGGTTTGTATAGAATTTCGGATCAAGGCGAAGAATATCGTAATCAGCGCCGGAAGCGAGTTCCATATTGAGTCTCTGTTCCGCTCCATCCTGTGGCAGCATAGAGTATTCGACATGATAACCTGTCCTTTCCTCAATAGCTGTTGTCGTTGGATCAGTTGCTGGATCAAAGTTAGCCAGGAATGGCCCTAGAACCTTCAGCGTTGGCAGTTCATTGCCAGATGTTGTCTCTTTCCCTCCATTTGCGAAGACAAGCGAGACTGTAATCAAAGCGACAACAAGAGTCATGATCGTCTTTTTCATTTTTTTCTCCTTTTTTCAGCCCTTAACAGAGCCTATTGTCATTCCAGAAATCAGGTATTTCTGAGCTATGAGATATATGATTACTACAGGAATCATTCCCAATACGATTGCTGCAGCCTGCATACCTGAAGATGAAAGGTTCATACTTGCCTCGAATCCCAGTTCCTGCGTAGAAGCCTGCGCACTGGTTATCATCTCGTAGAGATAAAGCTGAAGAGGTTTTTTGCTTTGGTCTGTGACAAACAGCATGGCGTGATAGTATCCATTCCAGTAATTGACCGCATAGAACAGTGCTACTGTTACAATTGTTGGTAAAGCCAGAGGGATATAAAACTGTCCGAGTATCCGGAAATGTCCCGCACCATCCATCCTTGCAGATTCCTCAATAGCTTCCGGTATATTCTCGAAACCGGTTTTAAGAATGAACAGGTTGAGCTGGACGACGATGAATGGAATTATCTGAGCCCAGAGTGTATTAAGTAGCCCTAACTGCTGCATGATTATGTATGTAGGTATAGTTCCACCATAGAATAGCATTGAAAAAACGTATAGAAGGAGAATGAATTTTCTTCCTCTGAAGTACGGTTTTGACAGGGGATAAGCTGCTAGAATCGTTACGGTCATTGAAACCAGAGTTCCGACGACTGTGATGAATACGCTATTGGCAAATGTTCTCCAGAATATTGCATTGTCAGCAATAAGTTTGTAAGTATCGAGCTGAAATCCGACCGGAAGGAAATTCACCTTACCTGCAATCACTGCGTTTGTCTCACTAAAGCTTTTGGCGACAAGATGGAGAATCGGCAGCAGGCAAAGCAATCCAAGAATTATTAAAAGAATTACAGCAAATATCTGAAAAGAGATACCTTCTTTCTTGTTCATCACCAGAGACTCCTTTTGAAGATCTTTCTGCATATGCTGTTGAAAGACACGATCAATACAAAACCAACAATAGATTCAAATAAGCCGACAACAGTTCCCCGGGAAAAGTCCATCTGTCCGAGTCCGATTCTGTAAACCCATGTCTGAATGATGTCTCCTGTGGAATATACTGCAGGATTGTACATGACCAGAATCTGCTCATAACCAGCTTGAAGTATGTTTCCCAGCTTCAGGAGGAGCATCATTACGATTGTTGGAAGGATGGAAGGGATGGCAACATGTATTATTCGCTGGAATCTGTTGCAGCCATCCACTTTTGCAGCTTCATATAGGGCTTCATCAACACCAGTCAGAGCCGACAAGTAGATTATGCAGCTCCAACCGGTTTCCTTCCAGCCTTCTGTAAATACCAGCAATGCTCGGAAAGTGTTCGGATCTGAAAGGAAATTTATATTTTCCCCGCCTAGTGCGGAAATGATTCTATTTACTACTCCATTTGATGAAAGCAATGAAAAGAAGATTCCATAAATTATTACCCATGATAGGAAGTGGGGCAGATAGATGGCAGTTTCTACGGAGTTTTTGAATATGCTTCCTCTTGTTTCATTTAGGATTATTGAAAGGATTACAGGGATAGGGAATAAGAAAACAAGTTTCATTAGGCTTATGATTAGCGTATTTGAAAGGAGCCTGATGAAATCGGGGGATGCAAATACACTCCTGACATGTTTGAGTCCAACCCATGGACTTTTGGTCAATGAATCAAGAAGCCCGTTACCAAGAAACATCCCAAAATCCTTGAATGCAAGTGTTAGACCATACAGTGGTGCAAATTTATAGACAATCAGAAAAATCAGCCCTGGAATACACATCAGGTATAGTGCTTTGTTGACTTTGAGATAGTTTTTCTTCATACACTCATGAGAATCTGCAAATCACAAGTTGTCAAGTTTTTTATTTTATTCTAAATATATTGTCTTAAATTAAAGTAATTGTTCAGATTTATTAAGAATAATTGATATTATTTAGCAGAAAATCTCCTTTATTCTAAATTATATGTAGTTTATAGGTCGGTTTTCATTTCCAATTACCGTTTTTCTGAAGGAAATTGAGACAGTTGCTGGATGCTTCTGAGAATGTTTGAATGAACGGGTAACACAATTTTTGATTTAAAATGGTATTCGGCTCAAAATATTTCATTGAGTCCTAGAAATAAAACAACTCCCTGCATTAGCGGGAGCTGCTTAAGTGGAGATGATCGGAATCGAATGGATGTTGCTGTTTTCATCGTATTGCCAAATATCTTCAATTTTCTGTACTGCTTGCAGTTGCGATTTACCAAACGTTACGCTCTTGCCCATACTTGTTCAAGCATTTCGTTGAATAACATTTCGCAAACCATTGCAGAGACACTCGGATTGCAACACTATTCATCCGCTATCTTCTCCAGTTCCTCCATGGAAAGATCTGCTATCTCTCTCATCTTCTCCTGCAGTTTCTTCTTGTCAGGGAGGTGGAGCGTGTAATCTGCAACCATGGCAGGAGACAGACTTCTTGAGAGGGCATACTCGACAACTGTGTCGTCTTTTCCTGTGCAGAGGATGAGCCCAACACTTGGATTCTCATTCGGTTTTCTGACGTCTCTGTCCAGTGCTTCCAGATACAGGTTCAACTGCCCCAGATGCTCAGGCTTGAACATGCCAATCTTGAGCTCGATGGCGACAAGGCATGCGAGTGCGCGATTGAAGAACAGGAGATCTACAAAGAAATCGGTGTTGCCGACCTGGAGTCTGTACTCTTCCCCGATGAAGGAGAAGTCTCTTCCGAATTCAAGGATGAAGTCCTTGAGGTGGGAGACAATCTGCTTCCTGAGATCCTTCTCCTTGTATGAAACTGGAAGATCGAGAAACTCCAGTATATAGGCATCTCTTAGAGCGGTAAGGCCTTCATTCCTCTTTGCAATCTGCCCATATTTTGCATTTGATATCGCAGTGCGTTCATAGAGCATACTGTCAATCTGACGCTCAAGCTCCCTCTTCGAATAATGGTTCTCTATGCACGATTTGAGGTAGAATTCTTTCGCTTCATCCGTCTTGCAGGCTGTCATTATCAGGAGATTGTTCGTCCAGGACAATTCTCTCACCAGTGGTGAGAGTTTTTCCTTGTCCTTGTAAGTCTCGTAGAACTGCTTCATTCTCCAGATGTTTTTGTCGGAGAATCCATTGGAGGACGGGAAATTTGTTTGAAGGAAAGAAGCAAGAGAAGAGACTGTGCTTTTACCCCATCCGTCAGAAGCGGTCTTCTCACTGACAATCCTTCCTATTTCCCAGTACATGGCAATGAGTTCTCGATTCACAGAAGCGAGGGCTCTGGCCTGAGAGGCGTGGATTATCGCAAGTATCTCGTTGAAATCGCTGTTGCGAATAGTGGTGTCAGCCTTTATCAAGCTATCTACAGTTTTCATGTTTTATCCTCCGTTTCCAGGCCATAAGAATTATGCATTTTTTCCCTTGCGAAGTCAGTCCCATAAGCGTATTCGACTTCTCTTGCGTTTTCATTATAGAAACATGAAAAATAGTGTGGCCTGGTTCGTTCTGTACTATACACCATGTCTGAGTAGGGAGTGATCCTGGCCCCCGTTGCTATTTTGTTAATCCGGTTCAAACCCCATAGCCAAGCGAGAAAATGGCATTAAAAGAAACAACTCCCTGCATTAGAGGGAGCTGCTTAAGTGGAGATGATCGGAATCGAATGGATGTTGCACTCTCTGTGCTTTTATCAAACCTTTACAATTCTTTACATTACATGCAGATGTGTTGTATCAAACTTTGCGATTGTGTTCACTGCTGTGCAAATTTACTGATGGAGTACATTTCGCAAAACAATTCAGGAGAGCTCAAATCCTCTATTGATCCGTGTATTGATTTGCAATTCTGAGAGCACATACGCTCAATGAAAATGATAGTACTAGATGACGGTGTGATTACTATACGAGCAAATGGCCAGCAAATGGCCAGCAAATGAAAATCGAGGTGCGATGATCTCGAAACATGCATTTAAGGGCCTAAAATCAGCTTTTTCCCTCCCAGACGAAGGACGGTAGCAAATGGCCAGCAAATGAAAATCGAGGTGCGATGATTTCAAAACATGTATTTAAGGGCCTAAAATCAGCTTTTCCCTCCCAGACGAAGGACGGTAGCAAATAGCCAGCAAATGAAAATCGAGGTGCGATGATCTCGAAACATGCATTTAAGGGCCTAAAATCAGCTTTTTCCCTCCTAGATGAGGGAAGATAGCAAATGGCCAGCAAATGAAATTGTCATGCCGGGGCTGTCAAGAATTCTGTGTAAATGGAATTCTCAATCATAGTTTTACCCTGTCTCCAAAGACGATGGAGAACTGGTTGAGGGCAAGTCCCCAGTTGCGGATTGGCTGAGTCCATTTCTGGCTTGCCTTTCCAATGGC
>CASEGX010000118.1 GCA_949287505.1 uncultured Spirochaetales bacterium | reverse complement strand
GAGAAATATGACAGGGAGATAAAAAAGCTCGCAATCGCCGCATATGACAGAGGGACGATGTCCCTCACAGAAATATGCTCCATATACTCTATCCCTAGGAAGGATACTCTTGTAATATGGGTCCGTGAGGAAAAAAGAAAACGGGAAAATCAAGCTTACGGGGACAATGCCGGAAGGGCTATCGCTGGAGAAGCAGCTGAAATGGAAAGATGCGGAGATTTCCGTTCTCCGGCATTATCTGGAGCTGGCACTGGAGAACAAGGAAAGCGCCCCAATAATCGAGGATATCCTAAAAAAAACGCATTTCTCGAAGTCCAGCGGCTTGCAGAAGAGAAAGGGCTGACCATCAAGGAAGCCTGTTCTGTAGCAGGCTGCTCAAGGAGCGGCTACTACAAATCAAGGAAAGGTCTCGGAAAAATCATGAGCGACATGGAGCTCATGGGCCTGATGAGGAAGATACAGCAAGATGAGGATGTGCATCAAACCTATGGAGCGAAAAGACTTACAGCGGCAGTGAACAGAGCCCTGGAAGAGCTCAGCAAGGATGAGGTGGACCTAATAACGAACAAGAAAGGGCGCGTCAACCACAAACGTGTTGAACGTCTTGCAGCCGAATGCAATCTCAATTCGATACAGCGCCGGAGGACACAGCCGGAAAGATACTACGGGAACAGGAAGGAGCGGGTTTCCGGAAGGATGGCCGGGAACGTGCTGAACAGGCGATTCTCCTCCGTATCATCCCCTTTCTCCGTATATGTCACAGATGTCACATATCTGCCGTGCAGGGACAAGGGATTCATCTATATGAGTGCAATGATGGATATCTGCACGCAGGAGATTATAGGGTTCTGCATCTCTTCTGAGAATTCGGTGAAGACCGTGATGGGCTCCCTCGCGATGATCCCAGATGAGCTGCTTGAAGGCTCCATGATCCACTCTGACCAGGGCTCTCCTTATTTCTCATCAGCCTGGATCGGTGAATGCGCACGGCTCGGTATAACAAGGAGTATGTCCGCCAGGGGGCAGTGCTGGGATAATGCTGTCATGGAGAACTTCTTTTCCAGGATGAAGTGCGAGCTGAATATCACGAAGCGGTCTAGGATCCAGAAGCTCTCTGCTCATGAAATCGAGAGCAAGGTCAGACACTACATAGACTGGTACAACACCAAGAGAATCCAGAAGAACCTAGGGTATATGTCTCCTATTGAATTCAGGAATCTCAAGCTAAAGCAACTTGAAGATGCAAAGCATATGATTTAGCCTAAAATAAGGTCTGAAGGTGTCTACCTTCTGGGGGTCAGTTCACGGTTTATTCATGTCAAGATAAATCGTTCGAAAAATGAAGAAATTATTTATACCGATGATAGGTATATTTCAAGAGTACGGAACCCATTACAGGCTCCGTACCGGCAGTAGTTCAGAATGTGTAGAAGACCTCTACCTCAGATGCTGTCTCACTTTCGTTATCAACATCCTCCAGAATCTCCGTGACTGCTTTAGCCTTTGGACTTCTGAACTCCAGATGATTGGCGACAATCTCGATTGCCCTCCTCGATGCACCATCGGCTGTCACCCATTTGCATAGGCGCAATCTACCTACAGTCCTGCATTCCATGCCTTTATGGAGCTTTTCAATGCATCTTTGCCCCAAAGAGCCCCAGCACTGTACAGGTATGAATACAGTCTCCTGTGCCTTGTTCCCATTCTTGTCAACATAATACCTGTTGCTTGCAACATCGAACTTGACCAGCTTCATTCCTCCGGGAGAATCGGAGAGAGAAATCTGCTTTGGGTCGTCTACAAGCACGCCTTCTAAAAGTACGCTATTGAGATGGTTCATCTATACCTCCTGCATCTTATACGCATTAAGTGGCGACTCTGGCCAAGTTCTGCTAGAATTATTCTCATGAAGCTCACTGTATTATCTGTCGGAGGTTCAATAATCTCTCCGGACAAAGTCGATTACGACTTCCTCTCGTCTTTCAGATCCATGATAATCTCCCACCTTGAGAGTCATCAGGATGAACGCCTTATATTCGTAGCTGGAGGTGGAGCACCTGCAAGAATCTACCAGGACGCACTCAGAAGAATCATGCCGGATGCGGATCCGGAACTGCAGGATATGCTTGGAATAAAAGCCACTCATCTGAATGCAATGCTACTGAAAGCTGTTTTCAGCGACTTCTGCACCGATGATATCGTGACAGATCCAACAGATGAATCAGTATCATTCTCCGGCCGCATCCTTGTAGCAGGTGGATGGAAACCT
>CASEGX010000117.1 GCA_949287505.1 uncultured Spirochaetales bacterium | reverse complement strand
GCCCTCAAGGCTTTTGCTCTCATCCTGACATTCAGGGAGATGAGAAAATCCTCAACAGGACATTTTCCATCCGCTTTTCTATAGAATTCTATCTCAAACATCTGACCTCACATTCAATATTTATTGCATAAAAGCAATATTGTCAACTTATAAAACATGTTCCATACATGTCATTGGTATGTCAGAATTTTCCAAAAATCTATCGAATTATCTATTTTCCGGCCTAATTTTGTAATACTCATAAAATAACTCCTTGCATTGCAAGGAGTTAGATTTAGAGGTGCGAATCGGATTCGAACCGATGAAAAGCGGTTTTGCAGACCGCCCCCTTAGGCCACTTGGGTATCGCACCGTTCATTAAGTTGCTCTATGACTTTAACAGAAGATTACATTTCAATCAAGGCTTATTTCATAGTACTAAAGAAACCTTATTTTCCCTTCATTCCCGTCTCTTTCGACCACCCAAGATATATCCGTACAGGCTGCAAGGAACGATTCATCATGGCTTACAATAATCATTGTCAGATCCTTTCCATCTTCTCTGAACATCTTCTCTAGTATTCCCATTGAGACTATATCAAGATGATTTGTAGGCTCATCCATCAGAAGAACCGTGCATTCATTACGCCGGGACAAGGCAATAGCAAGCTTCTTCAATTCTCCGGGACTCAGCTTTGACAATTCCTCTGTGAACAATGCAGAGGGATTTGAACCCATGCGATACATATCTGAAAGGACAAGGCCCTTTTCATCATCTTCAAGGGACATGAAGGCATCTGACAAGCTGCAAAGCTCTTCTTCGCTGAATTCCTGTGGAATATAAAGGACATACTGACCTTTTCCATGTTCAGACAGGTACTCATGGAAATTCTTCAGAAAAAGAGTCTTACCGCTTCCATTTCTTCCTGTAAGAGCTATATGAGATCCAGGCTTTATCGAGAAGGAAGGAACAATCAGAGAATAATCACCAGAGTGCAGCACACTCTCAGGAAATGAGATGGACGGAACGTAGTTTCCACCAGTGAGCGACAGCCCTTCCTTTCGCAGAAGAGGCTTTTTCATTCCTGCAAGCTTCTCTTCAAGCTGAACTGATCTGGATATATGATTTCTCATAGCGCCATCCAACGAGGCATCCTTACTGGTGAGGCGGGCTCCGTCTATACGGGCTTTCGCATCATGATCTTTCCGATCTATCCCCCTTTTAGACAGATTCTTCTGCTTCTCCAGGCTTCTTTCACGGATACTTCTGGCAATCATATTCTCGTCAGATATCGAGGAGAGGATACTGCTGTATGTATTCCGCTTCTCCTGTTTTCTTCTGCGGCTCTCCTCAAGAGCCGCTGCAAGCGTAAGAGGTATATCCTCAACAGTGGCGGCCTCATCAGTACCACGCTCAAGAAGAAGCGTCCTTTCAGAAAGAGAGGAAGCGAATGTCCTGTCATGAGAAACGATGATTCCGATACCATCAAATGAACGGAGTGCTTTGATAATCAGATCACGGCTATATGCATCAAGATGGTTTGTGGGTTCATCGAGAATGAGAATCTCTGGAGAGTGAGATAACGCCGCAAGAAGCTGCAATCTCTTCTTCTCTCCTCCGGAAAGACTTTCTTCACGTTCTATCATCTCATCCGTGATTGCCAGCATCGATTTAAGCATTCCTACATGGTTGTCTCCGGAAAATATATCACTCCAGTCTGCCGGGCTAAGGCCATCAAAGACCTGAGAACACAGGATTACATCCCCTTCTCTCTTTACAGAACCGGAGTCTGGTTCAAGAAGCCCTGCGGCAATTGAGATAAGGGTGCTTTTTCCTGTACCGTTTGCACCGGCAATGACCGTCCAGCCTGTCATGAATGTCAGAGATAAATCAGAAAATACCGGGATACCCGTCCCAGGATACGAAAAGGAAATATTATCAAGCTGTAAAAACATCAATCCTCCAGAAAATCATTAAGCGCTCAGTTATTCTTCTGGATTGATGACATTTCACACTCTCCTATCTGCTGGAATACTAGCATACGGCACATGCATATTCAACCAGCAGATTGCCTGCAATGCATCTTATAACCTGGTCTGGTTTTCATGCTATAATCGAAGCATGAAAAAGATCCTTACTTTAGTGGTTACTGCATTGTTTATCATTCTGCCTCTCTCCGCATATACGGATTTCGGTTCTTTCGGACTGACCGGCGGTTACACCTCAAAGGACAATACTGCCCTCATGGGTTTCAACGGAACATACATGTATGCAAGCGAGGTGAACAGCAACCTCAGCATCGGACTCGGCACACATGCGGATTTTGCCTTCGGTCTTAACCACAAGGACAATTTCTCCATATTTGTCGGCACAGTATTCGGCCTGGGATTCGATGCGAAATTCACAGACTCCCTTTCACTGAACATCACCGCAGGTCCTCTGGTCGTTGCGGAAACGGGAATCGACACTCCTTCTATCGGCTTCGGTGTCGGATTAGATGCTGCTTTCACCTATTATTTTGACCAGAACAGAACAACGGGTCTTTCCGTTGGAACCACGGTCTATCCTCAGTTCTTCGTACTGGATGATGGAAGAAGTGACAATTTCAGCATAGCCTGCATGGGGTATATCGGCATTTCTTTCCGCTACCCCTCCCCCATCTCTATGGTGGCAATACCGGCAATCAGCTACTGGATCTGAAAAGGAGGCGATATGACAGAATCCGGATTCCTGGAAAAATACAAGGACTGTGCATTTGTTTCTTTTGACAAGCTGGAACATTTCATGAAGAAGACACTGGAAGGTTCAGGTGTTCCGGAACAGGATGCGGCAATCATCACAGACGTGCTGATTGAATCGGACAAGAGAGGCATCGACAGCCATGGAATCGGAAGGCTCAAACCCATCTATATAGACAGGATCGATGATGGAATACTGAATCCTGTCACAAGAATCACCACAATTTCTGACAACTGCACCGCCACAGTTCTTGATGGAAATGATGGAATGGGACATGTCGTCGGACACAAGGCAATGGAAATTGCCATAGACAAAGCCGAGAAGTACGGAATGGGCATGACAGCCGTACGCAACAGCAGCCACTATGGGATTGCAGGTTATTATGCGACGATGGCAACAGACAGAGGCATGATAGGCATAACAGGAACAAATGCCCGTCCTTCGATTGCTCCTACATTCGGAACCGAGAACATGCTAGGAACGAATCCGCTCACAATAGGGCTGCCAACAGACGAGGAATTCCCGTTTGTGCTGGATGCGGCGACATCCGTCTCTCAGCGGGGGAAAATCGAGGTGTATGGCAGGGCCGGAAAGGACATACCTCCAGGCTGGGTCATCGGAGAAAATGGAAGCACAAGAACGGATACAGAGGAAATACTTAAGGACCTTACGAAGGGAACTGCTGCACTCCTTCCTCTGGGAGGGATGGGCACAGATGGTGCCGGATACAAAGGCTATGGATATGCGACAGCTGTCGAAATCCTTTCTGCAGCGCTTGCAGACGGCTCTTTCATGAAGGATCTTACAGGAAAGGATGAGGAAGGAAACAAGAGACCCTATCATCTGGGACATTTCTTCATAGCAATCAACCCGGATTTCTTCCTGGGGAAAGACACTTTCAGAAGGGTTTCAGGAAACATCCTCAGAGCCCTGAGGGAGTCCAGAAAAGCTCCGGGAGAGGAAAGAATCTATACAGCAGGAGAACTGGAATGGGAAGCAAGAGGATACAGGATGAAATATGGCTGCCCTGTACCATCTTCACTTCAGAGAATAATCAGCACGCTGTCTGCCCGGTTCTCAATTCAGGAAGACTGGCCTTGGGAATAATCCGGATCGGAGAAAAGCTTCGTGGCGAGCGCTCTGATTGCAGAGAACTTGTGGTCTGCAGGCAATAAAGCCCAGCTTTTAGTGCGCTTGAAGACAATTCCCTCATCCGTAAGCTCTGCAGAGAAGAATCCCAGACCGATTCTCGGGTTGTCATAGCTGATGAATCCATTGCCGATGAGAATCAGCTTGGATTCTCCCGGTTCAAGCATCAGGTTGCGTGTCCCTTTTGGTCCGGTATTGAAACCTACGGTCACAGCCCTTATCTCAGGAGTCGCACCATCAAAAAGTGCCCAGGGCGCATCCATACGGCCAAGATAGTTCTCTGTGATATCAACATTGGGAAAGGCAAAGCTTCCATCCTCTTCTGCACGTGGGGTGAAGAGATAGTAAAGAAGCTGGCATTTCGGATTATTCAACGCAACCCAGCCAAGAGGATTCTTATCAGGAATCTTTCCGATCATATAGTCATATGTACCTGTCGGAGGTGGGACATAACCTGCATCTGCCGATCCCCCGCGCACGAGAGGCGCATGCTTGAGCTCATCGAAAAGAGTTCCGGGAAGGAATCTGTTCACTCCCGATTCCCTTCTGGACAGGGCATAAGCGGTCCAGTATCTTGCATTCGAGGAGATGACAGAGCCTGTCTCAAGCAAGGGCGAAGAGAGCATGCTGTGCCATGAAGCGGAACCAAGAAGCGTATCTGAACCTGTATTCGTTATTCTTATAGCCGTATAAAGCACAGGATGCAGGGGAAGAAGCATATCAATCTTCTCAAGCCGGAAACGGTTTCCCTCTTCCCGGCTCTTCATCTCTGAGAGACGCCACACTCCGCCGTGTTCCTCCTCAGTCCCGTATCGGCGTAGCGTCCAATATGTGGAAACGGAATTTATATGCTCTGAAGAAGAGGAAGGAAACGTGAAATAGCCTCCTCCGGCCTGATACAGAGCCTCGCTGTTCTGCCACCACTCCCCGTTCTCATCGGACATGACTCCAGCTCCGGTTCCGCGGAAATACGGAAGGGCAAGCGCATTGATTCTCGCGCCTGAAAGCGTACGGGATGTAAGCTCAAGAAGAACCTCCCCCTGATCTTCTATTACAGAAGAGAAAATATCATTGGACATGTATGTCGCATACCGGCCTTCCCATAAAGGAAGCCTCCTGATATCCATCGGCCCTCCTTGATTAACGACAAACCCCGCAATCTGCTATACTATCATTGTAAAGCATTATCCAGAGGTTATCCATGATTGAAGCATTGTCAAAAAGCATATTCCATCTCTCAACAGATAATACAAGCTACATAATCCGTATTCTTGAGACAGGTCACGCAGAACATATCTACTACGGAAGGAAACTAAGGGATGCGGCAGCTGCGGTCCCGGGTCTGGGGGAAAAACGTTATGCACGCCCAGGAATGGGAACCTATACCGACCGTGATTTCACAACCCTTGTGCTTGATGATGCGAAGCTTGAATTCTCAGCGGAAGGACGAGGAGATTACCGCACCCCGCTTGTGGCTGTATCAGCAGGAAAGGATGGAGAGAGAACCCTGGATCTCAAATATGCAGGAAACAGCATCGATAAAGGCATCATGAGGATCAAAGGTCTTCCCATTCCTCAGGCAAAGGATCCGTACAATGAAGCTGAGACCCTTTCCCTTACATTCATTGACACTGCAAGGCATATCGAGCTGGTTCTCAGATACACCGTTTTCCCATCGACGGACACAATCACGCGAAGAAGCTTTCTGAAAAACACATCAGATGAACGTATCACGATCAGGGCACTCGCCTCCTCCCAGCTTGATTTCCGAGAGACAGGGATGAAGGCCGTGACCTTCTCAGGAACATGGGGACGTGAATTTGAGAAGAACGTCACTGTCATGGAGTCAGGAACATTTGTCTCTGAAAGCAGGTGCCTTGGCTCCTCTGCAGAAGCGAATCCCGCATTCCTGATCCAGAGAAAAGACGGAAGCGCATATGCCCTGAACCTCATCTATTCCGGACCGCACAGGGAATCAGTTTCCGTGACAGAACATGGTATCACACACATAGTCTGGGGAATAAATCCTGACATGTTTTCATGGGTACTCGACACCGGTGAGGAATTCGAGACACCGGAAGCGGTCATGACATTCTCTGAAAAAGGGCTGGAAGAAGCCGGAGACAGGATGAAGATATTCATCACCACCTCCATTCTCCGATCGCAGTGGAAGGAACGGATGAGGCCCCTGATGCTGGACACATGGGAAGCCGTCAGATACGCCGTGCAGGAAAACAGGATTGAGGAAATCGCGAAAGCTGCAGAAGAGATGGACTTCGATGGACTTCTGATAAACGACGGATGGTTCGGAGCCAGGAACAATGACAGGACAAGCCTCGGAGACTGGCATGTGAACACCCAGAAGATACCGTCCGGACTGACAGAGCTTGCAGACTCGATCCACCGCCGAGGCCTTCTATTTGGTCTCTGGTTCGAACCGGAGGCAATCAGCACGAAATCAATGCTGTATAAAGCACACCCTGAGTGGATAATCGGACGCGATGGTGAGACAAATGCAGAAGGCAGACATGAGGCACTTCTCGATATAACACGCTTCGATGTGCAGGACTGGATTGTATCCACAATCGTGCGCCTTGCAGAGCTTGTCCGCCTCGATTACCTCAGATGGGACATCAACAGGCATTATTCTGACATATACTCTCTGACAGGTATCAGGGATTACGGAATGTACGCCCATGAATACGCATCATCGCTGTACAGGATCCTCTCCCAGATCGGAGAGAGATGCCCGGAAATGTATATTGAGACATCCGCAGGAGGAGGCGCACGTTTCGATCTCGGAATGCTGAGCGTATCCGCCTCGATAACGCCAAGCTGCGTATCAGATCCGATTGAAAGGGCCAGGATAATAAAGAATGCTGGACTGATGTATCCTCTCTCGGTAATCGGAACCGTTATCTCCCCTTCTCCGAACTGGGCAACGAGGAGAATTGTCGACAGGGAAACACGTTTCAATATCGCAGCGTTCGGTGTTCTTTCATATTCACTGGATCCTACAGCGCTATCCAGAAGCGAGAAAAAGGCATTCAAGGAACAGATAGAGTTCTACAAGACATTCCGTCTTCTTTTTGAGACCGGACGTTTCAGGGTCGTGGAAGATGGAAACAGACTCATATGGACAGTAGCCAATGAGGACAGATCGACAATACTCATGCTCTATCTCCAGAAAATGATAAGACCGAACACCACAGCAGAAGTGCTGGTGGTGCCGGATGCAAATGAAAGCTACAACTACAGGGTATTCTCAAGAAGCCACATGATTCCGGAACGCGAAGTATATGCCTATCCGGAAGAATCAGAATGCTATGAGATTCCCGGCGATGCACTGAAATGGGGAGGTATCTCAATGGTTGAGCAGATCTCCGGCATCGGGCATCACGAAGGAATGAGAATGCTGGGAGACTACTCTTCCAGGCTCTACATCATCAGGAGGATTGAAAAGTGAACAATATCGTCGTAGCAGGAGCCGGAACATTCGGTACGGCAGTGGCAGAACGGCTTGCATGGAACATAAACAACAGAGTTGTATTACATACAATCGAAAAGGACGTCGAAAAGGAAATCAATGATCATCATACAAACAGGAAATACTTTCCCACACGCTTCCTGAACAGATACCTCTCTGCGACCTCAAGCTTCTCAGTCTTCCATGAAGCTGATGTAATCATGCTTGTCATACCATCCAAGGCCATAGTCTCATTCTCAGAGGAAGTGAGGAAGAATACCGAAAAGGAACCTCTGATCATAAACCTTGCGAAAGGCATGAGTGACAATGGCGCTTTCATAACAGAGAATATCCCATTCAAAAGAACTGCCAGCATGAAAGGCCCGTCGTTCGCAATCGAGACGATAAACGGGTTTCCTACATCATTCACTTTCGGCGGAAAGAAAGAGGATTATGACTATTTCAGGAAAGAAGTCCTTCCTGATACACAGTTCTCCCTTGACTGGTCAAGCGATGTGAGAGCTGTGGAGCTGATGAGTATCCTCAAGAACATGTATGCCATCGCAATCGGGATCGTATCTGGCAAATTCAACAGCCCCAATGTTGACTTCCTTGTCTACACAAAGGCTGTAAATGAGATGAGGAACCTGCTGAGGATTTTCTCATGCAGCGAGGATACGATATTCTGCTACTGCGGTATCGGAGACCTCGGGCTCACAGCCCTGAATGACCTTTCAAGGAACAGGACGCTCGGAATGCTCATCGGGAAAGGTTTCGGCTACGACCCGGATTCCAAGTCATCAACTGTCGTTGAAGGCCTGAGAACCGTGAAGCTCATCGGAGAGATAACAAGACAGAAAGGGGTTGCAGATGAATTCCCGCTCGTGCAGTCGCTTTACCGCTTGCTTTATGAGAATGATACGCTAAACAACTACACGCTCTCAGTTCTTGGCTGATCAGAGGAATATCCTGCGCATATAGAGGATGTCATCGGCGATGGACACGGAGTCATATCCGGCTCTTATCAGAGGCACGCTGTGCGAAAGAAGTGCGGAAATACGGGGATAGGTCTTCGCCATTATTCCTTTGCCGATGTTCACAGTCCTTCCATCGAGTCTGTCTTTCAAAAGCAAGGCTTCTATCCTGTCCCCTATCATTGAGAATACCTCCTCGAAGAAAGAGAACGTGTTTTCCTTATCCTCATGCAGAAGTGCAAGAGGATCAAGGAGAAAAGACACTTTCCCATCCTTCCTGGAAAGTTTCAATGCACCTTCAAAACCATCCACAGCACTGCCGATTACAGGTACGACTGCAACAGTTATTTCCCCATTCTCCGCACTTTCCTCAATCTCTGAAAGCGACAATGCGAAGATGTCAGGAGCTCCTTCTGGTGAAACGATGCCGATTGCCCTGGAATTGAGGATCACAGCTGCACGCAAGGCCGCATTGCATTCCGCAATCGCTTCTTTCCGTTTCTCCTCATCCGCAGAAGCCAGACCATTACCATCGACGATAAGAACAGAGATATCGAGGCCGGCAGATGCAAGCTCCGAAAGGCGCCGGTCACTCAGATGCCTGTAGCAGTCAGCCCACTCGAAGCATGTAGATGCATTCATTCCTACGGTTTCAGCCCCCAGCCTTGAAAGCTGCTCTCTAAGCACCGCAGGGTCCGGAGCGGCCAGAGCTTCTGCAATAACACCTATCTTCATTCCATCAATTCCCCTTCGCTTTCTGGGAAGGGTCCTGAAACGAGGAGGGAACGCAGACGGAACAACCTCGGAGCGTTCCGGGTCGAGTGAGCTTATTATGATATCCTTGTCAGCGCTCCCAAGCTTCCTGAAATCTGAAGGGCTCATACCGCAATATGCAGAGAAAGTACGGTTGAACTGGGAGCTTGATGCAAAACCGCAATTCGTGATGATGTCATGTATCCTCACACCAGTATATGAAAGCATCTGCAGCGCATAGCGGACTCTGACTTTCTGTATGTAGCTGACGAATGACATCCCCATGACACGTGTGAACTGATGCGAAAGATAGAATGGAGATATTGCAAACTTCTCGGCTATCTCCCGAAGCGAGAGTGTCTCCATATAATGCGTGTCTATATACTCTGTGATGGCATACATCTTCAGATCAGGAAGCACCGGCTGCTTTTCCTCGCTGTATTTTCCACGGCGGGACGCTCTCATCAGCTCCAGCATGAAGAGAATGAAAAGTGAATAGATTTCCAGCTGCCAGCCCGAATTCTTCTTCTTTCCTGCCGTGAAGATGTCATTAAGCCTGTTTATGACCCTGGAAAGATCCTCCGGAGGCAATCTGAGTATAGGCACATCAGAATCAAAGAGCGCCTTGATTTTATCAATCTGGTAGCCCATACCATGAATCGGAGAATCGTTGAAATTTATGATTATTCTCCTCTGCGCTGTTGTCCTTCTGGGATATATCGACATATGGAGCATCTGAGGACGCAGGAAGATGATATCACCTTTACGCAGCTGCAGATAGCGACCGTTAACAAGATGCGCAGCCTCATCCTCAAGCGTGATGAAGATCTCAAAGAAATCATGATAATGCTGATTCGCCATGTTCAGAGGATATGAGCGGCTGCTGTAATCCACCAGCAGAAAGAACGGATCGGAATCAGCATTGAGCCTGATTGAGAAACCCTCTTCGAAATAAAGTGAATCCATGAGATCTGACATGAGTCATAATAATACGCAATTTACGCAACTGAGTTAATAGAAGATAGCAAAAAGCGTGCAGAAAATAACAGATTCTAAGATATACTGATGCCCGGAGGAAAAGATGAACTGGCACATTTCCGAGCTGGAACATGGGTATATCACACGCTATCTGATAACAGAACAAAGGAGCGAGGACGTAAAAGGCGAACCTGTCGCCATAAAAGAAGAATCAAATGTCTGGATCGGGTCCACAGCAGCCTCTACGCACGAAAATCCGATAAGAGTTAAATTCCTTGAGAATATAATGAAAAGCGGAGTGGATGCACCAGTATTCACGGATCCGGAACCTGAGGGAAAGGCATTCCTGATAGACCGGGAGGTCTCTGTTCTATACAGGGCTCCTTTCGGAGATCCCGTAATCGGGGCCTCGATATTCTCTCCTACTCCGAAATGGCTGAATATTGCCGCATACATCGTATTGAATGCCTCCACGAAAGGAGATTATTCATTCCACATCTCCGTTGAAGGTGGAACTTCCATCTATCAGGATGGGAAAGAGGTATTCTCTTTCCGTCCATACAGAAGGAATGAGACAAGGGAAACTGATTTCACCCTGTCTCTTGAAGAGGGCGACAATGTATTCGTTCTCGAAGCAGATGAATTTGCAGAGCGCGATACGGAGATAGCGGTATCCATACAGCTCAAGGAAGGACCAGGGAATCTATTGCAGAAAGTTCCGATGGGCAACCGCAATACAGACCTCATCATGAAGGCCGAGAAAGCAATGGAAACGCTGGCTTTTGACAGAAGCACATTCACAAGCGGCCATATAACGATGACGATGGAAAATCCTTTCCCTGGAAAAACCATGACAGTGCACATGGAAGGTGCTACAGAGGAGAATGCAGCGCTGAACATTCTCAAAAGCGCGGATGCTGTCTTTGAGAATGGGTCGGGAAAGGCAGACCTTGGCCCTGTAGAGAATTTCCCCGTGGGTTTTCTCAGGATGCTTGTATCAACGGAAATCGAAGGCCTGACAATACGCACGATACGCACATTCGAGAATTTCCCATTCTCATTCGAGGGAGAGACCAGTCCTGATTTTGGATCAAGGGTAAAGGAAGCCTGGCGGTTTCTATCGCTTTATGGGGAGGGCAACTCAAACCGCGCGATGGCTCTTCTCTACACAGATGGGGACAATGATGAGATAGAAAGAATACTCCGTGCCCAGCTTGATTTCATCAATAAACGAAGCGACTGCTCGGATTTCTACATCTCATACTTTCCGTTCATGATCAGACATTTCGCCTCTTCAGGAAAGATCAGGAAGGAAACACTTCGCGATATGGAGGAATGCCTTCTCTCTTTCCGTTACTGGCATGACGAACCCGGAGATGATGCCATGTGGTTCTGGAGTGAGAACCATGCCCTTATGTTCCATGTTTCCGAGCTGATTGCAGGAGAGATGTTCCCTGACAGGATATTTTCCAACAGCGGCATGACAGGAAAGGAAAAGCAGGAGAAAGCCATATCCATGCTCCGTCCATGGTTCGAGACATTCTTCAGGGAAGGATTCACAGAGTGGAACAGCCCTCCATATCTTCCGATCGATATCCTTGGATTCGCATCCCTCTATGCGCAGACAGAGAACGAGGAGATGAAGAGGAATGCGGAAAAGGCCCTTGAGTATGTCTTCCGCCTCCTTGCGATAACCTCATACGAAGGCATCTTCAGCACTACAAGCGGCAGGACATACCTCAAGGAGCTCATGGGCAATTACTCCAACTGCCCATCGTTCATAAACTGGATAGGCTACGGAATCGGAAACGAATCCCATGCCGGAAAGGGATCGGTACCGCTTCTCATGAGCGGCTACAAACCGAAGCCGGAGAATGCGGAATACCACAGGATCGAAAAGGGTAAGGCCCTTTCATGGAAATCCACTCACGGTTATAAGGGATACGCTGATGTGACTGTATACAAGACATCCGGCTATCTGCTCTCTGCAGCCAATGATTTCAACCCGGGCCGAAGAGGTTTCCAGGAAGATGTCATCCACGCTGTCCTTGGTGCAGAGGAGCATGTATGGATCACGCACCCAGGCGAGTTCGCTCTCTTCGGCCAGGCCCGTCCATCATACTGGGCAGGCTCAGGAACACTGCCAAGAGCAAATCAGTACAAGGGCTTTGCATCCTGTATATGGGAAGTAAGCGACAGCCATCCTGTGGACTTCACGCATGCATACTTCCCTGTCTTTGCATTCAAGCGCACTGAAATATCCGGAGGATGGGCTTTTGCAGAGAACCATAAGGGAGGATTGCTGGCAATAACAGCAGTAAACGGCATCACGCTTACAGAGGAAGGACCGAACAGGGAAAGAGAGCTCATAAGCCCGGGAAAGAGAAACATCTGGATTATCCGCTGCTCTGACACCTGGAAAGAAGGAAGCCTTGAAACATTCAAGGACAGAATACTCAGCATTCCGTTTGAAACAGACAAAGAGGCACTCAGTTACCGCTTCCAGGATCCGGACTATGGCCTTATAGAGGCAGCATGGGATGAAAGCCTCAGCGTAAACGGAATAAGGGAGAACTACAAAGGCTTCACTCCATACGGAGATGTGGTGATAGAAAACGCATAAAAGCAAATAATAGAAAGTTTTAACCGGCATTCAGCAAATTAGTCGTAGAATGCCGCGAAAAGCATGGAACAATCAGAAGAAAGAGAGAAAACGAAATGAACGCTATCAAAGAAAAACTTGAAACACTGATCAAAGGTTTCATACCAGTACTCTATCAGGAAGATGATCCCGATTACGTTTCCGGGAAATTCGGCCAGGGAGTTGCCGACAGGGAGAAGTACAGATACTGGGAATGGACCCAGGGCGTAGGGCTTTTCGGTCTATGGAAACTGTTTGAGAAGAGCGGTGACGAGCAGTATTTGAAGATGCTCACATCCTATTTCGATGAGAGAATCCGCTTCGGACTTCCGGGGAAGAACGTCAACACGATGGCTCCGATTCTCACACTCGAGTATCTTGGGGAGTATCTCAAGAATGAGGAGTATCTCAGCATCTCCAGAGAATGGACAGAATGGCTTTATGACGGAGGCCTTCCAAGAACTCCTGAAGGTGGTTTCCAGCACAGGACGACAGATGATGTCAATGAAGGAGAGCTCTGGGATGATACTCTTATGATGAGTGTGCTCCCACTTGCGAATATGGGACGCATCGATGGAAAGAGTGAGTATCTTGAAGAGTCGGAGTATCAGCTTCTTCTTCACATTGAACAGCTTGCAGATCCTGTGACAGGACTCTGGTATCATGGCTATACATATAAGAACAAGAATCATTTCGCAGGTGCTTTCTGGGGAAGAGGAAACAGCTGGGCAACAATCGCACTGCCTCTCTTTGATGAGATAATCCATCTCCGCCCCGGTATCAGACACTATGTCTCTACAGTACTTACCCGCCAGGTTGACGCTATCGAGAAGCTCCAGGATAAGTCAGGATTATGGCACACACTCCTTGATCATGAGGATTCGTACCTTGAGTCAAGCTGCACGGCAGGTTTTGGCTATGGAATCCTTCTCGGTATCAGACTGGGCCTTCTGGACCCTAAGTACAAGGAGATAGCCAGGAAGGCACTTCCGGCTATCCTTGATGCAATTGATGAGAACGGTGTTCTGCAGCTCTGCTCATATGGAACACCGATGGGAAGGGAGAATCTTGACTGGTACAGGGAGATTCCTATTCATCCAATGCCATATGGACAGGCAATGGCAATGCTTTTCCTTATTGAGGCCATGGACGCTGATTTATGAGAAACAAAGGTTTATACGCAGTCTCTGCTCTGCTCATGATCATTTTAGGAGTCAGCGATGCCCTCAGAGGGATTTTCACTCCCCTTTTCACATCTGTCTTCGGTTTCTCGATGTCACAGGTGGGGCTGATTGTCTCAGCAAGCTATCTTGGAAACCTTATCTGCCTCCTCTTCGGAGGCATGATTCTTGATAAAGTCGGAAGAAAAAGGGCGATGGCTCTTTTCATCATTGCACTGTCTCTTTCAGAGCTTCTGCTGCTTCTTGGAAAGAATTATGCGCTCCTTCTTATCGGTTTCTTCCTGGCTTTGGGAATCTCAACGCTGCTTAACACCACAATCAACCTGATCTCCGATTCGTTCTCCACAACAAAGAGCCTCATGCTCCTCAATGCCCTGTTTTTCCTGCAGGGAATAGGAACATCCGGTTCCCAGCTCATACTCTCAGCATATTCATCCTCGGTCTCTGTCTGGAATGGTGTACTGATTGCGATGGCAGTGCTCCTCATACCGCTGGCGGTGGCAGTAATGAAGATGAAGGGAGATGGCAAGGAGAAAGCGAAAGAGGAAGCAAAAGATATCGCCACGGCGCAGGGAAAGACCGAATATGGGATGATTGCCATCATCGCACTGACTCTGGGGCTCTATCTTATCGCAGAACATGGCATCACGAACTACATCATAATGTACGGAACTGAATATGTAGGAGTATCTGCTGCAGAAGCAGGATTTGCACTCTCCCTCTATTCTGCAGGAATCATGGTCGGCCGTCTTGTCCTCGGCACCATTGTTGACAGAGTCGGTGCGGAGAAAATGCTCTTCCTGTCACTGGTTCTTGCCACTGTTGTAGCTGTCATCACATTCAGCTTTACCTTACTTCCGCTTCTGCTTGTGGTCGGTCTTGCGATTTCCCTTGTCTATCCGACGACAGTATCACTTGTCAGGAAACACGCCCCAGCCGATATGGGTGCAAGAGCCACAACGGTCGCAGTGAGCGCTGCAAGCATTCTCGATGTCATCTTCAATGCAGTATTCGGGAAGGCCATCGACATCTTTGGCTATGGCAGTTCAATGCCTGTGCTTTCAGTGGCACTTGCGCTCTCTGCAATACTGATGGTATTCATCATTCCACGAGGGAGAAAACAGCATTGACGCTGTCGCTTATTTCCATGACTCCGGAGAAGTATTCAGCCCCGGAGGCAGTGGAAAGCGCGGTATAAGTCTTTGCTTCCTCGCTTATAAATCCATTTGCCTCGCTGTCAGAAAGAGAAATGAGTGAGCCAAGCTCATAACCTGCGGCGTGGGCATATACAGTTGCCTTGGCATATGCATCATGAACAGCAAGCTCCCGCGCCTTCATGATTTCCATGCTCTTGTCGCTTTTGCCAGCCTGCAGATTATAGATCTCAATGCCATCGAGAGCAGAAAGCTCTGCAATCATGTCTCCGGCCCTGTCGATATCATGCAAGCTGACCCTGAGCCGCTCCACCGCGCTCTGGCCTTCCAGAACCCTCTCCCCATCCTGATACGAATATGATGGCGATATCGAGAAATACTCGGTGCAGATATCCTCTTCTTCCACTCCGAATGAATTCCTGAGTATGGAAACCGCATAGCTTATCATGCCGGATGCAACTGACATCGCCTCTTCCGTGGTACTTCCTGTATATTCCGCAGCAAGCGTGAAAGAAAGCATGTCAGGAGAAGTCTCAACAACCGCACTTCCTGTCACAGATACAGAAGGCGCTTCAATACTCTGACAGGACGGCAGGAAAACAACGGAAGCAAGAAGAAGGACAAGAATCTTAATCATGTTTTCTCCGCATCTCCGGGTGGCTCTCTGCATAGCGGAGGAAGAAACCGATTGCCATCATCATGATACCGTTATCATAAAGGCCTGTACCCATGTCCCGGATCACATCCTCCACAGGCACCTCTATGACATCAATAGTCTCATTCGGATCCAGGGACTGTCCGCTTTTCTTCTCCAGATCCGTCACAAGGAAAAAGGACTGTCTGTTAGACATGAATGCATTGTTCGGACAGACATTGCCAAGCTCTGTGAAAGAACCTGTCATACCGGTCTCTTCCAGCATCTCCCGTTTTGCAGCGGCAAGTGCAGCCTCACCTTTCTCGACAAGTCCTGCAGGGAACTCCCTCGTCACGGACTCGGAGCCATGGCGGAACTGCTCTTCCATGATGAAGTACGGTACCCCGTCCTTCAGAAACCAAGGAATAGCGACTATCCAGTCAGGGGACTCGATCTCCACAAAGCTTCCAGTGCGTCCATCCGGTGCGGTTCTCTCTGCTGTCAGCACATTGAAGATATGACAGTCAAGGACCTTCTTCTTTGAATCAGTCTTCCAGATCAGTTCTTCTCTCATTATTTCTTCCTCGACGGACAGTTGGATGTACACGATGCGCAGGCTGAAGGCTTGCAGGATGGTGTACCCAGAAATGATGTGTCACGGCTTGTTGAGCAGGCTGTTCCGTTATTGATCTCATTGGCTATAGCCTTCAGGGCCTCCGCAGAAGGATGGACACCTGGTTCCGTTATCCATTCCTTTCCAGCATCCTCCGCATCCGGAAGCCCGGCTTCCATAGGGATTGACCCGAGGAACGGCACATGCATATCCTGGCACATCTTCTTTCCGCCACCCTTACCGAAAATAGGAATCTCATGCTTGCAGAACGGGCAGACAAGCCCGGACATGTTCTCCACAACTCCGATGATGGCAACGCCGAGCTTTCTCGAGAAATTCACGGAACGGCGGGCATCCAGCACAGCGACCTCCTGCGGTGTCGTCACGATGATGGAACCTGTGAGCTCAGGAATTGACTGACAGATCGTAAGCTGCTCATCACCCGTTCCTGGAGGGGTGTCTATCAGAAGATAATCCAGCTCTCCCCACTCCACATCCGACAAAAACTGTCTTATAGCACTGTTTTTCAGGCTACCGCGCCAGATCACAGGTGCATCCGGATCCTCAAGTGCAAAAGCAAGGGACATCACAGATAAGTTCTCCCTGGGTTTGACAGGGATGAACGTGTGTCCGTCCTCACTTGTCAGTTCAGCATCCTTACAGCCGAACATCACCGCGACATTAGGACCATGCAGGTCCGTATCCAGTACTCCCACGCGGCATCCCATATCAACAAGGGCATTGGCAAGGTTCACGGTAACGGTGGTCTTGCCGACACCTCCCTTGCCGCTCATTATCATTATCTTGCGTCCGATCCTGTCCATCCTCTCACGGATACGCAGGGTCTGGGCCTCATATTCATCCATCTGATTATCAGCCATAATTTTCTCCTACGAAGAATATAACACAGCAAAGGGAAAAAGACTCCCCTCTCATAATCAACGCGAAAGATAGAACGTCACGATCTCATACGGCATGAAGACGCGCTCAATGCACTCTCCGCTGATGTCTTCTCCCGTTCTTCTCTCCAGAAGATCTGTCTCATGTACCACATATTCCCTGTCGAAACGTATCTCAGCTCCCGTTCGCATTCCATAGGCTTCGTAAGCCCTTATTACAATACCTTTTCCATCCTCGCTTTCCTTTACTGTATCGATAATTACGTTTTCTCTGCTGGAACTTATGAATGATGTATTCAAAGTCCTGTCAGAATAAAATGCGATAAGAGGTTTATTGAGGTCTTCCGCAGCCGCAACGGTACCGCCCTCTCTCCATGTCCCGCCATGAGGATAAATGGAGTATGTGAATTCATGGTGTCCCCTGTCGGCATTCTCTGCAGGATCCGTTCCGGACTTGAGAAGTGAGACTGTCATCACGCCATCCTTTACGCTGTAGCCATAGCGGCTGTCCGCCATGAGCGAAACACCATATCCCGGTTCCGAGACATCGCTCCAGCGCAGTGCTGGTACCTCGAATGCGGCTCTGTCCCAGTCGGTGTTTTCAGTTGCACTCCGTGTTATTGATCCGAACTGGATTTCATAGTCTGCACTGTAGGAATGAACTGCAACAGGGAATTCCGCTTTGACAAGAAGATGATCCGAGTCCCAGTCAAGCGATGAGATGAAATCCACGCGGCGCGTATGGCGATAGAACGCAACATGCTGCACAAGGGTGGACGAAAGTGATTTCTTCCTTATCTCAACAACCGCTCTTAAAGGCCCGTTCTCCACGACTTCTGCTTTTCCATCCACATCCCATGGATACGGCTTTTCTCTGTAATACTCCTCCGTGTTCCAGTTATCAAAGCGAAGAGGCCGGTCCTCATATGAAATGATTTTGTTTCCAGCATCCCCTTCTTTGATAACCTCCCTGCCGTATTCCTTATCAAAAAGTGAGGATATATTGCCATCTGAGTCTATCATTACCTTATAAAAAGGGGTCTCGAAGGAAGAAGCAGAACCTTGCAGCACACACTCTTTCACGCCGTCATCTCTGGCTATGCTTTTCGCTCCATAGGAAGGAACATCATCAGCTTTAAAAAGATAATGCCCGTCATATGTCTTCTGGCCAGAATAGCCTTCTACTTCTCTTTCAAGCTGGACAAGGGACGTACGCATGTGCCCGGTTGTATTGAACACGGAAAGAACATGCCCCTCATTTCCATAGAGAGATGAAAGGGAGGTGGAAATGATGGATGAGTCCATGGCTTCAGCTTCTTCATATTCCCTGAATGCCTCTTCATACACCTCATCGATTGCGGATCCTGGCAATATGTCATGGAACTGATTGAGAAGGATTATCTTCCAGACCTTATCAAGTCTGTCACGCAGAGAAAGCCCTGCAATCACAGAAAGAGCTTCGGCATCGTGAGTAAGGTTCTCAATCCTTCTGTTCCACTTCTTCTCCTCACTGATACTTGTCATGACACCGCGGTGATACTCGAAATAGAGTTCTCCTGTCCATACAGGCAGAGCTTTCCTGCATTTGCTGCGAAGAGATGAGAAGTATTCACGCATTCCTGTGTTTACTGTGCGGGGGCATCTTGCAACAGAGTGTGAAAGCCGCTTCGAGTTCTCAAGCATCCCGAAGGTAGGTCCACCTCCACCATCTCCATAGCCGTAGCATGTAAGAACATCTTCAAGAATGTCCTTGTCCTGGAATCTGTTCCACGTACCCATGATCTGGGAAGCATTCTGTATGCCGTTATAGGTTGTGTGGTAATCGGGATGACGGCCGTCGCTTCCATATTCGCGCGTGGATATGAAATACGAAAGGACCTCGCTTCCATCGATACCGCGCCACGTAAATACATCATACGGGAAGATATGAGTATCACTCCAGCTGATTTTCGTTGTCATGAAATACTCTATCCCGGCTTTCTTCATTATCTGAGGAAGGTTCCCGTTGAAACCGAATGCATCAGGAAGCCACAGGACAATGGACTCAGGGGCTCCGAGAACTTCCTCGAAATACCGCTTTCCATGTATAAGCTGTCTTACAAGAGACTCTCCGGATGCAAGGTTGCAGTCGCTCTCGAGCCACATTCCACCCTCAGCTTCCCATCGACCTTCCCTTATGCGCTCCTTGATGCGTGAAAAGATGTCCGGACGCTCCTCATGTATGAATTCATAGACCTGCGGCTGAGTGAGCAGGAAGTGGAAATCAGGATAATGATCCATGAGATTGAGGGCAGTGAGAGCACTTCTGACAGCTTTCTGCCTTGTCTGCCTCAGCGGCCATTTCCACGCCACATCGATATGAGTGCTTCCGACAGAGGAAACGGTGACACAGGAAAGAGGTCTGGAAGAGAGGTAAGCATCGATAATCCCTCTCGCCTTTTCCACGCTTTCCTCAAGAAGCGAATGAGAACGTGTATCCAGGACATTTATCGCGCTCTCAAGTGAAGCAAAAGCCTTGATACGCTCAATATCATCAGGAGAAAGGAGATCGGCTGCTTCGAAAACATTCTTCATATCAAAATAGAGAGCCATCACGCCAAACGATGGAGCTGCTGCGGAAAGATGGAAAAAATTAGTGCGTCCCCGACTGTTTGAATATGCATAGAAACCAAGAGTGAAGACTTCTCCTTCCCTGCACTTTTCGGAAAGAACAAGCATCTGGTGATTCATATCCATCGTTCCACGAAGCTTTCCATCAAGATAGACGAGTATCTGTGGATTATCCGTGCTCCATCTCACTTTTGAGTCAGTTTCAAGAATCACGGCAAGCGGTTTTCCTTCCCATCCGCTGACAGAAGCACGAAACAGAAAGTGACTGTCAGGGCCGCCCCACGTCTCATCAGAAGGGAAAGATTCCCATGCCGCATCGAGAGGAAAAACATCAGGGATTTCATAATCTGCTGCTGATATCTCGACATTCTCAACAGCTGTCCTCGGGAACAGTATGTTCTTCTCTAGGTAATTAAGGATTGCAAGGATCCTGTTTCTTCTCTCAGTCATCAAGCCCCTCTGTTCTGAACGCCCTGTTCTCAATGTCTGTAGAATCATCGATTCTTACAGCATCGGAGAAAGCACCGTCTGCATTATCAGAGAAAACAGCACTGCAATCTTCCATCAAAAGACCATCGACTCCGCTGATGAAATATGCAGAAGAACCTTTCTTCAGAACTTCCGTCCCCTCTCCCGGCCTGTAATCATAAAGCCCTTTTTCCCATTTGGACACAGTCTTCAGCTCAATACGGACATTGCGCATCCTGATGTTCCGCACCTTATGGTTTCCATGAATGAATACGCCATTCTCTCCCGAGGCAACGATGTTCTCGAAAACGATATTCTCTATGCTTCCCGATTCCTTTCCTTCCACCCTATCAATTGATGTTATGGCGATGGGCTCCGCAGTTCCCCACCAGCATGGAGCGAAACGACGTGTCTCTATTGTGATATCAGAGAAAAATGCATTCCTGACAGACCCCTGGTCACGGATCTGTATGGAAATGCCTCTGTTGGTACCGCTTATGGTCACACCATGGACAACGATGTTCTTGAAATCTCCGGTGCCTTCAGTTCCGATCTTCAGCGCAGCTGATGTTGATTTAAGAGTACAATCGGCAATGACTATGTTCTCTGTTGGACCATACTCCATGTTCCCTGCAGAGCTCTTCAGGCATATGCAGTCATCAGCAGCTTCAACATGGCAACCCAGAATCCTGACATTTGATGAATGGTCCGGGTCTATTCCATCCGAGTTCGCAACATCAAGTGGATTCAATATACGTATATTACTGATAAGCACGTCGTAGCATCCTGCCGGATGGAGTGTCCAGAATGGTGCATTACGAAGAGTTATATCCCTGACAGTCACATGGCTGCAGTGCTCAAGATATATCATCGTCGGACGAGGGTAGAAATCCCCGGTCACATAGTACTGTGAGACACGTTTGACAAACGCGTAGCAGTTTCCATCAATCTCCCCATCTCCTGTTATAGCGATATCATCGGCATCGAGGGCATAGATGAAAGCATAGGAAGGTTTCAGGGTCACCGGAGTGCCAGCGATACTCACCCCCTCATCTTTCTTTCCTTCATTCGGGTGCATGTAATCTTCAAGAACCGGAGTCGCAAGAAGCCTTGATCCTCGCACGACGTGAAGGTCCACACCCTTTTTCAGGATGATTGATGAAGAGAGGAATGTGCGGCAGCCATCAAGGACAACACGTCCGCCGCCCGAGGCAGAGGCTGCATCTATTGCTTTCTGGATACTCTTGGCATCATCTTTCTTTCCATCGCCTGAAGCACCATAATCAAATACGTTATAATCCATAATATACTCCTAATTAAAATCCCTCACGTACGGGGATAGAACCATCTTCCATTCTGACGGGTATTTTTGCAAGGAAATCACAGTGGTTTTCATAGTCATTCTTTCAAGAGGACAGGAAATCCGCATATTGAAGAGACAACCCTATCTCTGATATATTCTGAAATTGAAACCTAATATAGGTGCAGGAGTGTTATATGTTGACGATGTTAACAAATATGCCAAGAGATGTGCTTGTCGCACAGATTTACGATGGCCTGGTACTCCTGGTGCTTGGAATGTGTACGGTTTTCATCTTCCTCGTCATTCTGATCTTCGCTTCCAAACTGATGAGCAAGGTCATCATGAACCTGGAGAAAGGCCACCAGAGCGAGACACCAGCAGCTGCCCCAGTTCAGGCAGCCTCAGTACAGGTCCAGCAGAGAGCTGCCGCAGCTCCACAGGGAGATGAAGCAGCAGTCGCCGCAGCAATAGCAGCTGCATACGACAAATCCAAGAATTAAAAAGGGGTTCAAAGAAAATGAGCAAGAAGAAAGTTGACTTCATGTGCACAGCGTTCCGCGATGGATTCCAGTCTGTTTACGGCGCACGTGTGTTCACAAAGGACTTCATGCCAGCAGTTGCAGCTGCAAAGGAAGCAGGTATTACTCATTTCGAAGCAGGTGGTGGAGCAAGATTCCAGTCACTCTACTTCTATACAAATGAAGATGCATTCGAGATGATGGATGAATTCAGACGTGTTGCAGGTCCGGATGCAAACCTCCAGACTCTTGCCCGCGGTGTCAATGTCGTCGGACTTGATTCACAGCCAAGGGACATCATCAAGCTCCATGCACAGCTTTTCAAGAAGCATGGCATGACAACAATCAGGAATTTCGATGCTCTCAACGATGTCAACAACCTCATCGACAGCGGAAGAGCTATCCATGACGCAGGACTCAAGCATGAAGTCACAGTCACGATGATGAGCCTCCCGGAGGGTGTCACAGGAGCTCATACCCCGGATTTCTATGAAAGGATTCTCCGCGAGATCCTCGATGCAAGCATTCCTTTTGATTCTGTATGTTTCAAGGATGCTTCAGGCACATCCACTCCGCACAATGTATATGAAACAATCAAGAGAGCCAGAAAGCTTCTCGGACCGAATGTGAAGATCGTTTTCCATTCACACGAGACAGCAGGTGTATCAATCGCACAGTACATGTCAGCACTCGATGCAGGCGCAGACGGCATCGACTTGTCGATGTCTCCATGCTCAGGCGGTACATGCCAGCCAGACATCCTTACAATGTGGCATGCATTCAGGGGCACGGACTATACACTCGATGTTGATATCAACAAGGTCCGCGAGGCTGAGAAGGTATTCGAGAAGTGCATGTCCGACTACTTCCTCCCACCAGAGGCTACAGCAGTCAACCCTGAAATCCCGTTCTTCCCGCTTCCTGGCGGAGCTCTTACAGCAAATACCCAGATGCTCAGAGACAACGGACTCATGGACAAGTATCCACAGATTGTCGAGGCTATGGGCGATACAGTTGCAAAGGGCGGTTTCGGCACATCCGTAACACCTGTTTCACAGTTCTATTTCCAGCAGGCATTCAACAATGTCATGTTCGGACCATGGAAGAAGTTTGCAGAGGGCTATGGCAAGATGGTTCTCGGCTATTTCGGAAAGACACCTGTCTCACCTGATCCGGAAGTCGTGAAGCTTGCATCTGAGCAGCTTCATCTCGAGCCGACAACAGAGAAGGTTGTAGACATCAACGACCGCGATCCGAAGAAAGGCATCGCAGCAGCAAAGAAGATGCTTGAAGAGGCTAACCTCCCAATTACAGACGAGAACATCTTCATCGCAGCAGCATGCAAGGAGAAGGGAATCCTCTATCTCACAGGAAACGCAAAAGTCAACGGTGTAAGACTCAAGAGCGAGATGAAGAAGGCTGAAGAGGCAAAGAAGGCAGCAGAGGCTCCGAAGAAAGCTGGCGGAAACGGAAGCTATACAGTATCTGTAAACGGCCACACATATGGTGTCCAGCTTCAGAATGGCACAGCTACTGTAAACGGCGTTGCTTATCCGTACACAATTTCTGATGGCATTACAGCAGCTCCTCAGGCTGCACCACAGGCAGCTCCGGTACAGAGCGCACCTGTTCAGCAGACAGTTGTCACAGGCTCTGAAGAGATCAAGGCACCAATGCCGGGTCTTGTACTCCGCATCAACGTTAAAGTCGGAGACGCGGTGAAGAAGGATCAGGTCATCATGGTCATGGAAGCCATGAAGATGGAGAATGAGATCTACGCTCCATGCGATGGTGTCATCTCATCCATTCCTGTCTCACAGGGACAGCAGCTTCAGTCTGGAGACCTTCTTATGACTATCGGCGGTGTTGTATCAGCTCAGAGTGCTCCAGTACAGCCAGCTCCAGCTCCTGCACCGGCACCACAGGAAGCACCTGTCCAGAGTGCCCCGGTACAGCCAGCTCCTGTGCAGAGCGCACCTGTTTCAGGCGGAACAGATATCAATGCACCGATGCCGGGTCTTGTACTCCGCTTCAATGTAAAGGTCGGAGATGCGGTAAAGAAGGACCAGGTTCTCATGGTCATGGAAGCTATGAAGATGGAAAATGAGATCTACTCACCGTGCGATGGCACAGTTCAGCAGATTCTCGTCAACCAGGGCGACCAGCTTCAGTCTGGTACCAAGCTGATGGTCATCGGCTAAGAGGTAATAGAAAATGGATGCAATTATAAATGGATTCCAGCAGCTGCTTTACTCTACAGGCATCTACGGTTTTCTCCAGCCAGGCGGCTGGGGAAACGCCCTGATGATCCTTGTAGGATTCGTGCTGCTGTATCTTGGAATCAAGAAGGGCTTTGAACCGCTTCTCCTTGTTCCAATCGCTATGGGATGTATCCTGTCGAACATTCCGTTCGCATACATCGCTTCTGTCGATCCGACATCGGGCGATGCAGGATTCATCAGGGTTCTTTTCGATGCAGGTATCGATTCCGGCCTCTTCCCTGTGCTCATCTTCATGGGTGTAGGTGCTATGACGGATTTCGGACCGCTTATCGCAAACCCGAAAACTCTTCTGATGGGTGCAGCTGCCCAGCTCGGTATCTTCACGGCACTTATCGGAGCGCTTCTTCTGTCATTCATTCCTGGAATCAACTTCGACCTGAACGTTGCTTCCTCTATCGGAATCATCGGTGGTGCAGATGGCCCTACATCAATCTATGTAACCAGCCGTCTTGCTCCTGAATATCTTGGTTCAATTGCTGTCGCAGCATACTCGTACATGGCACTTGTTCCAATCATTCAGCCACCTATCATGAGAGCACTGACAACAAAGAAGGAAAGACTTATAAGGATGGAACAGCTCAGACCGGTTTCCAAGACTGAGAAGATCGTATTCCCGATCATGGTCATCACAGTCTGTGCAATCCTCCTTCCTTCCGCATGTTCACTCATCGGAGCTCTTATGTTCGGCAACCTCGCTACAGAGTGCGGTGTCATGAAGAGACTCTCTGATACAATGCAGAATGCTCTTATGAACACAGTCACGATCTTCCTTGGCCTTGCAGTTGGATCGAAGATGGCAGCAGATGTCTTCCTCAACCTTGAGACACTTGGAATCCTTGTGCTCGGTATGGTCGCATTCGGATTCGGAACAGCAGGCGGTGTTCTCATTGCAAAGCTTATGAACAAGGTCGATCCGAAGCACCCTGTGAATCCGCTCATCGGTTCAGCAGGTGTATCCGCAGTTCCTATGGCTGCGCGTGTCTCCAGCAAGGAAGGACAGAAAGAGGACTCTCAGAACTTCCTTCTCATGCATGCTATGGGACCGAACGTATCCGGAGTTATCGGATCTGCAGTTGCAGCAGGTGTTCTGATCTCTGTCGTTCCTACAATGATGGCAGCCCTCTGATAAGGGATAACGAGACTTATCACAGGACCTCGGAAGGGGTCCTGTTTTATTTCTCTTCCATGAGGTAGAATGCTGCCATGATTTATGCAGCAGTAATCATAGCGATTGCCATTTTCATCTATCTCTGGTCGTCATGCCTCCTCTTCTATCATGAGAAACCTGAGAAGCTCGAAGCCGATGAATCAAAATGCTTCGACCCCGCTTGCAGATCGATAGTGATCAGACAAGGCTCAGAAAAGGCTGTCCTGATGATTCACGGTTATCCTACAACCCCAGCGATGTACACATATGCTGCCTCAAGAATGAAGGACGAAGGATACGATGTATATGCGCCCCTCATCCCCACATTCGGGGCAGATTATCATGATTTCGAGAAAACAGTGTTCTCCTCATGGTATGCATGGATAGAAGAGTATTATGAGAAGCTCTGCAAGGAGTATGAGAGTGTCGTCGTGATCGGAACATCCATGGGCGGTGCGATGGCGCTGAAACTTGCAGAGAATCATAGCGTTGCTGCCACAGTCATAATAGGTGCGCCCGTCGTATACAACTCATTCTTCCGCGACAGGATAGTTACATCATGGGCATCCTATCTTGCCCGTATCATCGGACTTTTCAAACCATCCATACATGCAGGCATTGTCACCGGAAAACCTGACTCGAATGACGGCAATGAAGACTGGAAGGGTTACAGAGGGCTTTTCCCGAAGCAGGGAGCTTCACTTGTCTGGAATCTGAAAGCTATCCGAAGAGATCTCGAGAGAATCAGAACACCGCTTCTGTCCATACATGACAGAGGCGACAAGACAGTCCCGTTTAAAAATCAGGAAATCATAAGAAGAGAAACAGATACTGAGTCATATTTTGTAGAGACAGAAATGGGAAAAGAGTGCCATCACACACATCACGCTCTCCTCATGTACAAATCAGTCCAGAAGGAGCTTATGGATAAAATCATCAGTTTCTTCCATGCTCACAGCTGAATAAAAAAGCTGGATGGAGGAAACAAGGTTCGTAAGCCGCAGTTTTTCCGGGAACAGTGATTAATTACCCATCA
The DNA here is from genome assembly GCA_949287505.1 of uncultured Spirochaetales bacterium. Lineage (GTDB taxonomy): Bacteria > Spirochaetota > Spirochaetia > Sphaerochaetales > Sphaerochaetaceae > Ornithospirochaeta. The sequence continues at coordinate 43,342 of CASEGX010000117.1, read as the reverse complement.
GTCATTTCTGATTTTCCCTCCCGTCCTGGAAATGATATAATCCTTCAGAAGGAGGATAATATGGCTGGTAAGAGAGAAGACCATATTTCTTGGGATGAGTATTTCATGGGGATAGCAGTGCTGTCATCGCTGCGCTCAAAGGATCCGAACACTCAAGTCGGCGCATGCATCGTTTCGCCAGACAGGAAAATCGTAGGTGTCGGCTATAACGGTTTCCCTACAGGATGCTCGGATGATGATCTTCCCTGGGAGAGAGAGGGAGAATGGCTTGAGACTAAATATCCTTATGTCTGTCATGCAGAACTGAATGCCATATTGAACTCAACAATAGCTAACCTGAAGGGAGCTACGCTGTATGTTGCTTTGTTCCCTTGCAATGAATGCGCCAAGGCAATCATCCAGTCAGGAATAAAGAAGGTCGTATATCTTTCAGACAAGTATGAGACCACGGACTCCACGCTAGCCAGCAAGAAGATGCTCAAAGAGGCCGGTGTCCTTTTCGAACCCCTCAATACAGAAAGAAAAGAACTTGTGCTTTCACTGAAAGCTTGACGGCAGTATAATAGGACAGGAAAATAAATAAGGGATGGTATCACGGCCAGTGGCTCAGCGGCCAAACCGAAAACATACGCTGGAGACGCCATGACTATTACTATCAACAACAGAACATACTCACCGGAAAGGGATACCACCCTTCTTGATTATCTCAGGAACACCCTTCATCTAACAGGTACAAAAGACGGATGCTCAGAAGGCGCCTGTGGCGCATGCTCTGTGATAATAAACGGAAAGCTCCGCAAAGCCTGTACACAGAAGCTCTATAAGCTTGATGGGGCTTCTGTCATAACAATTGAAGGATTATCAGAAAGGGAAAAGCGCATATACTCCTATGCCTTCATCGAAGCCGGAGCCGTACAGTGCGGTTTCTGTACCCCTGGCATGATAATGGCAGCCAAGGCCCTGCTTGACGCGAATCCTTCCCCATCAAGGGAGGATGTGAAGAAGGCACTTAGGGGAAATATCTGCAGATGCACAGGATACGTCAAAATTGAGAATGCTGTGCTTCTTGCTTCTGATCTTCTCAGCAAGGGCGGAACAGTACCTGAAGAGAATGAGGACACGGCACTTTCGGGGGACATGGCAAGAATAGATGCCAACGAGAAAGCTCTCGGCACAGGCGTTTATACCGATGACATCCACGTTGAAGGAATGCTCTATGCCTCTGCACTTCGTTCACCTGAACCACGCATCAGACTCAAGGCAATAGATACAGAAGAGGCAGAAAAGGAAGAAGGCTTTGTCGCCGTCATAAAAGCCTCCGATGTCTCGAATAATATCCATGGACATCTTCTTGCAGACTGGCCGGTACTGATACAGGAAGGAAAGACTTCTGCATATAAAGGAGATGCACTCTGCCTTGTGGTTGCAAAGACCGAGGAGGCTCTGAAACGAATCAAGGAGAAGATAAGGATAGAATACGAGAAGCTTGATGGCGTATATACCCCGGAAGAGGCTCTTGAGGAGAGAATCCATGTACATGAAGGCGTTTCAAATGTCATGGACCATGAGCATATTTCAAGAGGGGATGCGGAGAAAGCACTGAGTGAGAGTACCTATATCGTCGATAAGACTTATACCACTCCTTTCACTGAGCACGCCTTCATGGAACCGGAATGCGCTGTGGCAATGCCGGAAGATGATGGCGTCTTCATCTACACCTCCGATCAGTCTGTATATGATGACCAGAGAGAAATAGCAAGAATGCTTTCAATCCCAAAGGATAAGGTTCATGTCAGGGCAACGCTTGTCGGAGGTGGATTCGGAGGAAAGGAAGACATGTCCGTACAGCATCATGCAGCACTTGCCGCATACCTGCTTAAAAGCCCTGTCAAAGTCAAGCTTACAAGACAGGAAAGCCTTGAGGTTCATCCAAAGCGCCATCCGATGACGATCCATATAAGGCTCGGCGGAGATAAGAATGGAAGGATCAAGGGGATGAAGGCAGAGATTCTCGCTGATACAGGAGCGTATGCATCCCTTGGTGGTCCTGTTCTCCAAAGAGCATGCACGCATGCATCCGGCCCATATAATTTCCAGAATTTCGAGGTCGATGGAAAGGCCATGTATACAAACAATGTTCCTGCAGGTGCATTCAGAGGCTTCGGTGTCACCCAGTCCTGCTTTGCGATGGAAAGCGCAATGGATGAAATGGCAGCGCTTACAGGCCTGGATCCATTTGAGATCAGAATGCTCAATGCACTAAAGCCAGGAGACGTGATGCCAAACGGGCAGATTGCCGGTCCTGACACAGGTATCATAGAATGTCTTGAAGCCGTAAGGGATGCATACTACTCATCACAGAGAACGGGCATAGCTCTTGCCATGAAAAACAGCGGCGTCGGTGTAGGAGTTCCAGACGCAGGACGCTGTACGCTATCCGTTGAAGACGGGAAAATACATATACGCTCATCAGCTGCATGCATGGGGCAGGGAATCGGGACCGTAATGCTTCAGATAGCAGCCCAAACGCTCTCCATGCCACGGAATGCTTTCATCGTGGAAGCCCCGGACACATCACGTACTCCGGACAGCGGCACATCCACCGCCTCAAGACAGACCGCGTTCACAGGGGAGGCTGTACGTCTTGCATCACTTAAGCTGAAAGATGCTCTCGGAAAAGGGAGTCTCAGCTCTCTTGAGGGACAGGAATTCAGTGCCGAGTTCGATTTCAGGACAGATCCGATTACAAGCACAAAACAAAATCCTGTGTCTCACCTCGCCTATTCATACTCTGCACAGGTTGCTGAGCTTGATGAAGAGAGACGTGTCAGGAAAATCACAGCAGCCTGCGATGCAGGAACTGTAATCAACATGAAGGCAATAGAGGGACAGATTGAAGGTGGCGTACTGATGGGTATGGGTTATGCCCTTACCGAGGATTTCATAACGGAAAACGGCATTGTGAAATCAAAATATGCGACACTTGGGCTTCTGAGGACCACAGACAGGCCTGAAATAGAAACGAAGCTCGTTCATGCCTCCGGGAAACTCCCATCGTCCTATGGAGCAAAAGGTGTCGGAGAGCTCTGCACGATTCCTACAGCTCCGGCTATAGCAAATGCATACCGCCGTCTGGATGGAATTGAGCGTTGTACACTCCCCCTTTCCGATACTCCTTACAGCAGAAAGAAGTCATGAAAGGCTTTTCCACTGTGCAATAGTCCTTGTCTCAGAAGAGAAGCTTATGCCGATTCTGTGTATTTTCTTTCCAGTGTAGGCATACTTCTCTCCATAGCCTTTCTCTTCTATCTGCTTCAAGGCCTCATCCACACTTCTGTCCACTTTTAGCTCGAATACCCAGATATGCTCCCCTGCTATAACAGCCTCATCAGATCGTCCTCTCAGCCCTCTGTCCTCGGAATTTGCATATAGACCGGCAATAATGAAAACTGCATGAAAGATTATATGATAGAACCGTTCCTTTTCCCCGTATCCGAGTTCATATGAGAATGCATTGAAGTATTTCTCCATATGTTTCCTTACTGCTTCCTCATCACCATTTTCACAGGCTTTACGAAAACCATTTATCCAGATGCCCATAAATGCCTTGTCGACCCCGCCATCGGCATATCTTGAGACAAGATTCTCCATGAAAGATATTCTGACTTCCGTATTGGGATAATCCACACTGTTCTCATCTATGAAAGTAAGATACCCGGCATAATACAGAAGTGCTATCACAGAACTTCTCGAAAGACTGGTAGAGGTTATATCTGAAATATCAAATGTATAGAAAGCTGCTTCGTTTATGAAAAGAGATTCCCCATCAATAAGTTCCAGCAGATTACACTTTCTGGCAAGGCTGACTGCAAATGCAGGAACACCTGTATGATTCCAGTAATTTCTGAATCTGCACCTGTTATTGAAAAACGAACCTATGGAGACTGGATTATAAACATATATCTCAGCATCTGGCGAGAAACGATAACCGTCATAGTAATCCTTTATCTTTCTTATGAAATCTTCCTTCTGTTCACACCTATGCTCTTCAAGGTATTCATCAATTTCCTCCCCGAAGTATTCCTTCAGCTCTTCTTCCGTATACCCGAAGCCTGCTGCGAACTCAGGGAGCATTGAGATATCTGTAAGGTTATTCAGTGAAGAGAAGAGGGATAGGTTCGCAAGTTTCACAACCCCAGTGATGAAGAAAAACCTTATTCTCTCGCTGTTTTTCTTCACTGTGGCATAAAAGGGATTCAAAACCTGTCTTATCTCATCTGCAATCTTCGGCATGGCTGTAAGTGGTGAATCGAACTCGTCTATGAGTATCACAACAGGGCCTTTCTCATCTGAGAGCTTCTTGATGAGGGTATCAAGCATCTGCGCTGGAGTAGCATCGTCCAACATCACATTGTTCCTGCTTGCCTCATACTTTATCAAATGCCGGAATGCCGAAAGAAACTCCTCAATATTGCGGGTATCCATACCACTGAAATCAAAATGAAGGACAGGATAAGGCTTGAAATCGTAATCAGTCTTCTCTGCTATGTACAAGCCTTTGAACAGCTTCTCATCTCCTTCAAAGAGAGAATGAAGTGTTGAACAGAAGAGCGATTTGCCAAATCTTCTTGGGCGGGAGAGAAAGAAGAAGTTCTTCGTTGTCTCCTTCGCAAGAATATAAGCGTACATCGTTTTATCTATGTACAGGATGTCATCGTTTTCCCTGAAAAGCCTGAAAGAGAAAAGATTCGTGGTAATCGTCTTCATATCATCAGTATACCAGTTCGCATTCATTACAGAATCTCCTTTTACTGCATATACGTTCTGCGTTCCCGATATGGTGAAGATTCTCCTTATACATACAGCTATTGTTCCCCTACCTCCTCTACATCCAGGATGGAAGTGAACCAAAAGCACTTTGAAATTATTTGGAAAAGATACAAACCTGAGTGAAACCGATCTGTAGCCTCCCCTCCCGATTATTGAAGGCCCTATCAGATGAGGCTTCGTGTTTAAAGATTGTTTATCCTGACAGCATATACCGCTTTTGTTTTTCTCTATCGGCGAGCTACAGGAGTGAGGCTTTGCTTTATCTCTATAATATCAATGCATCACTTATGTAAATGGTTTTTGCTTATTTCTATATTCTAGGAAATCTGTCAAAACCTTAAGTGCAACGATAGAGGCGAGGCAATGGCCTACCCTGAAGAGTTAATTCTTACCTGAATCCTTAACATATCCTACACAACATGATATTGTTACAACGTTTTATGGGGGAGGTCTGAATGAAGAAGCTTTCAGTAATATCAGCCATTCTTTTTGTATTGATTATTGCTTTTGTATCTGTCTCATGTTCGCCGCAGGTTACGTCGGATACTGGAGATGATCCGGATAATCCAGGAGGAGAAACTGGATTCATTACAAGTGAAGATGGCATGTTTGCAATCTATCCTGATCCTGATTACGAGGGATATTACGGTGTAATGGCCATGAAAAGGCCTGATGAACCTATAGACACATACACAATTCCTTCTGAAATCAAAGGGTATAAGATTGCAACCATCCAAGATGCAACAATGCTGCAGGATGTCAGAAAGATTGTCATCGAAGATGGTATTCTTGCGATCAATGACAATTCGTTTTCGAATATGCCGAACCTTGAAGAACTAGAACTGCCATCAACGTTGCAGTACATTGGTCTTTCTGCATTCAGAAACAGCGGGCTTAAGAGCCTTACAATTCCTGATAGCGTAACGATGGTTCAGTATAGTATGCTTGCTGGCTGCTCAAATCTTACAGATCTGTATGTTCCGCTTCCTGAAGGTTCATATGCCTGGAACAGTTTGATGTGGGTGGATAATGTCCCAGAAAGTACGACAATCCATTACAACTACGGCAATGAAGGCCTCGCCTTCTTGAAATCATCAGAAGAAAATGGATATATCTGCATCGGAGCAAGTGTTACAGATGGTAATTCTGAATTAAGTATTCCTGCTGAGTATAAAGGACTTCCCGTTATTGCCATTGGTTCGCATGCTTTCTATCAAAACGAATCTATTACATCTATTACAGTTCCGAAGACTGTAAAGGTCATTGAGAATGAGGCATTCCATGGCTGCAAATCACTGACGACTATCAATCTTCCATCTACACTTGAATCAATCGGAGAATATTCCTTTTATGAGTGTTCAAATCTTGCTCTTACGGAACTTCCTGATTCTTTGAAGAGTATAGGTCAGTATGCTTTTTTCATGGGATATCCAGAAAACAAGAGCATCGCTCTCACCTCCCTTCCCTCTTCGCTCACGGAAATCGGAGAAAGTGCTTTTGAGGGGATCAACGTTTCACTCACAGAACTCCCGGAAAAACTTCAGACAATCGGGGAAAATGCTTTCAAAAACACTCCAATCAAAATATCTTCATTTCCAGCAAGTGTTAAAACTATTGGAGACGGAGCATTCAGTGGTACCCTTATTGAGGAAGTTACTCTTCCTGAAACTGTGGAGATCATAGGAAACGGAATCTTTGAGAACTGCGCTAATCTTAGGACCGTATATGTTCCCTATGTCCACGAAGTATCATACAAGTGGCATGGATGGAACAATCGTCTTCCGGATAATGTAGAAAGTAAGCCAGCAGAACTTAATAAGCTGTATTATGTTCCAAGGTTTTATTATGATGAGAACAATAACGAAGTTGAATGTTATCTGGTTGATGGATATGCACCAGGTTCTACACCAGTAGAAGTCAATATCCTTGCTGAATACCGCGGCTTACCTGTGGTGAAAATCGGTAATGATGCATTCAAAGATCTCACAACAATTAAGAGCATTGAGATTCCTTCCAGTATCAATGAAATCGGTGTATCTGCATTCGAAGGCTGCACTTCTCTTGAGACTATAGAAATTCCAGAAGGTGTAGCATCATTAGAAAGCTCAACTTTCTCAAAATGTACATCTCTTGCTGATGTTTCCCTGCCTTCTACTCTTAGGAGCATCGGAAGGGAAGCCTTTCATGGCTGTACATCCCTTAAGAAAATCAAACTTCCGGATGGACTTGAACGTATAAACACAGGCGCTTTCTGGGCAACGGGTCTTGAGAATATAGAGATTCCAGCTTCTGTTGTTGACGTTGGCCCGAATGCATTCAATGCATGCCATAATCTGAAAACCTTCAAGGTAGCTTTCGAGGAAGGCAAAATTCCTGATGGTTGGGAGTCTTCAATTTTCAGGCAGCTTCCAGAAAGCTGTGAGGTAATCTATGCAGAACCTGGAACAACGCCGGGAGGAGATGATAATCCAGGTGGAGAAACAGGAAATCTCAATTTTGTAAGAAGCATTTTCAGTACAACTATCAGTATTATCCAGTATATGGATCTCGATGGTATGGAAATTACAGAAGGCAGCCAAACAAGCGGTAATTATGTAATCACCATGACTGGTGTTAAATATAATGCAGAGGGATCTGATGTTGTTCTTTATGGAACATACGAACAGGTCTTCGATCAGGGCACGCTGTCATCAACTCAGATTGTTAATATTACAGAGGGTTCTTCTATTGATGGTGAACCTCATACAGCTAGCTGGAAAGTCGGATACTCTAATGGTCATACAGTTACTACAGATATCATCGTTGATGGGGTTTCGCTTCCAGATGAAAGCTTATAATCGAGCTTATAGAAGCTATACGGGCAGGGCAACCTGCCCTATTGTTTTGCCATGCCATTCTTTGTTTTTTGATATTCTGATATTCTCTCCTTCCTTTGTGGAAACGGATATCCATTGTACTTACATAGTATCCCCTCTCATTTTTCAGCTGATACTGTGTATATAGAGACATTGCTGAAAACCCCGCTGCACATCTCAAAAACTAGTCAGAAAAGATTGCCAACAACCCGTTCTGGTTTCCGAGATGCATTCTCCGATATGCAAAGAAGAAAGATAACCGGTGGGATTCAGGAAAAGATAATGCTTATAGGAGACTCTCTTCCCGCACGGAATAGAGAGCCTCGAGGTCTTACCACAGCGAGAAGTATGGATTACTCAATCATGCTTTAACAGTTAGATGGTTTTAAATCACCCTGCTTCTTATCTGAAGATGGCATATGGAATAAAACCGGAAAGAGGACTATATTCAGCTCTATGAACGTCTTTGAGCATTTCAGGAATCTTGTATCAATACCATCGCCTTCATGGAAAGAAGATGGTGTCAGCTCATATATAATCTCAAGAATGAGTGAACATGGTTATTTTTTCCGTGATGACGAGGCAGGAAATCTTCTTTTCTGGAACAGCACTGCGGAAAGCAAGCTCATGATAGTATGCCATATGGATACTGTGGAGAGAGCTGTAGATGCACACATGCTTGAGAATGAGGAATATTTCTTCACAGATGGGCACACAGCACTAGGTGCTGATGATAAAGCTGCGATTGCTGCTGTTCTTACCATCGCAGAGAAAAAGCCAGATGCTCTTTTCCTTTTCACACGTGCAGAGGAACTGGGACTGCAGGGATCTGCAAAACTGGAAAAAAGATTCTTTGAACCATTCAGTATCAAGGAAGCTTACATCCTTGATGCCGCAGGAGATGTAGGGACTGCAATAATCTCAGCTCCTGGGAAAAACCGCATTGAGATAACAATGCTTGGACGCACGGCGCATGCAGGATTTTCTCCAGAGAAAGGTATCAATGCCATAAAAGCCGCGGCAAAAGCCGTAGCGTCTTCCCCCTCAGGGAGAATCGATGAAGAGACAACATGCAATGTCGGATCCTTCATGGCACCAGGATCCACGAATATAGTTCCAGATAAAGCCACTGTCATATACGAAGTGAGATCACTTTCAGATGACAAGAGAAGGAATGTATCAGATCTTATCATAAGAAACGCAGAAGAAGCCGCGGCTGAAGCTGGGGCTGAATGCAATGTACAGCTCTATGATCTCTATTCTCCTTACATTATCGAAGAGACAGATAAAGCCCTTATAAGAGCAATGGAAGCTGCTGAAACCATCGGAAGAGACGGAAAGACAAAACCGACATCTGGCGGAAGCGATGCAAACAACCTCCGTCGTCTCGGCATCGATGCCATCACGCTATGCATCGGATATGAGAACGCGCATAGTGTGAATGAACGCATTGCAAAAAGCGAGATGGAAGCTCTTGTAAGCTATCTTGCAGTACTTCTATCAGTCTGATTCCTTACGGCTTATTTCCATTGCATTCCATACAGCGGGAATGAGAAATGAAAGGAATCTCTCACTCTCATTCTGCAGTTTTTCTCTAAGCCTTCCTTCACTGGAAGGCCTTTCTTTTGCAAGTTCGGTAATCAGATGCTTATTCATCACACGGGCTGCGGGGACATTGAAGCGTTTTGCGATTTTATCACGGGCAATGAATATATTCTTCGCATAAATCTTCTCTTCCTTTGTCAGCCTCTTCCATCCTCCGATTCTTGTCCAGCCAGGGAGTGGCTTCTTAGGAGATGTTGCCTTTCTCATCGCACTTTCAGCATTTTTATCAAGCTTGCGCTCATGAACAATAGGAACAAGTACATCCTCAAGCTCCATAAGATGCGCAACATCCTCAAGCGCATACTCTATCTGACTTTCAGGAATAGGTCGTTTAAGCCAGTTGGCCTGCTGGTTCTTCTTTTTGTTCACACTGCTGTCTATATGAAGATACTCACTCTCCAGAGCATGCAGATTGCCATGGAAACCAAGGATCTCGGCAAGCACCCTCACATCGAAGACAGATTCAATACAAAGGCCATATACCTTGAAAACAAGAGAGGCATCGGACTGACAGTCAAACCAGAGTTTCTTTACAGAAGATGAGAAAAACAGGGAAAGACCATTTCTGGTAACGCCTGATGCCCTCGGATCTATAAGATAGAAAGAGACACCATCGAATATCTGGATAAGACAGAGGTGCTCTCCATAGATATGCAGGTTGAACTCGCATTCGAAATCAACAGCTATCCTGTCCAGCGTCTCAAAATGGGAAACAGCCTCTTCTATCTTCTTGTCGGTATCAAGATATGTGTAATCCATACTGAGAATCTAGCACAATGCTCATTTCCACTCAAATCCGTTCTCCTTGCATCATGCAATAGCAATTTCACGTTGTGCCCTGTATATTTCTTTCTTCACCAGGAACGGAAACTCCCGAATCTCTTGAGCATAAGCTTGTTTTTTCAAAGCCATCCTGCATAGAAGCTTTCACTCTGACAACTCAAAATCCATCTTTACTGACATATTCATTACCGATGATCAGCTACGAATGAAATGGTTCATTCATATGGAAAACTTACTGAAAAGAATATGTATACAGACTACTCAGTTGTTAAGACACATACTATATGCCCACGGTACTGTCCCTGTTTAAAACCATTGGAAGGAGTTGTCAAAGTACAGGTCAGAGTACCTGAACCGGTAACCGCGCTGACAATCTCTGAATCTGAATCCTCCACATTAGCGGAGTTCATATCAAAGATATCAATACGTCTCTCACTGATTGAGCGCGGAGCTGTGGCATCCGTCACATTTATCTGATGGGTCTCTTGTACATCATTACTTGTGAAAGTAACAGAATAATTGTAGTTGCCCATAGATACGTCATCTGCACCTGAAAGCATATAACCAGAGTTATAATCGCCGGTGTTATCAATAAACGTAAGATAAAGAGAGTAATTCGTCGCGTATATCACCAATTCCAGACCTAACTCGGCTGTCAATACCTCCTCAGTACCAGTATATGGAGGGAAGCCGAAAGAAGTAGCTTCAAGCCCTGTCTTCACATCGAAAAATGTCGGTTTAGATATTCCATTTTTCACAAAATACATATCGAACTCTGCCCCGGTAAGTGCACTGGAGGAAACAGCACCAAAAGCTGCGATTAAAGAGATAAATACAAGGATTATTGTTAATAATATCTTTCTCATTATCCTGCCTACTACTTTACACTCAGCTTCAATGTAAGGGTTCCAGAATATTCTTCATTCCAGTTGATTCCATCAAGCGAATCGTTATCTATTACAAGTCTTATTGATTTATAGTCATAGCGTATCCCGTTTCCGGAGTTGTTCTCATCCTCATAAACAGTGACAAAATTACCATCACTCCTTAAATCAATGTCTCTTGAATTACTCCACGTGATTGCTCCGCTCTGCCCTTCACAAGTAAGTGGTGTACCAGCTACTTCAAGTATCACTCCTTGTGGTGTGAACAACTGCCAGTAGATATTAAAGGCTTCAGTGCGTATGGATTCATAATCATCGTAGTCATCAAAATAAATCACTGTATCTGCAGTAAAATCATCAGTCGGTCTTATTGAGGAATTTACGACTTGTTTGGTAAATCCGAAATTAGCAGCAAGTTCAGAGGTGAAATCAATTGTTGCAATAGCATACTGATCAATTGCTGAAAGAGGAGCAATAATCAGAAGTACAATTGAAATCATAAGTATTTTTCTCATCGCTCCTCCTTTACTAATTTGTTGTTCTGACAATTATTGTCATCGTTGTTCTGTAAGCACCAGATAATGCAATCTCATTCAATGAAAATGATCCTGTCTCTCCCGCAGTATCACTTGCACTTACAGTAAGCTGAACAACACCTTCTTCATGAAGGGGTTCAGATGAAAGATTTCTTTTCATTATCAATGAGTCATTTCCAGTCCCGCCAACAGGACTTTCACCAGTTGCTGTAAGCACATGATCCTGTCCATTGCTGTACCAGCGTACAGTCAGAGGAATAACCCTCTTCTCATTTCCATCTGCTGTCGGATTGACAAGCCCGCTTCTAAGCTGAAGATTCAGAGAGATGTTATCTCTGCCTGTAACATTCCAATAAGCATACAGACTCACAGGTGAAACAGAAAGAGTGGTCATACCATTTTGGCTGACTTCAGCAACGGGTGTCAGATCAACAGATGGCAATGGTGCTGCACTGGAAACTACTCCGGAGGATGTGAAACCAAATTCATAGTTCTGGAAATTAGTCAGATTAAACCCAAGCTTCACACCAAGCTTTGCGGGAGTTTCCTTTGTCAGCTCATCATCTGCAAGCTGCACCGCACCAAGCGTTGCAACCAGACTGATAATCAATATTGCAACAAGAGAAAGTCTCTTTGTCATCTTATTTTGTCGATACTGTAACAGTCAGATCAGCTGAATATGTATCTCCGATCTTACCAACATAGCTTGCTGTCTTCATTTCAAGATCAGCATCTCCGAAAGATGTATATGATGTTTCTAATCCTTTATGAGTATAAACTAATGCCGCCTCATAAGATACGTCCTCACCTGTTCCCCCGATTGTAAATTCGTCATCACCGGTTCCTGAAACCTCCCAGTCGATTGTGACCTCACCACTAGGCGCACCATTTGAAAGTGCGGAAGTGCTGAGCCTAACATACAGTGTGTTTGGCGACTGAATCTGCCAGAAGACATTGACAGGGGTCTTTGCTCTATCAAGATAAGCTGTACCGACATCATGGTCTCCTACTGCAGAACCTGTAACAGGCGTAAGAGATGCAGCTGAAACTTTCATGGAAGAAGTATCTGTATCAATAGCAGTGACATCCCCACTGACAAAACCGACTTTGACTGATTCTGGAGCAGAGGCTCCATCAAGAGTAAGTGATACCGGAATCATTGCTCCATCGCCATCCTGGAAACCTGAGTCCCCCTGGTCTGCGCTGTTATAAATGCCATCAGTAGTTTTAGCATAAACAGCTGCAACCAACATGATCATCAATCCGAAAAGAATTATTTTCTTCATTGTATTATCCCTCCTCAGGAAATATTTACTTTAACTATTAAATCTGCCGTATACGAACGAGCTGGCAGAAACCTATAATCTCCCAGTGTTTTTATTTCCAGCTTTGCAGAATCCTCAAGGTTGCCGGCCTGAGCTGAAACATCGACACTGCTTGTATTCCCTTCATTACTATCAACAGATGTACTGCCAAAACCAGAAACTTCCCAATCCAGTGTATTTGCCACATTCCGGTTGGATAACCTTTCAAGAGGCCCTATAGTGAGCTTTACAGGAATGTTTTCTGTAACAAGAGACCAGAAAAGCTCAACAGAAGCCGTAGCTACACCTGTTTTGTTGTCTGGATCAAAATCAAGACTATATACAATCTTGTCCTCATCTTCAGGATCTCTGAAGCCTACTTTGACACTCAGAAGGTTGCTGAAAGAAAGAACAACTTCACTCTCTGCAGTTTCAGAACCATCACCTGAAATCTGATTCTGCTTGAAAAAACCTGTTGGTGTTCCTTCACTTGCGGTCAATGCGTGAATGAAAATAATTAATATAAGCAAAGCTGACAGTATTCTTTTCACCATATCATTTCCCCGCAATTCCCATCGTAATGGTCCCTTGGTATGTACCTGGAATAAGGTTGCCAGATGCCAGAGTTTCAAGGGAAATCTCAACCATTCCTTCAGAAGTTATTCCATTCATTGGATCATGCTCATATAGAAGCTCTCCCGCTTCCCTGCCAATAGAACTCAGGACAACAGAAGTCTGCTGCCCCTCCTGGAGAGAATCCCAATAGCATACCCAATCCCATATCGATTTCTCATTCTGAAGCGATGTCCCAGAAAGAATGATCTCAAACGGCTGAACAGACGAAACATACCAATATGCATAAAACGTCGAGCTGGCATGAAAATCACTATCAGAGCCTGATGTTTCCAGTTCAAGCTGCTCCTCTGAAGCCTGATCAAATACTTCAACAGGCTCCGAGGAGAAGCCGAATATGCGGATATCATGAGAACTGTTTTTCATATCAAAAATCAGCGTCATATCCGCATTATCAAGCACCTCTCCTGCAAAACAGCAGAAAGAGAAAAACAGTAAGATTATCACCAGCCCTATACGTTTTATCATTGCTTCCGTTACCTATCAGTCTGATAATCCTTCCGTAACAGTCAGTGTTATTGTTGCGGTGTAATCATCAATAGTGTTTTTTGAAGCATCCTGAGTTGTAAAAGTCACAGGGATAACACCGCTTGATCCAACGGTTCCATTTGTTGCAGAAGGATTATGTGTGAAAATTACAGCACCTGTTGAATAATCTTTTGTTCCTTCGCTATAGCCAAAAGAAGTCTTAGATCCTGCGGATTCATTTGTTTTCGGCGTGAATTCTGCATCCCAGTCAATAGTGTCTTCATTACCTTCCACACCTGCCAGCTTTGTAGAAGCAAGAGCTTCTCCAGTAATCTTTACATGGACTGGATCGCTGCTGATAATCTGATAAAACATATTCACAGAACCAGTAGCAACAAGCTGTGCATCTGCAGTGGCATCTGACAGTACGACTTTATCGACTGTTTTACCATTCATATCTGTTTCTGCAGTAACACTGGACTCATTTGTAAATCCAACCTTATACGAAGGCGTCAAAACCGGATTCTCCTCATCACCGGTTCCATTCTTCAGACTGAGTGTAATCTCAGACGTTCCTGTAGCTAAATCATCTGCGAACATAGCATTCAGTACAAGCAAGAGAACAATGGCAACAGCTATTCCTTTACGAATCATTTTCTTGATTCCTCCTTAATTATTTTCCAGAAGCTCTATACGGAGCTCTGCCTCATAATCCCCGGGCATAATGCCATCGGAAATATCCCAATAAAACCTCATATCCACGACAGGAACACCTATGCGCTCCCCCGCCGGTGGTATAATAACCCTGACAGAATCGACGTCTTGCTCTGCATAGACTTCGATATCATCATCGACATATGGATTCGTGCTGAATTCCATACCCAAAGGAATTGATATCCCGTTATCAGAATCTTTAAGTGTCATATCACTGATAGAGAAATTGAGAGTCACATCATATACGGAAGAAGAGTTTCCATAATAAAGAAGACTAAGATTCCGAGAACCAGTTGCAGCTTCTATTTCCCCGATTGGCAGCACCCATTCATCAAGCAGTCTGGTTTCATCAGCTTCAAATCCAAACTCAAAAACAAATCTATCAAGCTTTATTGCCCCGGGTGGAAAGGCAATGCCAAAATCCTCTGGAACAGTAGCGCTCAGAGAAAGGTGCCTATGGTCTTCTGCGAACAGAGAGAAGACCAGCAAAGAGATAAAAATCAAAGCCAATATCTTTTTTACTGTCATATTCATCAATCTCCATTCGTAATTACATGAACATATATGTCGCCGACATATCGACCAGGTGCTATAAGATCAGATTTTGGAGTTACCTCAACAAAAACCTCGCCTTCAAAATTATGGGAGTGGTAATACTGACTGTTGCTATTATTTGAGCTATTAAATCGATGTTGTTCCCATATACATGCAGTCTCAATATATTCGGTATCTATACCACCATCAGGTGTGAAATCAGAAGCTTTTGCTCTTCCATCAAACTCTATGAACTGACCATTTCCTTCAACAGTCACAAGGAAAGGAACGCTGTTGTAATCAGTAAGACTTCCTGTCGCGTTCTGATTAACAAGTCTGAATCCATCCTGCAAAGAACTTCCAGGATCCGGGCTTGCAGAGAGGAACATCCAGGCCTTTGAATCATCGTATGCAGGCTGAGAGCCTCCAAGCCCGTGTCCGAAATTAACAAGATAGGATATATCCGCAACCTTCACAGTCGATGCAGCATCAGGATTAAGGTTGATTTCCTGAGATTCAGATGTCGTACTTATATAAAGACTTCCTGTAGATTCTTGTTCATCAAATGAACAATATCCTGAGAATGGTATTGTCATGGTACGTTCTACTGTAACTGTTTCAGTACCAATTTGCTCATCATCATCCCACCATCCAATAAGCGACCAAGAAGAGTACTTTATTGCGTAAATACCAGTCCACTCAATTGTTATTGTGACTTCTGCTGTATAATCATCGGCGTCCGAGAGCGGGTAAAAGGTATTCTCTACCGTTACACCTTCATCTGTGACCTCTCCAGGGAGTGCAAGAAGCAGATCGAACCAGATGGAAGTATAGTCATCAAAATTTGATGGTGCAGGTATCTCTACCGGAGAACTGTCAGTTACAAGAATCGGTGCAATCGTTCCAGTAGGATCTCCTGCATATTTGTTCTCTCCGCTGACAGCTCGCGGAAGTACATATAAATAAAATGGGCGCTTATATGAATCATCAGACTGCGATACAAACATGAAGTCAGAAGAACAGTCGACACGTAGAGTCATAGAAGAAACTTTCTCTAAATCATATCTATAACGGTCTGTACGGTAATTTTCAAACCATTCGATTCGTTTAAATACTCCTTCAATGATTCCGTTAGCAACCATCTGGTCATCAAAATAATGGGAAGCATCATTTTTAATGATGGAACCATCTCGATACTCCACATTTCCATTACGTACAGGATAAGAACCAGTGTCTCTGAGATTAACGCCGAATGCACCATCGTAAGGCATTACAGCCATGTTTGACTCGCTGTTAAAGCGGCTCTGAACATCTCCCACTTTATATTCATAAGCAAACAATGAGGATGATAGTGCAATGATGACGATAAATAATGCCAATACTTTCTTCATATCATTCCCCCTCTATTAACAGTGTCACTACAGCTGAATATTCGCCGGGAGGGACAAGATCATCATCCTGGACTTTTGCAGAAGCTGACTGTGTGAATTTGAAATAAATACTCTCATTGAGTATTCCGATATATGAGTTACTGAAGTACTCCTCAGTGAATTCAGGACCGAGGATATCGATGACGGTGTACTCACCATCCTTCTCACCAGTTGCCCCGGCTTCACTTGAACCAACAAGGTTTGCGGCCCCTGACTCCGTGTTGTACTGGAAATGCTGTGTTCCAACAGTATCTGTCAGCCTGTAAGCAAATGTGATTACATAATCCAGAGGCTCTGCTGTTGCTGATTCTCCATTAAACGTCAGTTTCGTGGCTTTTATCTTGAGAAGGAACCTCGTATTTGAGATAAGAGACCACTCAGCAATCTTTCTGCCTGCTTCCTGTGTGGACTGAACCTGCACATCCTCAACATTGAAAGGCATACCAATACGATAATTCTGTGACTGAGCAGGAATAGGAGTTATTGCAAGCTCTGTTACGGTTCCATAGGCTCCCTGAATCTGGAAGCTTTTGCTCATTTCCTTTCTCTCAGCACCCAAAGAAGAAAGAACGATAAAGAATATGATGAATGCAATTATTTTTCTTTTCATTTTCCCTCCTTCAGTCTGACAGTATTTCCACTACGACACTGGCGTTGTAGAGATCATTGCCAACAGAGTCATAGTCTGATGAGTCGATAATCGCGAATATCGCACCTCTTGCGATCCAGATATCATCAATCAGCTCATACTCTGTACTGTTACCATTGCTTATATTTATGCTTGTGCTTAATTCCACGCTGCTATCGTTTGTGGCCTTATACGAAGGATTCCCTGAACTCTGGGTTATAGTGAATCCATCTCTGCTTTCCGTAGTGTGTGCTTCATTGAAAATGATATTCTCATTCTTAAGCTCATAATATGCATTCACTATTCCTGTATTGGATGAGGCTGTTCCTTTAAACGGTGACAACGTCATTGAAATCGTATAGCTTCCCTCATAGTTTCCCGCAAGACGGTATGAGAACAGAAAGCTTCCATAGCTGCCAGATGCCTGAGCTGATGGTATTGTTCCAAGAAAATCATCAATATAATCTGTGATATTTATTTGCCCGGTTGTTGATGCACCTTCCCCGTCAGCAACATCCTTAACGATATTAAGACTTCCGGTAAGAGCATCTGTGATTGCAAGTTCAAAATACTTTCCACTCTCATCTGCTCCTCCGAGTTTATATGCCTTGATACCCAGATCTGCAGAGAATGCAGGAACTATCAGTAAAACAAGCAATAAGATAAGGCAGATTATAACATTACGTCTCATACAGCCTCCCACATATCTGGATAAAGCATTGCCCAGAACTCATCTCCGGTCACATATTCACCGTTATCGAATGAATAAAGCGCGGAATAGATATCAGGAATGATAATTCCGGATTCCGGCTCTGGATTTTCAAGGAGCTGGATGTCCACGGAATACTCTTCGTCATCGTATATATTGAACACATATAGCAGCCACTTATCTTCGTAGCTGACATCAAATGCATAACGTCCAGGAATCAGATCAGAGATTATGAAACGGCCATCAGAATCTGTGAAAACATAATAATCCGAGGACTCAAGCTCTACGCGCCCATTTTCTTCCTCAACTCTGTACACAGGGGAAGAACCATTAAGCCATAAAGTGCCATCGGGCAATATGACAACGCCGGAAGCAGAATACTTGTTTTCTGCTTTTACACGAAGGACATACCCACCTCTCCGGCTTGCAGGTATTGCAATATTGAAGGCAGTTGCAGATCCAAAAGACTCAGGATTCACACTATATACAGAAAGAGATGATGTTCTATTCAGAGAAAGTCCTGTATACAACCCTATTCCAAATCTCTGGTTAAGAGGTGAAGACATTGAGCTACCTACAGATCCTACAGATATATCATTACCCTTTATCGCTCCTTCCTGCTTAAGGAGAATGTAATTGGAAGGAATATAAGAACTGAAACCCATAAGGCCATCTGCAAAAACGGATGCGGTAGATATAGAGAAATTGCCTGAAACACTTCTGATAGCATCATCAGCATACAAACCAGCCGAGATATTAAAGAGACTTCCAGAGTATGAATAAGCCGCATCGAATGAATAAGAATCAAATTGAGCAATGTATTTGGGAGAAGTATCGACACCTGCAGAGAATGAATGCTTTCCGCTATTCACATTGACATCTGCAGAAAGCCTGTTGTTGGAGACGCTGATAGAAGCCCTCGCTGGACTGAATCTGATAGTAGCACTTGCCCGTCCGATGACAGATGGATCAGCTGTTCCTGAACCGCTTACAGAAAGACCTGCACTGAAATAGACATTACGTGTTGCAGATAATGACAATGAGAGAGACGCACTATAAGTGGAGTTTCTCAGTATTTCCGGACGCAATGTACCAGAAAGACTCAAACCCCATCCAACAATTCCAACAGAACCAGAGAAGCTGGAGGAAAGCATTAAAGAATGACGATTATCTGATCTGCTGAAATCTGCATTATATGTGAAGCCGAGATTCAGAGAGCTGAGCCATCTCATGCCGGTAAATGCCTGATGTCCGATTCTTGCATAGATCTCTGGAAGGACGAAATGGCCATTGCCATCATTGTTACCGGTCACATTGAGATTGTATCTTGTCGTTCCCAATATGTTCGCATGGGTAAATTCAAAAGCTGTTCGGACTGTGGGATTGAAATAGCTTGATGATGTGACGCTGTTCATGAAAGCTGCAGAGACATCCATAGTAAGACTTTCCGTCAGTCCTGCACGGAGATAGCCACCAAGAGATATATTTCTTGCATCGTATTCAAGACTTCTTCCATCAGAAAGAGGGATTCTGACAGCACCGGGAATAATATCATTCTGGGAATTCACTATATTCCTGCTTGTTACGAGAGAACCGCCATAATAAACCTCTCCGGGAGCAAGAAGTGAGCTGGAGTAAATCAGGTCAATCTCAGTTTCAGTGGCAGGAGAGCCATCAAGAGGTGTGACAACAATGCGAATCCTGTTTACTCCTGTATAGAGTACAAAATCCTGTAATCTATAGTTACCTGGCTGAAGTGTTCTTCTAAAGATCTCATTGTCTTCATTGAATATCTGGACATCCGATTCAGTTTCGATGGAAATGATCTGCTCTATATGACTCTTCCGTGCAGCATCTGGAGGACCGTATTCAATTGCTTTATCAAAACGGATTCCAATATCCGTTCCCGAAGGAGACAAAAGGTCTGAAGCGACATTGCCCCATGAAAGACGAATCATAGAGTCTTCGAAATCATAATGGAATTCATAACTGCCCCAGTCGAATTGCAGTTTTCCATTTCTATATCTGAGGGCATAATCGAAATCCAGGAAAAGATCCCAGAGGCGCAGCCTGTTATCTACAGAGAATGTAAAATTCAGTGAATTTACAAAATCCTTTGCTGGAACGATGTCGAAATTTCCGGAAAGCGTATATCTGGAAGCCCAGGTAAATGCTGCAGGACTTATAATCTCTGCCCCTGATATAGGAAGGGACTTCAATGCTCCTCTGGAGACTCCTCTCACGCTTAGAATCTGTACTGGCATGTCCTCGTTTGAGAAATCCAGAGTGATAATATATGCATTACTGTCAAAGGAAGCCTGAACGCCTGCCTCGTTGAGGCTTTCTATAGATATATAATCTTCATCACCATAGAAAATCCTGCTTTCAGCCTCATCGGTTATAGAACCTCTGAGATACTCCTTCAATTCAAATGTACTTATGGAAGCAGCCCCATTTTCTATAACTGTATTGATTGTCCCTACTTCACTATTATTCACGACAAGCGTCATGAAATAAACACCGTCTTCAAGAACGAGCTCATCCTCTCCAGCTATGAAGAAACTTGACCAGAAATCATCAGCCCTTTGCTGTGATGGAGAAATGTAAGGTTCTGCCGATGGATCAAACGGAGTATCACTTACTTCAGAATCTGAAATATCATCTGTTGTATTTATATACTCTGAATCATTTATTTCAGGAACTATATTTCCTGCCTCAATTGCAGGCTCATGATCCAGCTCTTCTGTTTTTTCTGGAGTTTCCTGTTCTGGTATTGTGGTTATTGTCTCTTCGGGAATTATATCCGTGATTTCAAAGGATAAAGATGGTGCAGAAGGAATGGAAGGTGTTTCAATGATTTCATCAGGTTCTTCCAGAATAGCAACAGGTTCAGTGTTTTCCGGAATTATGATTTCTTCCATGCTTTCCGGTTCAATATATGTTTCCGCAACAGGTGGATTTTCATCATCAGGATTTAAAAACAGGATATAAACAATGCCACCGAGGAAGAGAAGAAGAACGCCTATTGAAAAAACAAGAAGGGCTATTCTCCTCGTGTCATCCGTACTTCCTGCAATGCAGAGATTCATAAGGACAGATGACATCAGAAGAATAGCGAGAGCCAAGAACACAGCAAAGCCTTTGCCCATGTCAGGAAACAGGGCAAGATATGCTGTTATCCCAGCTATCAGCACAGATAAAATGATGATAAGAACATACCGGATCCGGCGAAGTCCGTTATCTGATACCATAAATCCCCCTGCTTTCTGCTTCAGGCTGAATATTCGTAATCGTAGGAAACAGAAGCTGTGAAAGAGTCTGAGCCAGTAAGAATCTCCGGCATCTCAATCACTGTGCGCAGCTTTGAATTCGTAAGAAGGTTCTGTCCTGAAAGAGGCAGCAGTTCTTCTTCTGTCAGAGTATAAGTGTTTCCTTTATCATCGGAGATCTCGATGTCGAGGCTGTTCAGCATCTGATGAACGCTTCCTGTATTCTCAAGCACGATCTCAAGCTTTCCATCTTCTGTGACACTTACAGCAGAGGCTATGCTCTCAACGATGCGTGAAGGCTTTACATATGCACTTGTAGAATAGACGAAGAGGAAGGAAATCATCTGTCCGCTCTCTTCTTCCTGTGCGCCTCGAGGCATTGGAATCTGCTCTGAGATAATCCGGAATGAAAGCTCCCTCGTTACAGTCTGAGGTCCACGGTACTGTACACGGACAAGCTGTGTGGAGTCAGGCCTGATGATCATCCTATTGGGCTGGATTGAGAAATACGCAGAACCATCCTGATTCGCTTCATTACCGTCTATATCAACAATCCTCTGCTCAGCTCTAACCTCGATTGCTACCGGGGAATCAGAATCATTGACTATTGTATAAACCTTGGCACTCCCAGCGCCTGTCGGATCATATGTTACATTAAGTGGTGATAGCTGATAAGCCATCAGGCTGAATGGTATCAGCAGAACCGCAAGAAGCAGTGCGGCTTTCCTAAGCATGAATATCCCTCCCTTCGGACACTTCTGAATTATTTTCAGTATTTTCTAAGCAAGAATCAGTTTACCCCCCCCCGTCTGGAAAATGCACAATTTCCATTTTCTAGGCAGAGAGAATAAACAGGGAGGGGAAGATAAAGCTGTCAAGCTTACACCTTCTACCATGTAAATTCTGTTTCTTGTAAGAGCTATGCTATATCAGCGCATCTTATTTTTCAAGTCCTTTTCCTTAACAGAATTAAGTGGTATTTTTATACACTTTTATTATTTCACAAATGTACATTTACCTCCTGATTTATCCAAAGTTGGGAAAAGCTGGAACCAAGCACGATATAATACTGCATAATCTTCCATACCTAACTGTATATTTGGTTATCACAGAAAATAACACTTCGATGTGATTTACGATAAAAGAGACTTTTCACACGATGAATCGTCCCTCTTTCTCATAAAACATCCGCTCCTTCATCTCTGAATGACCACTTGAAATATGACTCACGGAGTTTGCGGAAATCGCCACGTTTTATGGGGACCGAATCACCACTTTGCAAAGTAATGTGATCAGGAGATATGGTCCGGATTGCCTCCAGATTCACAATATAACCGCGATAAGGCTGTATGAACTGACCGGGGAAAAGATCACCAAGCTCTTCCAGAAAGGAAGAAAGCGTCCTCCTCGTCTCCTCAAACACGCCTTTTGACGTATGGACGACCCTCCTGTAAGCGATGCTTTCAATATAGAGAATGGAAGATGCATCAATGCTTTGAATGGAACCACTGGCAAGATGCAGGAGGATACGCCGTGGTTTTCTATCTGAAAAAGGCAGAAGAGCCCGTGAAAGCGCTTCGTGGAATTCTGCAGATGAGAACGGCTTGAGGACATAGTGCACGGCCTTCAGGGCAAAAGCTGCAAGTGCATAATCGGAAGAGACGGAGATGAAGATTATCTCTGTACGATCATGTCTCCTGCGTATCTCCCGGGCTATCTCTGTTCCACTGATACCGGGCATGCAGATATCAAGGATGACGATATCCCAGCCTCCAGTCTTTTCAAGCTCATCCAGGAAAACAGAAGAATTACAGAATCCTGATACCCTCACCTGATACTCCGGGAAGTTGATGAAGTATTCTGATATGGCTTTCTCAATCTTTTCAAGATACATGCTCTGATCATCACAAATAGCGATGCTGATCATCCGTAATCTCCTTATAAAAAGATTCTCTCAGCCTATATTATTCCTTATACCTCTCCCTTCGTCTGGATAAAACGATGAAGCGAACATACCATGCGATGAAAAAAGCCCTGGACGGATCCAGGGCCATAAGAGCATGGAGCTCTAAGCTCATTTTGCTGCTTTGAGGTTTGCCTCAAGCGTATCGAGCATAGCGGAAAGCTCCTTCGGGAGGTGCTTGCCGAACTTCGGATAATGATTTGTCCTGATATCCTCGACCTCTCTAAGCCAGCCTTCTGTGTCGACCTTGAGAAGTTCTGCCATATCAGCTTCGGAAACACCTTCCGGTCTGTCGATAGCATCGACTGTCGGCATGATTCCGATTGGTGTATCAACTGTCTTTGCAGTGCCGTCACAGCACTCGAAAATCCACTTGAGGACACGGCTGTTGTCGCCATAGCCAGGCCAGATGAAGTGACCGTCAGCATCCTTGCGGAACCAGTTGACGTAGAAGATCTTCGGAAGAACATCCTGTGATGGAGCTGCTGCACCAACATCAATCCAGTGCTGGAAGTAGTCACCCATGTTGTATCCACAGAATGGAAGCATTGCAAATGGATCTCTTCTGATTGTTCCAGCCTTGACATCGAGTGTTGCAGCTGTAACCTCAGAGCCAACGATGGATCCAAGGAATACACCGTGGTTCCAGTTGCGTGACATATGAACGAGAGGAATTGTAGAAGGTCTTCTTCCACCGAAGAGGATTGCAGAAATAGGAACTCCTGCAGGATCTTCCCACTCAGGTGCAATGCATGGGCACTGTGCAGCTGGAGCTGTGAATCTTGAATTCGGATGAGCAGCAGGTGTCTGGGACTTGTCTTCCTTGTTCTGTACCCACTCATTTCCGTGCCAGTCAATCAGCTTGCCAGGAGCATCGTATCCGATTCCCTCCCACCATACATCCTTGTCCTCTGTAAGAGCGACGTTTGTGAAGATGGTGTTCTTGGAAGCTGCCATAAGAGCGTTGTAGTTGGACTTTGCAGATGTTCCAGGAGCAACTCCGAAGAATCCTGCTTCTGGGTTGATAGCATAAAGTCTGCCATCCTTTCCTGGCTTCATCCATGCAATATCATCACCGATTGTCTCAACCTTCCATCCTGGGATAGTAGGAATGAGCATTGCAAGGTTTGTCTTTCCACAAGCTGATGGGAATGCACCTGTTACATAGCGGACTCTGCCCTCTGGATTTGTTATCTTGAGGATGAGCATGTGCTCAGCAAGCCAGCCCTCATCACGAGCAAGAACAGAAGCGATGCGGAGAGCAAAGCACTTCTTGCCGAGAAGAGCGTTTCCACCATAGCCAGAACCATAGGACCAGATTTCTCTTGTCTCTGGGAACTGGGAGATGTACTTATGCTCCATTGGAGCGCATGGCCACTGACCATTATCAGACTCACCATTCTGGAGAGGCTTGCCTACAGAGTGGAGACATGGAACGAAGTATCCGTCTGTTCCGAGCTCTTCAAGAACCTTCTCTCCGACTCTTGTCATAATCATCATGTTGCAGACAACATATGCGCTATCTGTAAGCTCAACACCGAGCTTGGACATTGGTGATCCGAGCGGACCCATGGAGAAAGGAATGACATACATCGTCCTTCCCTTCATACATCCGCGATAGAGATCAGTCATTGTCTTCTTGAGTTCCTTCGGATCGATCCAGTTATTGGTAGGACCAGCGTCCTCCTCCTTCTCTGATGCGATGAAGGTTCTCTTCTCAACACGTGCTACATCGGAAGGATCCGAGTGGAAAAGCACACAGCCTGGCTTCTTCTCAGGATTGAGACGTACACAGAGCTTCTGCTCAACCTGGAGTTCAATGAGCTGATCATACTGTTCCTTGGATCCATCACAAACAACGATGTTATCTGGTGTAGTAAGTGCAGCAACCTCATTGACCCACTGGACAAGCTTTGAATGCTTGAGATCGTTAACTGTCATAGGTTTCTCCTTATCCTTATTTCATATCTGCGGTAAGGCAGTTATATGCTATAAGACAGAATAATTACTATCAGGATATTTGGCAACAAGCATTTGCGTCATGGGACTGGATGATAAAGCCCCAAAACACTAAACTCGGGGATATGATAGAGCTTGCACTTCCCGCTGGAACAATAAAGGAAGCCATCGCCGCATTCAGAGCCGGAGCCGATGCGGTTTATTTCGGAATGAAGGACTTCTCCGCACGAAAGGGTGCCGGAAACTTCTCAGAAGAGGATCTTTCCAGAATACGGAGATACGCCCTCGAAAATGACAGGAAGATCTATATCACAGTGAATACGCTCATTGATGACAAGGATCTTCCACGTCTGTATGACATGCTCTCAACTATCAGCAAATACGGATGCGATGGACTCATAGTCCAGGATCTGGGGGTTGCGAATATTGTGAGAAGGGATTTCCCTTCCCTTCCGCTTCATGGCTCCACACAGCTTGCTGTGCATACAAGCGCGGGAGTGAAAGCCCTGCAGGGCCTTGGCTTTGAACGGGTTGTGTTATCTCGAGAGCTCAATCTTGACGAGATTGCAAGCATAAGGAAGGAATGCCCGGATATAGAGCTGAAAGTCTTCATCCACGGGGCTCTCTGCTATGGATTCTCCGGGCTTTGCATGGCATCACACTGCATTACTGGACGCTCGGCAAATGAAGGTAGCTGTGCACAGATCTGCCGGTCATGGTTCTGTGATGAGGAGACAGGAAAGAGGTATTATCCATTCTCACTGGAGGACCTGGATGCAGGGCTCTGCGTCCGCAAGCTCATGGATATCGGAATCGACAGCCTTAAGGTTGAAGGAAGGCTCAAGGGACCGGAATATGTGGATGCTGTAACAAGGTATTACAGGGCCATAATCGATGGAAAAGATGAAAAGCCCTATCATCATGGCGTTTCTGTCTCCTTCCAGAGAAAAGCAGGCCCGGGGTTTCTTCTTCCACTTCATCCAGGACACAGAATAATGACGACAGGCCCATATCCTGGACACAGAGGAGAAAGAATCGGCTGTATTCTGGATCAGAGAGGAAGGAAGATTCTTGTTGAAACAGACAGAAAGATAAAAGCATATGATGGTCTGATGGTGCTTCTTTCAGATAAAGGGCTTGCAGAGCCTTACAGATTCTCGGCAAAACCAGGAGAGGCACAGGGAAACAGAACGATACTTTTCCTTCCCGATGATACAAGGCTGCCGAAAGGTGCCGACCTGTTTATGATTTCTGACAGCTCGCTTAACATGAAAGCCATATCAGAGACGGAACTGCCACTGATGAAGAAAAACATCGGAGCGAGAATAAGAATCGAGAAGGAACAGATTTCCGTTTCCGCCGGCAATCTGCAGGAAAGCTACCCTTGCAATGTATCAGCTTCGGAGAATTCTCCGGAGAAAGCTCTCCGCACAATTTTCTCTCAGTCAGGCACCTACTCCGTGCAGCTTTCCCCAATCAATATAGAGAATACGATTGGTGATTGTTATATCAATCCATCAGAGCTGAAGAAGATAAGAAGAGATTTCATGGAAAAACTCGCTTCTTCAGAGAAAGATGAACACCACTATGAGGCGAAGGTGGAAAGACATGAATCCACACAGCTGCCACCAAGGCAAAGACTGGATGGGGAGAGAACGCCTTGGAATACAGATGGTGTCGTTATTGATGGGAGAACATACATTTCATTCCCCGCTGTACGGTACGAGGAAGCTAACCTATTCAGGAAGATGGAAGAAAAACTGAAAACCATCAAGAACCCTCTCGTCGGGCTTAATAATATCGGGGACATAATCTTTGCCCAGAAGCATCCTGAGTATGATTATTTTGCGGATATATATCTCTATCTGCCAAACAGAGAAGCAGCGGTATTGTTAAAAGAGGCTGTTCCTTCTCTTGTTGGCGGCTACCTCTGGATTGAAAGAGAAGAGTATGAAGAACCTTGGCCGTTCAAACCGACAGTGGATACATCATACAGGCCAGCGCTCTTCATCTCCAGGGCATGTTACCGCCATGATGGTCTTGGACTGTCCTGTGCAGACTGCAAAAGGCATAATACATTCCATGCAGAGCAGAATGGCCGGCACTATGTCATATATGCCGATGATTGTACGACTATTGTGAGAGAAGAAAAGAAGGAACAGAGGAAATGGACTGTTCCTTCTCAAATGCAATGATTGCCTGAATGATTTATCGCAAGCCGTAATGCGAGACAAAAGCCTCTGCATTCTGGATTGAACCACCAGCGGCGCCTTTGACAATGTTGTTGACAAGGAGAACGAATCCGATTTTTCCATTCTTCTTCTTAAGGCGTCCCGTATAGACTACCATTCCTTTCGGATTCCCCCAGAATGCATACTTCGGCTGAGGGAATGTCGGGGCATCAGAGTATACAACCGGCTGTTCAGGAGATGACGGGAGATCGGACTCAACCTTGAAATCCGCCCAGTCCTTGATAATATCCTCAAGCTCTGGAGTATTCTCGAAATCAAGCCATACAGTCTCAAGATGCCCGAACATTACAGGAACACGTACTGTATATGCATATACATCGGGATCTATGGACAGAATCTTCTTGATTTCCTTTTCAATCTTCTCCTCTTCCCCGCCGATATACGGGATACAGTTATCTGTGATATCAAAGGAGGAAAGACCCGGGTATCCTGCACCGGACACACTCTGATAGCTGTTGATGGTAATTGTCTTGATTCCATACTTTCTGAGCGGAGCGAGTGCCATTGCAAGGCCTGTGGTCACACAGTTTGCATTGGTTACACAGAATCCGGTCTGCGGATATCCCTGTTCCCTGATGAGGTCCAGCTGTTCGATATTGGTTTCAGGAATGAGGATAGGAACATCTGCATCGTAACGCATGGCTGCGGCATTCGAGAAAACATAGAAACCTTCAGCCCTAAGCTGTGGCTCTGCTTCCCTTGCCACTGCAGCAGGAAGTGCGGAGAAAACAATCCTTACTCCAGCTTTGGACATTTCTGAAAGATTGAATTCCTTTACTTCGATATCCTTGATCGACTCAGGCATCTCAAACGGCATAACCCAGTGAGCTGTAGCACCATATTTCTGGCCCACTCTCGCTGCTGATGCAGTAACATAACTCAGTTCAAACCACGGGTGGTCGGAAAGCATCCACATGAAAACCTGACCGACAGCTCCTGTAGCACCGATGACAGCAACCTTGATTCTCTTATCCATCATTGCCCTGCCTTTTTCTAAAATATTGAAAGAAGAATACAGTTGAATGACCCCTGTTGCAATACTCTTATGGATAAAGAGTTGCAATTATCCTTTCTTCTTGATATATTCACTCACAGTTTCGGGGATGTAGCTCACTTGGCTAGAGCGATTGAATGGCATTCAATAGGTAGTCGGTTCGATTCCGATCATCTCCAACACAAGCAACTCTCTGCAAGTCAGGGAGTTGTTTCATTTCCAGGGCTCAACTGCAATGTTTTGCTGAAATGATTTGAGCCGAATACCGTTCCTTTCTCAGGCTTACAGTTGATTCAATTTCAAAGAAGGTTGCAGTCCAGCGAGAGTCCGCCAACATCTTTTCTTCAACCTGAGAAGCCACTATCAACAGCCCTCTTTTCTATCCTGATGATGACCTCGGACTGCTTGTCGGAAGGAATCTTGTACGGAATCTTGGTTGCATAAGATAGAATGCCATCTTCCTTCGAAGTAATTGACATGTTCCCCTTGTGGATCCATCTCATCAAACTGGTCCAATATGAAGCAGGTTTGCTGACAACATAAGTCTGAGCCTCGATTCCCTTGATCATGACAGCATTGCTTTTATGTTCTTTTACAGTTGCCAAATACTCATCCTGAGAGACTGTATATTCGATGATAGGCATCAGGTCGAGCTGTATCTGCTGAGCATACTTGTCCCAGCATTCTTTCTTCTTGCCCCATTCGGAGAAAATCTGAATTCCCTCAGGCATCGACTCGGCCAAGACTTTGTACACAACATCAACATAGGTCATCAACAAGGAGAACAACGCTTCATTATCCCATTGTTTGTTCCAGATGAGCGTATAATTGAGATTAAGCCCCTTTTCCTGAAGATTCTTCATCAACACTGCGATTGTATATGGCGCAAGGACAAACTGAAGCCCACGTCCTGCGTGCTTCTCGATGTATTTGAAGATGAGAGCTTTACAGCAAACTTCCTTGAAGTAATCCTGATTGATTTCAGGCCCGACAATGCCTTGTCCATCATCATCTGTCTTCAGATATTCCTTCGAGAAGAGAGCATAGCATTTCTGACTGCCGAGACAGACCTGATATGGTTTCATGTCAAATGCCATGACATACTTTGCCAGTTCAACACTTTTGAACATCTGGGATTTGGGATTCTGGGACTCAAAAGACTTCTTCTCTGCACTTGAATGCCTGATATTGATTGCATTCTTGTACTGGCCCTGTACTCTCTCGTAGTACCAGAAGGTCTCCTGCTGGTCTCCGTTTGCCGGTGCATGGATATTTCTTGAGTACTCCTCCATCTTCATATGGAAAGGATGGCGAATCGAGAAAGCAGAAGAAGCAACTTTATTTTGCGAGTTCGAGAATTCTGAAATCCTTGGGATGATCTGATCAGCAAGCTCCTGTCGACCAATTACAGACAGCTTGACCATTACATAGACTTTGTCGATAGCAATCGGCTTCTTGTCCTTCATTGACCTGTAATATGCATTGTAGATTGAAGCCGTTGTCTGTCCGCCATTGACAATCTGAAGGTTGTAGATCTTGTTGATGTTACCTGTCACAGGATCGATGTCGACCCTGTTTGCTACAGCTGCTATGCCGTTGTTGTAGCTGAAGAATCTATCAGGATTGTTGGTGAGCGTCCCTCTGATTCCCTTGTTGATCTTCCCTGTGAACTGCAAGAATGTGCGAGGATTCTGCTCTAAAAGCCGTTCATTCCATTGTTCATACATTTCGTAAAGCACTTTGCCTGGCAACACAAAGAGATATGAATCAATTTCAGAACTGCCATTCTCTACATGAAGGGACTTAATCCCTTCAGGAAGTTCATAATCGTTTACAAGATCTATATCGACTGACTCTCTGCCTCCAAGAGAACGCTCTATTCTGGCAAACCTGGCAAAATCCCATATGTCGTAACGGAACGTCACTGTTGTTGTGGTATTTTCCGCAATGACAAGCTTGTTGCTTTTCGATACAACCGAGCCATTTGTAATTCCAATGATGGTTACCTGCTGATCCTCATTGCGGCGCTTGTATATATAATCGGCAAACTGGGCAGCAGATGAGTTGGCAGGAAGATGCAAAAGCCTGAATTCATCTTTCAACGCATTCTGGAAAAATCGTTTTGCCTTGTTGCAATATGCCCTGAAGTCAGTCAGGGTTATGGCGGCTAGCGAATCTTGATCAAAGAAGTCGCTGATAATCAGGACTATGGAGTCGTTGCTGCTACCATCAATTGCAGGTTTGAGCCCCCAGGCATCAATTCGACATGACTCGTCTGCATATTGAACCACATTAAAGCTCTGCAACACATCCTGATCGACCAGAAACTGACACCTGTCGGCAATAAAAGCCGTTTCACGTGATGAATATCCATCTACAATGCACATCGCATCGAGATCATGCATAAATGATGTATAACGGTCTTCAGCTTGTTTATCGGACTTCACTACAACTTTCATTTCTTTCCTCTTTCACCACTGGCGTCATTCATGAGTTGCTTCAACTCATCTATTGAATAAGGAGGCTTCCGGCGATGCAACATGGCATGGCAGTTTGGACAAACAGGGAATAGCTCAGCGAGCGGATCAATCAATCTCTCTTGCCCATACTCGGAAACTGGAATCGAATGATGAACCTCAATGAACTCGCGACCAGGACTGCCATAAACCTTTTCCATATCGATTCCACAAACAGAGCAACAATAACCTTTATTTTCAAGGCATAAGGCCCTGTTTATGGGGTTTCTTTCATATCTAACGCTTGTCTCCATGTATGACTTGCCCTCTTCGTACAGAGCAAGCTCTTCCTTGGCCTGGTAACTGGAAAAAAGCAGAATAAGCCCAGCAAAGTTCAAAACATGATGACGTATTTCCTGATAATCGAAATCAAGTCGTGTATGAACATCCAGGTAGTCACTCTCATATCTGAGAGAGAAATATGACCATCGCTCGTTCATATGCTCTTTCAAAGGCGCATCAGAAAAGGTTCCACCATTAACCCTGTAGATGAGATGACCTTTGGCTCCTCGCAAAAGCGTCTCAAAGGCTTCTATCTGGGCAATATTTGCTTTCCCATTCCTCTCGACACCTCTGAAAACACCTATCATAAGCGGCGGTTCATTCTCAACCGCCATTTCCATATCCAGCCGTGTATAAAAGAGATATAGATTGAAACCTATGACACATTCTCCCGCCACAGCAGATGGGAAAATAGCTAGGTTGACATCACCTTCTCCCATCTCGACCACACGAACATCCCACTCAATATGATAGACGGAATATAAATCATCTTTGATTGTCGAGACGAGAGAGGCAATATTCATTTATCCAAGAATCCTCAACCTATTTCCGGCTCCGGCAAATCTTCAACCAAGGTTTCCAGAATGCTGGATACTTTCATTCTAAAATCCTTGAAATCCTTTTTCTGATAATCATTGACTGTTCCGAATTCAGCACAAGCACAAGCCCACAGAAGATCATCAAGACCTGAGACTGCAATGCCATTCTTGTGGTTAGGGAAGTATACCTTCTGATAGAAAGGATGGTTCGTATTGATGATTACACTCTGATGATCATCCTTGAAAGTAGGCTCCCACAAAGCTCCACCCTTCACATTGTCGCTAGTGAGAATGGACACTCCAGGGGTTTCATCCGGAGCAATGGTTATAGATACAACACAAGGTCCGTTTGGAGTGTTTGCGTTTGTAATTTCAACCTTCTGCGTTCCATCAGCCTGAACATCTCCAACAGGTTTGATCTTCGACTCGACAACCAGAGCTTCTTTATCGACAATGTTCTTGTCAGACTCCACATGATACTTGGGAGAATCTTCCAGAACGGTATCATCGACTTTTCTCCGATATCGCTCTTCTGCCATCTTGACACCAGGAGCCATCCACTCTTTGAGCCAGTTGCTAAGATCGGGATTGAGCTCGATTCTTGACTTCTTCACATCAATCTTGAAAGCGACATCAAGGTTGTGGTCAAAACTGAATTCAGCTCTGAAATATGAGTCATGAGGTTCCGCCTTTTTCAGACCAAGCCAATCTCCACAGGCTATCATCCGGTTTTCTCTATAGACATAGAAGCCCATGTTATGGTTGGTGATGTTAGCCCTTTCTAGCGATTCTTTGGACGAAAAACTCTCCTTTGTTGGTAGGACATAGCCTTGAAGATGGAAAGTGGACTCTTTTTGAGTACCATCTTCCATCTGCACTGTGCATTCCTTGTCTCTAGCTCGTCCTGTCGTGATTGTCCCTGATCCATCTTCCCTCATCTCCCTCAGGCAGAATGGATCATTGGGTTCCAGCTTCACTCCATTGACGCTCATCTCAAGAGTTCGTGCCCTGTCATCATCCTCATCAAGGAAACGATGGTAAATGAGCGAAGCATAATCAGCAAATTTGGAAGCGATCCTATCCAATGTGCTCTTTTTAGCAGTAAGCCTATCAACCTTCTCCCAAGCAACAAGAGTCCCATGCCCTTCATCTCTCGTGATGTCATCGAACACGGTCTTGTAGACTCTGGGAATATCCTCCTCTCCGACAATCTCGAGATTCCAGTTGTTCTCCCTGGCAACATTATCCAAATCCCAAGTTGCCATGTAGATAGGATCGTTGGTAGCTGCTCTTGAAACCACTGAAAAGCGTTTACAGAAAGCAGTAGATGCGGTCTTGAGACCAAGGCCAAATTTACCAAGCCTCTTCGGGTCCTTCGTCAACGTACTTGAAGAGCCGTACTTCATTCCATCGATCAACTCAGATCGATTCATTCCGCAACCATTGTCGGCAATCATGACTGTCGGATTATTGTTTCGATCAAGCTGAATGCTGACCTTTATACAAGTAGCTCCAGCATCAACCGAGTTGTCCACAACATCAGCCAACGCAGTATTACTATCGTAACCTGTATCTCTCAACCCCATGATCAAGACTTCTGGATCTGGAATAAGAACTTCAATACTCATGGTATTACCCCCTCTTGTATGCCCAATCGGAACGGATAATCAAAGGTTTATCCGGGTCAAACACGTCTTTCTCATCATCGATGTTTCGATGCTTAATATCAATAGAATACCTTCCCTCATTGAGACAGAATTCCAGCAAATCCCCTTCGCAACAGTCATATTCCTTGAAAAACTTCGACATCCCGGTCAGGCGATATTCATTTCGAGTCCCGGTCTTATGCAGGCGGCTATTGTAATGGATGTACGTAAAACAGAAGGTCTTTCCTTTGCAGTCAAAGACAACATCTGCTCGTGGATTGTATTCACTGGGGTCCAAGGCAGGAAAGAAGTTAAGCCTTGCCACTTTGAATGGGACACAAATTCCTCCCTGATGCCCACCTGTCAAGCCGAGGTCATTCTTTGTCAGTCGTTTACATACGACCTGTATCATGATCTTCTCCTCAAGAACGGGCTGCGACCAAGTGCTTTCTGAACATCAGGACTGACATCAGCTGTTGTGCCTTTAACAGTCGCATTCTGTAATTTCCTCTTGTGTTCAAGGCAATCATTCACTTCATCTTCAATGGTGTCGGAATAGAAAAGGCGATAAACAAACACGGTCTTTTTCTGGCCGATTCGGGCCGCCCGGGCTATGCACTGGTCCTCAGTTGCAGGATTCCAGTCCAACGTATAGAAGACCACATGATTTGCGGCTGTGATATTGAGCCCTGTTGCTCCTACTGTCGGGTTGATTATCAGGACAGCAAATCCTATACGTTCGCTGAATTCGTCTATCATCTTCTGCCGTTCATCAATCGGAACATCTCCATTCAAGATGTCACAGAAAGACCCATACCGTGCCCGGACGTTGGATTGAATCTTTTCCTGAGCTTGCACCCACCCAGTAAAAATGATCACCTTTTCTTTCTGAGAATATATTTTGTCCAATAGGCCCTCGAAGAGATAGGCGAACTTGGCACTTGTATCTGCAGGAGAAGTGGATTTCAAGTCATTGTCGACAATCTCCGGTAAAGCACAATACATTCTGAGTGTAGTCAGGATCCCCGGGTTCACTCTCCCATCTTCGTCCATGGCTTCCATTCGTATACGCTCATAGCCTTCTGCTTCATCAGGATTCATCTCCAAGGCTATTGGCGTAATCACCTTGTCAGGAAGATCTTTCAGAACATCCTTAGATCTTCGGCGAAGCATGATAGGAGTAATAATCCGTTCGAGTTTCTCAGCACTGTCGAAATCGTCCCCAAACTCAGACTTGAATGCTTTGACATCGCCAAGCAGGCCAGGAAAGCAGAAGTCGTAGATTGACCAGATATCAGTAATGTGGTTTTCCAACGGAGTACCTGTCACCGCTATTCCACTTCGCTTGGGATATTTTCTGATTTCTTTGCTTCTGTGTGTCCCGTAGTTTTTAATATTCTGAGCCTCATCTAGGACTATCAAGTTCCAGTCGATACTACCCAAGACCATGAAGTCGACTCTGGCAACATCATATGAGGTGATCACCAGGCTATAGTCAAGAAGACGACGATAGTTATGTTCTCTGGTTTTTCCTGCATCAACAGTGAACGAGAGCCATGGAGCAAATCTCTGAATCTCCCTTGACCAGTTTTCCATCAGGGAATTGGGCGCAATTAAAAGGCTTGGCCCCTTTTCTCGCTGTTCATCGATGACAGTGATGATCTGGACTGTTTTTCCTAGTCCCATTTCATCTGCAAGGACAAAGCCTGCATCGTCATCCAGAACAGATCCCATCCATTGAACACCAGCTAGCTGGTACGGATAAAGTCTAGACCGGACATTGCTAATTGCATGACTATCTGGGGCCCGCTTTTCACAACGCTCATCACTCTCAATAAATGTAATGTACTCGTTCGAGGATAGATTCTTCTGTATCAGAGCAATCTGCTTATATCCAATAGGGCCAGATGCATGTGACTTGAAACTTGTTTTGAGTTCTGCAGCCTGATCAGGATCAAGTATGAGAAAAAGATTGTCCGCAACAATGTAATCAGACGGCAAGAAAGGTATATCGTGTGACTTGAAAAAAGAATCGACAACCTTGAACTGACACCAGGGAATCAATTCGTTTTTTGACTGGGGAACATAGATTTGCGCTTTGATTGTGGAACGAACCCAAGCATGACCAAAGTCTATTTGAGGTAACTGGCTAGAGACTTTTGGTACAAGGCTGCCTCCAATCTCAACAGACTTGCCGTCTTCAATGTCCAGAATCTCGTCTCCGGACAAATTGAATGTCTTTCCATCAATCTCCAGGGAGAGGAGGTTGCCATCAATTTTCCACTCACTCATTTCATCCTCTTCTTCGCTTTCTTCAGTTCGTCCGATACCTGCTTGGCAATATCAGCCACGAGGGGCACTACAACAGAATTCCCAAACTGTTTATATGCCCTTCCATCACAGACTGGTATGATAAAGGAATCAGGGAACCCTTGAAGCCTTGCACATTCGCGAGGTGTTAGTCTTCGAGGGCATTTCCCATCCTGGGGGATAAGAATATCAGCTCCATCCTTATGATATCTGGCACTCAAAGTGTGGGTAATTCCATCAGGATATGCCAAGCTGTACCCAAAGCCATTACCCTTTGCCCTCTGCTTGATTTTTCTCTCTTGCAGGTAGTTCCAAAGATGCTCAGATATAGTGTACTTGGCATCAACTTCAGGCTCCATGATATCTCTCAGCAAAGGTTTCGGCTTGACTGGATGAACCTGAATAGTAAAGTCTTTCACTTCAAGATCTTTCCGAAAACCTATGATAAAAACCCTTTCACGATGCTGAGGAACATAATTCTGCCCGTCGATTACATCCTTAAAAACAACGTCATAGTTTAGATCTTCCAAACTCCCAAGAATTACCCTCCATGTATTTCCATGATCATGGCTCTTGATGTTTTTAACATTCTCAAGGACGAATGCAGGAGGATTTTTCTCTTTCAATATTCTGCAAACATCAAAGAACAATGTCCCTTGTGTTTCATCTTCAAATCCAGTCTTCCGTCCTAAGCTGGTCTTTTTTGAAACACCAGCAATGGAAAACGGCTGACAGGGAAATCCACCGACCAAAATATCGTGATCCGGAATCTGCTTTGCATCTACTTTAGTGATATCACCATCTGGTCTAGAACCAAAATTTGCTTCATATGTCTTCTTGCAATACTCATCCCACTCACTGGAGTAGACGCATTTTCCTCCTGCGGCTTCAAACCCAAGCCTCATGCCCCCAATTCCCGAGAAGAGATCAATGAATTTAAATTCCGTTTTCCGCTTCTTTTGAGAAGACGATGTTCTTTTGTCCATAGCGCCAGGGTACCTCATATGAAACTTTCCTTCTAGGTCTCAAACATGGTGTTTTGCTAACATTCTATAAAACGTTGCATGGCTGAGGCCCAGCCTTTTCTGGGCCTGTGCGGCTGTCAGCTCCTTAGCTCTGTAGAGCCTGATGACATAATCCCAGTCTGCTGGCATCTCGATTGGCTTACGACCCTTGTACTTGCCTTCTGCTTTGGCGATAGCGATTCCCTCCGCCTGACGTTGAAGAGTGCATTCACGTTCAAACTGGGAAAGCCCAGCGAAGATCGTGAGCATGAGCTTTCCCTGCGGTGTTGTCGTATCGATGTTCTCTTTCAAGGAGACGAAAGAAACTTTCTTCTCCTGTAGCTTATCGATGATGAAGAGGAGATCCTTTGTGGATCTGGCAAAACGGGAATAGGACTCGACAACCACAGTGTCTCCTTCCCGCACGAAATCCAGAAGCTCCTTCAGCTTCGGACGGTTCATGTCCTTGCCAGAGATCTTCTCTTCGAAAACTCTCTCGACTCCATGGCTCTTCAATGCTTCTTCCTGCCTTGCAGGATTCTGATCAGCGGTGCTGACCCTGATGTAACCAACTATCATAATGACCTCCCAAAAGTACCAATAAAGTGGTGGTGAAGATATGAGACGGATTTGTCTCAGCAACGGATTTCAATGAGACTGTTTCAGAAGTATCACTGGTGTACACCACATTGTGACCTCTACTCAGCCAGCTGATGGCATGTCCATAACCAAAAAAAACAAGCACGCATTCAACGTTTACCTTCCCCTTTTCCAAGTAATGAATGGTAAACGTGGTAAACACTTACAAAACAACCAATTATTTCCTCAAGGTAAACGCTCCTTATTTATCTTGCCCAACGTACACATTTTCCTGAAATTGAAGTGTACGCTGATTTGAAACAAGCCTCTTCAGAGAAGCGATATCTATCAACGTCCAAGATGTCGTGGGCCTGACTTCTCTGATGGCTTTTCTTCAAAAGGTACGCTCGTCTTTATATGCATCTTCCTGATTGACGACAGCTCATTCATCGTGTCAGTCGCAATGACAAGAAGTTCTGCATTGAAAGCTTTGATCTCATCTTCCGACATCTCCTTATAGTAGCCTTCATATGACGCCCAGAGAGCATCCCAGCGATTGACATTGTCCCTGATCATCTTCAGCTTCAGTTGAATCAAAGGGTTCTGCATTTCTTTTTTGAACTTGTTTTCCATTTCATCACCTTCAACCCTCTCGCAATGGCATCGATGAAACCTGCGTGCAAAGTGCACAGTCCAGGACTGGCTCTTCTTCTCTGATTGATTCTTGCAAGAGTGGAAAAATGCTCCACCTTTTTTCGAAGGTCGCATTTTCCCCCTCTTCATTTTTCCACTCGTCCAAGGAGTTGGCTTTTTAAGCGAAGTGTGAAGAGTTGAGCACTTCACTGGCTCGAAAAAGCCCTCCTTTACTTACTTAGTTGTTTCTTTCATTACTTACTTCTCGGCCACACCTAAAACCAGCATGAAATCCAGGAACTGATCCGAATTCTCATCCAGAAACAAAGTCAGAAAACATTCCAGAATCTTTTCCACATTTGATTCCAGATGTCTTTCCTCGTTTTATTCCAGACTCATTGAAATTCCTCGCAACATCTTCTGTGGCAAGGAATTTCCACTCAAAAGTTCATTCTGAATTCTCACTTTGTGATGCTTTTTTTCTTGTTGTTTTCCTGCGTGCAGACTTCGGCAAGTCTTCTTCCATCTTATAGGCCGCCTCACCTCTCTCCCGCACTCTATAGAGTCCAGTGTATCTATCACGAACTAGATGCTTCCTGAACTCCAGCCGGGTAGAAAGATAATTTCTGTCACCCTTGAATGTATTCATGAGATGCCAGTGTGTGATGGCGACATACTCAAAGCCTGGTACTGTGATGATGTACTTGTTCTTCACAAGATACTGGAAAGGTTCAGAGTCCTCTGTCATGTTAAAAATGGAGAGGATGCTTGGGTAAGGCACAATCCCTATATCATCTGCGGAAATGACAAGATACATATAAAGAGAACGTGCCTCAGCTCCACCTTTGATGAATTCTGGTTCCATGATGACATCATTTGAAATCATCCTGCGACCAAGTGACATAATCATACCTCTCTGGAAATAAGTTGTGCCTCATAGCCCTTATCGTTGGATGGATCAGTTGAGCATTGCTTCACATAGTCTTCGAGATCCGAGTCTAGGATGTAGACACGGCCACCGAACTTGCGCCCAGTGAGCTTCTTCTTGTAGATTTCCCTCCTCAAGACGGAAACCGAGATTCCCAGCTTGTCAGCTGCTTCGTAGATTGAGTAGGTAGTCATTGCTATTCCTCCTTGTGTCTTTTCCTTGAAGTCTTGTATTCATCCGAGAGGTCGAGAATGTTGTGAGCTTTGAACCACTCGATTGATTCGTCATTGAAGAGCACCTTTTGAGCATCGAGGATCTTCTGATAGTGAATCGGAAGAACCTGGAAGTAGTGCTCAAGGGCAACGTTCTCGCTCGTCCAACCAAGGATTCCACGGCGGATATCGCTTGAGAGCGTGCCTGTCATCATCGAGTTGAACATCTTCCTCAGTGAGTGGAAATCGATGCCCAGATTCTTCACCTCATCAGGTGTCATTCCAGTAACAAGCCCAAGCTCCTTGCGGAACTGATAGAGATTCTTGTCGATAGAAATCGGCTTCTTGCCTTGAGTGTTCGAGAAGCAGAGAGTTGTCCTGCTGAGATTGATTACAGGAAGAATGAACTCATAGACCCATCGGGGAATGACAGTAAGGCGCTCACGGCCATTCTTAGGACTCTTCTCTTTGTTCTTTTCAGTGAGACTCCTGCGGATATGGAGAACAACACAATCCTCACATTCACTCTTGTCATAGTAGGGCTCAAAGTCTTCCTTCTTGAGTGCTCTGATTTCTGAGACACGCATTCCTGTGAAGAAACAGATCATCGAAACAGCCTGGTTGAAAGGATTGTTCCATCCCTTCTTCAGCATTTTGCGATAGTCATCGATATTGCCAGGAATGCGGTTCTTCTTTGGCTTTGGGCGAGCCATCTTGAATGTTGAGTCAAACGGTGTGTGTTCCATCCATCCAACTTCGACACAATAATCGAAGAATTCCCTGGCTTCATCTATGCAATAGTGGACAGTTTTGTCGGCAAGCCCCTTTCTGACAAGTGACTTCTTATAAGCATGAATGTCTTCGACGGAAAGCACCGACAGCTTCTTTTTTCCAAGTGCCGGAATGAAATGATTCTCGAATCTAGCTGAGACCTGGAGAATCGAATGATTCTGGCATATCTCCTTACGTCCTGTCGCTCTCCTGGTCATGAAGATTCTGCATGCCGATGCTACAGTAACGGGCTTTTCCTTCTTTTCTTCTACAAGAGCGTTCTTCTTCATGTACTCATCAAAGAGTTCCTTGGCCTTGATACCGGCCTCGCGCCTTGAGGCATGAAAGATTATCTGTTTATAGCCAGAGCGCTTTGAGGAATCCCTGATTGCAAGAACATAGCGATCCTTGCCTCCATTTATGTTGGCTTTCGAATAGTAATACGGTTCTGAATTGACTCTGGCCATAGCTACCTCCTATGTATATAACATACCATTTATACATAGTTATATTTTGTACTTTCAAATCTATGGCACTCTTGTTGATATGTCAATAGGTATCTATCAATATAGGTAACTTTATGTAATTTTTCGAACAATAAATACCTTTCTCATAAGGTTTTCATTTGTTCTCACACTAATCGTGATTTACCTCTTTCAAAGAAGTTACGAAAATATGGATAGGACAGAAACGATGGTTTATGACGAACTTGATGCAGATGTAGTGTTGGAAAGAATTGAAACCCAGAGAATGCAGCTTGGACTATCACGTAATGAAGTTGCGGTCCAGGCAGGGATTCTCCCCTCGACATTTCTGAGCAATTTCAAGAAACATAAGATTCCGATGTTCGCTGACCTCTTCAGGATTGCGGCAGCGCTTGGCATCCCTATAGACACTCTGCTTTATGGATATAAACGTAAGAACGACAGCTACGAAGACACGAACAACATCTTGTATTGGGTCATGAAATCAGGAGGTATCCCCGCTGCTTCAAGTCTTCTGATGCATTGCTCCGACAAGACTGCAATATGCAAGACTCTTCAAGTTCTGAACGACAACAGCACTAAAGGCGTTCTATCTGATCCTTTGATTTGTGAGACATCCGATGATCTCTGTTTGAGTGTTTTTATTTCATTCCTTCGTGCGGAGGAAGTTGATGCCATTCACATCTACAAATGTGTGATGAAACTCCTCGAAGAAGGATATGTATCAAGATATGATTACCTCCGGCCATTAGTAAACCTGCTGATGGAAATGCAGGAACTGGAAAACTGCCTATGGGACTACAAGCATCTTCCTGTTGAGTATCTATGGAGGGAGATCGACAAGAAAATCAAAAGCTGTGTCATTTACAGCAACAAGACCAAATTCCTTAATGACTCAGGTATCAACAGCAGGACTTATTCCGATTACTATGATGCAACCAGGACAAAATCTTCGCCATCAACAGAAACAGTGTGGAAGGTTTGCGCACTTCTCAATCTAGGGGATCTTGATACAAGGATACGTTCCCATCTCCCTGGAATCGGAACCCATCTTGAAAACAGCACTATAACCAAACTCATAAATACCTATGAAATTCAAAATGAAGTTCTCAAGGAAAATCTCAAGTCGTTGCCATTCCTTGCCCAGTTCTTCGATGCCATTTTTTTCCTTGGTTATGGTGGGGGATTGAGTCAGATCAACAAAATAGCGGCGGGGGCCAGAATCACTCCGTATTCAGACATGATGTATAGTACAGAACGAACCAGGCCACACTATTTTTCATGTTTCTATGATGAGAACGCAAGAGAAGTCAAATACGCTTATGGTACTGACTTCGCAAGGGCCAAAATGCATAATTCTTATGGCCTGGAAATAGAGGACTGAAATATGAGAGAGGTTGATAAAATGCCAGATAAAATTGACATTATCAGACGAATTCAGTCCAAGTTGAAGAACAAGAACAGGTGGTACATATATGAAGAACAATAACGATAAAGATTTGATTGATGCGCTTTGTGCACTACCAAGTGAAACACCATGGCTTGAATTCAAGGTAAACAACTTCAAGCCTGATATGATTGGAGAAGATATATCTGCACTCGCAAACAGTGCTGTCCTTTCTGAGAGATCATGCAGCTATATGATATGGGGTATTGATGACACCACTCATGCAATTATCGGCACAACAGAGGATCTGCAATCGGTGAAGGTTGGCAATAAGGAAGGTGCAATGGAGGAGCTTTCAAACTGGCTCACACATATGCTTTCCTCTAACACTGAATTCTCAACACGCTCAGTTGATTACGATGGAAATACTGTCTTCATAATCGAAATCCAGAAGCCATTGGGACAACCATCCACGTTCAAGAAAGAGGAGTATATCAGAGTAGGAAGCTATACTAGGAAACTCCGCGATCTGCCTGCCATGAAAGCCCAGTTATGGGATAGACTCCGCAACACAAACTTCGAGATGCAATATGCGAAACAGGATCTCACTCTGAATGAAGCTTTCGGGCTCATAGATTATACAGCTTACTTCAAGCTCCGACGGCTTCCTCTCCCCTCAGACAACGAAGGTATCGCGCATTATCTACTTGAAGAGAACATCCTAGCTCGTCTGGACAATGGGAAATATGCAATCACCAATTTAGGAGGAATAACTCTTGCAAAAACCTTGTCTTCCTTTTCCAGGCTTGACAGAAAAGCCATAAGAATTGTCCAGTACGACGGATCTAGTCGAGTAAGAATGCTGAAGGAAGTAACTTTGGACAAGGGCTATGCTGTATGCATGGAAGAAGCCCTTACGTACATCTATGCAATGACCCCGACAAGTGAGGACATAAAAGGCGCTTACAGGGAGACAGAATACGCTTATCCACCTACTGCAATCAGGGAGGTTATCGCTAATGCGATGATCCATCAAGACCTGACAA
Source organism: uncultured Spirochaetales bacterium (assembly GCA_949287505.1). Classification (GTDB taxonomy): domain Bacteria; phylum Spirochaetota; class Spirochaetia; order Sphaerochaetales; family Sphaerochaetaceae; genus Ornithospirochaeta. The sequence continues at coordinate 654 of CASEGX010000117.1, read as the reverse complement.
TGACGGGTACTGGTACAACCATCGAGATCTTCGATACCAGAATTGAGGTGACAAACCCAGGAACTCCTCTCGTCGATATAAACAGAATCATCGACAATCCTCCGAAATCAAGGAATGAGAAGCTCTCAAGACTTATGAGGCGCTTCAACCTGTGTGAAGAGCTGGGAACAGGATGGGACAAGATTGTCATAGCAACCGAAGCAATGCAGCTCCCTGCCCCCAGAATGGTCATATACACAGAAAACACCAGAGTGGTTCTATATTCCGCGATTCCTTTCACCATGATTCCAAGGGAGGAAAAACTCCGTGCCGTATATCAGCATGCAAGTATCAGGTATCTCCAGGATGATGCAATGACCAACAAGTCTCTAAGGGAAAGATTCGGCCTTGCAGACACTTACTCAGCCAGCATATCAAGGCTGATCAAAGAAGCAGTGAAGGAACAGATAATCAAACCGCTGGATGACGCGACTTCAAACAGATATATCAGGTACATCCCCGTCTGGGCATGACGGGCCTGTAAGATAGTTTGTGTAAATGGGAAATGCTACTGTAAGGAAGGAGATACAGCAGATGACCAAGAAAAGCACAAAGGAAAAGGATGCCATCGACCAGATACTCGACCAGCTGGACCTGCATGGAATGACGCAGGAG
>CASEGX010000116.1 GCA_949287505.1 uncultured Spirochaetales bacterium | reverse complement strand
GGAGGAGTCTTGAGGATGAAAGAGAAGCTCTTATCCTGATAGACTGTGATGATAACAGGAAGGATGAGTCCAGGTTCATATCCTTTTGTCTTATCATTGAACTGCTGGACAAACTGAGGGGCGCTTACCCCGTGAGGTCCAAGAGCCGGTCCGATTGGTGGTGCCGGTGTGGCCTTCTGGGCAGGACACTGCAACTTGATAACGGCAGTAACCTTCTTCTTTGCCATTTTTTTCTCCTTACGCTATGGAGCCATGCTCCGCGCTGGTATTAACGCTCTTCAACGAAGAGCTCCCACCCCGACATGCGGGGGAGATATCAAAATCATGATGTCAAAAATCAGATTCCGGTCAGACCAGAACCTTTTCAACCTGCGAGAAATCAACTTCAACAGGTGTTGACCTGCCGAAAATCTGAACAGAAAGACGGAGCCTTCCCTTGGCAAGATCGATGTCATCGATAGTTCCATTGAAGGAAGCGAATGGTCCGGATATAACCTTGACCTCCTCCCCTTTCTCGAAATCCTGCTTCGGGCGGAAAACCTTCTCCTCTGGAACCTCACCTGTGCGGCGGAGGATATCCGTATGCTCACGCTGCGTAAGCGGTTTTGGAGGATTCTTTCCTGTCTTGTCAGCTGTCAGGAAGCCTGTGACTCCCGGGATTCTCGCAATCTTGGCAGTCACTGTACGCCATGTGTTCTCGGGCAGATCGAGCTCTACAAGAATGTAGCCAGGAAGCACTTTCTTCAGCTCAATCTTCTTCTCACCCTTATCGTTCACCACCGGAACCTGCTCCATGGGAACATTTACACCTGTACAGTAAGCAGAGAACTCCGCATCTGATGAGCGGAGCTTGTTTATGATTCTCTCAATCTTCTGCTCGTAGCCTGAATATGTGTGTACGACGTACCAGCCTCTGGCCATTTTCTCTCCTAGAATATGAGGTCAAGGCAGAGACCGAGAACGGTATCTACAAGACCGAGAACGATAGCAAAGACTATTGTGGAGATGATTACAATCCAGGTTGAGTGAATGACGACAGACCTGGAAGGCCATGACACGTTCCTCATCTCGAACCAGCATTCTTTAAAATACTTTGCGATTTTCTTCATTCTTAATCCCTTCCATTCGGAGTGCCAGCAGGCCAGGTAGGATTCGAACCTACAACACCCGGTTTTGGAGACCAGTGCTCTAGCCGTTGGAGCTACTGACCTGCTCGCACCCCGAAAAAGAGCCATGCTCTTATTTAATCTTTGTTTCGCGGTGCAGTGTGTGCTTATGCTCGAACGGGCAATACTTCATAAGCTCAAGCTTACCAGGTGTATTGCGGCGGTTCTTCTGAGTTGTATAGTTCTTCTGCTTGCACTCTGTGCACTGAAGAGCAATCTTCTCTACAGGACCTTTCTTCTTTGAACTAGCCATCTTTATATCTCCTCGGCAATGCCGTTTTTTCTCGTAAACGAAAACACAAAGGGACAATTCCCCCTCCATGTCTTCAGCTACCGTCGGTTCATATTAGCCAAACTCTGAATCTAAGTCAATACAATTCAGAAGCTCATTCCGTCAGTTGTCTATTTCTATACAATTTTGTTGCATTCAGCAATACACGGACCTACACTCTTAAATCAAATAAAAGGAGGATAAGATGTCTGGTATCGGATTGATTATCGCATTCGTGATAGCAATTGTCGTAATGATTGTTGCCATCAGTAAATTCAAGCTTCACCCATTCATCGCTCTGATGGGTATCTCTCTTGTTCTGGCAATCGTCGTTGGAATTCCACTTGCTAATATACCGAATATGATCGGTGCAGGTTTCTCCGGAACATTCAGCAGCATTGGTATTGTCATCATACTTGGAGCCCTCATCGGAACGATGCTCGAGAAGACAGGAGGAGCCCTCAAGCTTGCCGAGATGGTTGTCCGCCTCGTCGGAAAGAAACATCCAGACCTCGCCGTCGAGCTCATGGGATGGGTTGTATCTATTCCTGTATTCTGTGACTCCGGATTCGTAATCCTCGACCCAATCAGAAGAGCTCTACAGAAGAGAACGGGCTATTCATCCGTCGCTCTTACAGTAGCTCTTTCCGCCGGCCTCTATACATCACATGTATTCATTCCGCCAACACCGGGCCCGATTGCAGCAGCAAGCTCTCTTGGCGTCGGAGACCATCTGCTTCTCGTCATGGGTATCGGAGCACTCGTATCCATTCCATGTCTCATCGCAGCATATTTCTATGCAAGATATATCGGAAAGCGCGTGAAGACATCCGAGGACCAGAATGACGTCAGCCAGGCAGAGTATGACAAGCTTCTCAAGAGCTTCGGAAAACTTCCGAATGGCTTCATGGCACTCGCTCCGATCATCATTCCTATCATCTGTATGGCCCTTGGATCAATCTCCTCGATGGCCGGCTGGACCGGAGCATTCGCAACTCTCTGCACATTCATAGGAACTCCGATCATAGCTCTTGCTATCGGAACGATTTTCGGTGTCATCCTGCTTGCCCAGAGACATCAGATGAAGGAATTCTACTCCATCGTCGACGAGACGCTGAAGACTGTAGGTCCTATCCTCTTCATCACAGCAGCTGGCGGAGTTCTTGGAAAGGTGATCTCTGAAGCCGGTTTCGTCGCTTATATGCAGGAACACGCATCAGTGCTTGCCACAATCGGCATCTTCTTCCCATTCCTCGTCTCTGCAATCCTCAAGACTGCTCAGGGATCATCGACAGTCGCACTCACAACCACTGCAGGAATCATGGGCATGATTACCGACCCCGGTTCGATGATGAGCCTTCTCGGTCTTACAACACCAATGGCTGGCACCCTCACAGTAATGGCAATCGCAGCAGGTGCAATGACAGTATCGCATGCTAACGACTCCTACTTCTGGGTTGTAACGAAGTTTGGTCACATCGAGATGGAGGATGGATACAAGACACAGTCTGCAATGACCGGAATCATGGGCGTTGTCGGCATGATCTTTGTATGGATTCTCTCCCTTTTCCTCATCTGAAAGGATTTCCCATGCGAGGATGCTCCGGCATCCTCGTTTCATACCTGAGGTAAACTTATGAAAAAAGCTGTACTTATCCCGGATTCGTTCAAAGGAACGATGTCCAGTGAAAAAATCATCTCGATAATGAAAGAACGGATACTGCACTACCATCCGGAATGTTCTGTTATATCAATACCTGTGGCAGATGGTGGTGAAGGAAGCGTGGATGCATTCCTCACAGCTCTGGGAGGAGAGAAAATCCCTGTCAAGACAAAAGGACCATGGGGAGAGACAGTTGACAGCTTCTATGGCCTTCTCCCAGACGGTACTGCAGTGATTGAGATGGCTGCTTCAGCAGGCCTTCCGCAGGTCGGAGACAGAAAGGATCCGTCCAAGACAACGACATATGGAGTTGGAGAACTTATCCTTGCCGCAGCTGAGAATGGTGCGAAAAAGCTCGTCATCGGGCTTGGAGGAAGCGCTACGAATGACGCAGGCTGTGGTGCAGCGAGTGCATGCGGAGTGACTTTCCTGGACAGAAACGGAAGACCTTTCACCCCAGTCGGAGAGACACTGGACATGATCAGTCATGTGGACATCTCCACAATGAATGAACATGTGAAGAACCTCGAGATCACAGCAATGTGTGATATCGACAATCCATTCTACGGCCCAACCGGAGCTGCGGCTATCTTCGGACCACAGAAAGGTGCGGACGAGGCTATGGTCCAGAGTCTGGATGGAAAGATGAAAGCGCTGGCGAAAGTTGTAGAGTCAGACCTCGGCATAGCACTTCAGGATATCCCGGGAAGCGGCGCTGCAGGAGGAATGGGCGGAGGAATGAAGGCATTCTTCGGTGCCAGACTGCAGATGGGCATAGATACGGTTCTTGAGATAACAGGTTTTGAGCACCTGGCCTCGGACGCTGACCTCATCTTCACAGGTGAAGGCAAGATTGACACACAGTCCCTGAGGGGGAAGGTCGTCATCGGAGTCGCAAGAAAGGCAAAGAAGATGGGCATTCCTGTAGTCGCGGTGGTCGGGGACATCGGTGATGATATCGATGCTGCGTATGATGAAGGAGTCAGCGGCATATTCTCAATCAACAGGGTCGCTGTTCCGTACAAGGAAGCCAGAGTGAGAGCCGAAAGCGACATGAAACTCACGATGGACAACATACTCCGGTTTATGAATCGCATGAAAATATAATCTACGGGGAGGCATCTCCCCGTTTTCAATGGACAAATACTCCATGTGAAGCTATCATCCAGAGTCATGCGAATACTTCTGCAGTTATCCGGCCTATTCATTCTGACACTGATCGGAGAAGCTATCTCCGCACTCCTTCCCTTCACATTTCCCGGCACACTTATTGCTATGTTTCTCCTCCTTCTGCTTCTTGTCACAGGCGCAGTGAAGGAAACCCAGCTTGAAGAGAGCGCCTCATTCTTCTCCCGCTATATGGCCATGTTCTTCGTCCCTGCAGGAGTGGAGATTGTAGAGAACCTTGAGCTTCTGAGAACATCATGGCTGCCTCTTCTCGCAATTTCCATAATCTCGCTCTTCATAACATTTCTGGCAGCTGCGAAAGCAGTAGAAGGCGCAGAATGCATTTTGGCACGGAGGAAAGTTCAGAATGAAAGAGCTCATAACTGAAAGCCCTCTTTTCGGAGTCACAATAACGATACTTTCCTATTACATCGGGCTCATAGCGAACAAGAAGACAGGCAAGGCTGTATTCAATCCCCTTCTGATTGCGGAGATAATGATCGTACTCATTCTCATCCTCTTCGACATCCCGTTCTCTGCATATAATAACGGCGGAACCATCATAAACATGTTCCTCGGCCCCATCACAGCTCTTCTTGCATATTCTGTGTACAGGGAGAGGAAACTGGTACAAAACCATATTGTGTCAATCCTCGCAGGCACAGTCGCAGGAAGCATCGCCGCAATTGTCTCGATAATGATTCTATCAGTTCTCTTCGGCATCGAGGATCCGCTAGCCTCTTCATTGATTCCGAAAAGCGTCACCACACCTATTGCAATAGCAATCTCAGAAAGCCTTGGAGGGATAAGATCACTCACGGTCACATCACTGCTCATCACGGGGGTTGCAGGAAATATACTCGCCCCTTTCATGATCAGGCTTTTTCATGTGAAAAACAGGATTGCGGCAGGCGTTGCGATAGGAACCGCGAGCCATGTTGTCGGGACTTCCAAGGCACTTGAACTTGGAGAGGACATCGGAGCAATCAGCAGCATAGCCCTCTCCTTTGCAGGAATAATAACAGCACTTATAGCGATGATTGCATTCTAAACATGCACGCTCATTGATATATCTATGGAATTGAGTATGGGACTCTCCTTCATGAGGGTGAGAATGCTGTCAACATCCATTTTACGGGGGAAAACCGCATATGAGCTGTAAATGATATTCCCATCCGGATCCTTTGTCAGTCTTATACCCCGCTGTGATATCTTCTGGGAACGGCAGAATGACGAGATATCATCAATGGACAGTCCTGATTTGGTCAGATTCACAGTTATTGCCGCGGAAGCCTGCGTAATGACACGGAAACGCATTATATGCAGAAGTGTCTGGAAAAAGAGGATCAGCAGTGTCGTGGCAACGCCGATGTATATCATTCCCGCACCCAGCGCAATGCCGATACCGACAGTCGCCCAGAGTCCCGCAGCGGTTGTCAGACCGATGGTGTTCTCCTTCTTTATGTATATGACACCGCCTCCCAGAAAGCCTATGGCAGTGACAACACCTGCAGCGATACGGGAAGCATCCACGCTGATTCCATCATACATGAGAACATCGAAGAACCCATATTTCGATATTATCATCATCAGTGCCGAGGACATGGATACGATGATGTGGGTCCTGATTCCCGCATTCTTGAACCTCCTCTCACGTTCAAGCCCGATAAGAGCACCGCAAACTGCACTCAGAAGAATACGTAGAAGATATGTAGAATCTGCAGCTAATGACTCAAGCAAAATGATGCCTCCATAATATGTCTTGTCATTATAACAGAGACAAACCACAACTCAATAAAAATCTTAACACTTTTTTAATAATTTCTTAACATTTTGCAAACAAACCAGAAGCAAGTCTCCTGTACTGCTCCTCAGTGTCTTTCATTGTCGCACAAAGAGAAGGATCGGGAGAGACCGTACGGTAACCTATGCTCTCAATCATACTCTCGCTCCGCACTGATTCACCAAGGGCTGAAAGGCCCGTAAGCATCGCGCCGAGCGCACTGATTTCAGCACTGTCAAGCACAAAGACGGGAGAGCCGAAGGCTGTTGCAAGGAGGCGCATAAAACAATCATTGGAAGTTATGCCACCACCTGCGCTCATTATGAAGTCGCCGCTGAAAGCCGTATCATCTGCTATGCTTTTTCTCAGTATCTCAGAGACAGCTGCAAGATAGAGATATGCACTTTCAAGTACGCCTCTGCGGTCAAGATCAGGCTGCATCCTGAGCATGTTGATCTCACCTGTCCCGCTGTTGCCCATCACATAATCCCCGTCACAGCAGAAAAGGCACCCCGCATTTCCTCTGATGGAATCAGGGAGAGCGGAAAGATCGCTGACACCAAGAATATTCATGATCCTCGACAGGAAGCGACCGAACATGCGGAACGACCTTGTGACAATATATTCAGAATCAGAAGAAGGTATAATACATCCGTTTTCGGAATTTAATACCTTATTCAATACAAATTCTCCCTGAATAACCGTGGCCATCACCTCAGAAGTTCCCATTGATGAATAGTACAGAGGACAATCCGGGAACAGATGGCTGAAAATCCTGCGGATTCCGAACATGCCTACAATATGATCATGACCGCCAAGCCCATATACAATACCATCGCACTCTCCCGCATATGAACCCATCGGAAGAATTTCTGACATACATGGTATAGAAAAAGCTTCATGAATCCCATCTATCCAGGTCCGGCCAGAAATGGAGAACATGAAAGACCTTGCAGCCTGGGAATAGTCCCAGACTGCCATGCCGGTCTTGCGATATGCAAGATAGGATGAGACTGGAAGGAAAGCTGAGGCACCTTCTGCCAGATGCTCTCTCATCATCCAGAGAATCTTGTGTATGGAAAACAAACCATTATCACGTGTACCGGTGATACGGTATGGACACATGCGGCGGATAATTTCAGCTTCATGCTCTGAAACCGGAGGAATCCTCTCATCCCACATGAGTGCATCATAAAGTGCCTTGCCTGACGCAACAGGAACAACGGACTCCCCTATCGAAGAGAATCCCACACTCCGCACTCTGTACATGGAAGAAGCCTTTTCCATAAAGGCATCCACCATTCTGGATATTTCCGTCAGATCAAAGAAAAGATGACCATTATGAATCTTTTTAGGAGTCGCTTCGGACAGGACAGCGGCAATTCCTTCCTCTGTGGCAATCAGGCATTTTGAATTGGTTGTTCCGATATCAATACCAAGATAAGCATCCATTCTTCTGCCTCTCTTATACCAGCTCTATATGGGACGCCCTTTCCGTAGCCTTACGCATTCCATAATCCACAGCCTCAAGCAAGCTGCTTCCTCTTAAAAGGGATGCGGTCATGCATGCTGTAAGGGTATCTCCGCATCCGATGGTGTTTATGACAGGAACATCGATATTCTTCACAGTTTTGAGATCCTCCCCATCATAGACCCAGGTATCGAATTTACCACGGGTTATGACTGATTTCGTGCCATATCTGCGGAAAATCTCCTCAGCCTTCTCCTTCACACAGTGGAAAAGCTCTTCATTTGGTTCATTCTCCAGGACTGAATTCATTCCAAGGAATGTCTCGGCAAATTCCTGCAGGTTCGGCTTGATAATAGACGGCCTTTCTTCCAGACACGCTATAAGGTCCTTGCCCTTCATATCAAGGATAGTCATGAGGCCATGCTCCGAAGCCAGTGCAGCCATGCGTGAATAGACATCATCCCGGTATCCTGCAGGACGGGAGCCTGAAATAACGACAGCAGAGCAGTGCTCGATCTCTTCGCTGAATATACTATGCACGGAGGCTGTGAGAGATGATGGAACCTCATAGGTCTCTTCCAGGAGCTCTGTGCTTGTCCCGCTCTTTCTGTCAACGAGGGTGGTGCTTGTCCTTATAGGCACATCAGTCGGGGCATAGCGTATATCAATACCATCACGATGACAGAGTGCCAGAAATTCCTCAGTGCGAGGACCGCCAAGGTGTGTCAGGACTCTTGCAGGGCAGTGTTCTGTACCAAGAATACGGGCAACATTCACGCCTTTTCCAGAAGGATTCATGAAATGAACTCTGGTCCTGTTAACCTCATTCATCCTCAGCTCATCGAAAACGACAGTATACTGGAATGTAGCACTGAGACAGACACAGATTACTGGAAGCATATTTTCCTCCCGGTTTATGAAAATACATCTATCATACTGTTCCTGAAGCGTTCATCACCAATCAGTATCGGTTTCAGGAACTTGCTGCGACGGATTAAGAGATCATCATCATAGACAAACGCCTCACCATCCACATACTGATAATCCAGACCGGCTTTTATCACAATAGCATGGGCAGGAGCAATATCCCAGACATAGCATGGAGGTGTTATTCCTCCGTCCACGCCATGGTAGAGGACAGGCATGAGGGAATGAAGAAGCGCAGAGCCATAGGCACGGAACTTGCATGAGAGCCTTGAGAGCGGAAGAAGCCTGATTGCAGATGAACCGATTGCGATTTCATTGAGAGAGCCAGACTTCTCCAGCGGAAGCTGAAGGCGCTCACCTGCCATATACACATCATCATCCCCGGGGTCGGTACGTATTATCACGCCATCGCTGGGAAATGGCAGATAGATCAGCGACCCGACAGGACGCCGTTCTCTGTCAAGGATTCCCACTCCTATGCACCACAGCATCATCCCCTGACTGTAAGAATCGGTACCGTCTATCGGATCGAAAACGAATGTGAGCTCTGCATTCCTGTCAAATGGCTTGATGACTTTCTCCTCGGAGACAATATTCGCATCCGGAAAGAGTCGTCCTATACAGCTTGAAAGTGTCTCCGTTATCGAAAGGTCCTCATCAGTCACGACCGTCCCATCTGCTTTAAGATGATGGGATACGATCTTCTGCCGTCTTGAGGCATCCCGGCCACAGCCAAGGACAACTGTCTCCAGTTCATCAAGCCTTTTCTTCATATCAGGCCTTTCCCGCACAGCCCATGACGTCGATTTTTTCCTCGACGATTCTTGCACAGGCATCAATTACTTTTGTCGCCACCTTTCTCGGATCATGGCTCGGCTCAGTGTCATATGCCTCTCTGGAAACATCAAAAACTCCATGTACCTTAAGCTCTGTTCCGACATTGATCTTCCTCATACCAAGCTGGATTGCCTTTCTGAAATCATCGTCTGGAACACCCGTGCCTCCGTGGAGCACAAGCGGCATCGAAGGAAGAAGCTCATGGATTCTCGCAATGCGTGGGAAATCAAGCTTAGGCTCGCTCTTATAGAAACCATGGACGGTTCCGACCGCTACAGCCAGGGCATCGATTCCTGTGTCATGCACAAAGCGTACAGCATCCTCAGGGACAGTGAAGAGAGCCTCTCTCTCATCAACGGAGATATCATCCTCCTTACCGCCTACATGTCCGAGCTCCGCCTCAACAGAAACACCATAGCGTGAAGCATACTCAACGACACGTGCTGTGACATCTACATTCTCCTGATAGCTCTTGCTTGAAGCATCAATCATGACGGATGTGAATCCATTGTCAATGCAGCGGCGGATCACATCGTAATCAGTTGCATGATCGAGATGCAGAACCATGTCGATTCCGAAATCATCTGCAACGCCCTGGCAAGCCCCGACTACGGTCTTTTCACCCATGACCTTCATCGCCCCAACCGATGCCATTGCAATCACAGGGCTGTTCTTTGCCTTTGCACCCTTTGCAAGACCGATAAGATTCTCAAGTGTGAAGAAATTGAATGCACCTACTGCATATCCTTCCCTGCATGCCTTATTCAATACATGCTTGAGAGTAACTAATGACATATCTCTACCTCCAGATTCTTTTTGCAATCATCAATCGCCGACAGGACATCCAAATAGGCCTGATCCGTATCGGAAAAAGCAATCTCATATTCCATATCAGCATCCCACAAAGGTCTTTCTGTACTGTGAGATGACAGATAGCCTTCCCAATCCTCAAGTATCTCCTGATCCCTGTATGATGAACGCTGCTGCAGCATCTTCAGGTGCAGCGCAGCATCGGGAACCATATGAAAGGATACGGCCCTGCAATCAGAGGAGATTCCGGACCTGAGAGAGGAGAAGAATACAGGATCCTGCATCTCCGACGTGAATGGGGCTGATACAATCAGCGAGCATCCGAGCTCCATGTTCTCCCTCATTGCTGAAACCAGCGTGCCATAACTCTCCTTCCGCCATGCCCTGTAAAAACCGAGGCGGCTTTCACCGATTCCTGCTCTCTCCTCTATTCCCTGCAGGAAAGGCTGAACGATGGTATCATAGTCCAGGTATGCAATGCCTGTAGAAGCAGCAAGCTTTCTTGCAACCGTGGTTTTACCCGTCCCAGGCTTTCCTGAGAATACGAAGAGAATGCAGGGCTGCCTCATCTCATATACCCCATCATAAGTCTTGCAGTCTCGACATCTGTGACAAGCGTATTTATGACCCTGCACTCAAGAAGTCCGAGTATGCTCAGCACCTTCTGATAACCACAGGCCACAGCCACTCTGTGAGGGACAGCCTTTATGGTATCAAGCGGTACCATGTGAGCTGCGTTTTCATCAGACACATATATGTTACCCTCACTGTCAAAGAAGTAGTTCAGGTAATCACCTCTGATGTCCTTCGAGGCAAGCCGTTTTGCCAAGTCATGGCCAAAGACCATCTCCCTGACATTCGGTTCTCTTGAAAGCGGAATGCCGACACCCCCGATCACAACATCAAGCGTTGACCAGATATCACTGCCGACAAGATTTGAAATAACAGCATCCCCATTGTCCGAATCAACAAGCCGTGAGAAGCTCTTGTCCATGCTTCCGCCCCAGCATTTCGTAAAATTCTGCGCAATGCTCAGATAGCCGAAATATTCATTGTCCCGGTTATCACGTGAGAATCTGTAGTTCGGCAGAGGATAATATTTCCAGCGGCTTCGTCTCTCTGCGACTTTCACGCGCGATAGCGAGAGCTCGGTAATAGTACGTCCTAGTCCGAATCCGATGCTGAGAGCCTCATTGGGGAATGTACTGAGCATGTAATCCATTGCACCCCGCACCAGGAATGCGAATTTATTCTGCTCACTCCGTGCCTCAGGAACAAGGATCAGATTCTCCAGAGAGAACTTCTCGTAGAAGAAATCCTTGAGACGCTGTCTTATCTCGTTTGATACATAAGGCGGATTGACGGTTATCTCAACAATCCCCTTCTCCTCTGCAAGCTTCAGATACTTACTTACCTGCACATGGGACACTCCCAGTTCTCTGGCAATATCCTGCTGTCTCCGGCCTTGAACGTAATAGGAATATGCTACCTCGTACAGTTTAGTATCGGAAATCATTCTTTAACTCCTCCTGCAAGCCTGTTGATGAAAAAGTCCTGTGAGACTGAGAAGAGGATCATGGCTGGAATGGCGATGATGACGCTTGTAGCCATGAGTCCACCCCAGTTGATGAACTCTCCACGGAAGGTTGTCAGACCTACAGTCAGTGTATAGAAATCATGATTGGTAATGAAAGAGGATGCGATCAGGAATTCCTGCCATACCTGTATGAATGTATATATGCTCACAGCTACTATTCCGCTTGCCGCGAGAGGAAGCATTATGCGGAGGAATATCTGTGGAAGTGTGCAGCCATCGATGAGAGCTGCCTCCTCCATCTCGGCAGGAATGTCCGCAAAGTAAGTGGAAAGAAGGATTACAGAAACAGGAATCTGCAAGGCAATATAAGGCAGGATCAGAGAAGAACGTGTTCCATAAAGCCCGAGCTTATTGCACATCAGGAAAAGAGGAACAAGAAGAACAACGACAGGAAACATCTGTGTCGTCTTCAGAAATGAACGGAAAAGATCCCTGCCGGCGAAATCAAGCCTGGCAATGGCAAAAGACGCACATATTGATATGACAGTCGTCACGAAGACCGTCGTTATAGTGACGAAAAGGCTGTTGACAATGAATGTCCCCACTCCATATTCGGTAAAGGCTTCAATGTAATTAGTCATATCAAGAGATACCGGAATGACCTTTGGAGGCGTCTCGAATATCTCAAGGAAGGACTTGAATGAGGAGAGAATGATCCAATAGAACGGAAAGAAGACGACTGCAAAAAGCAGAATGGCAAAGAAACCTATGACGATCCTGCCCTTAAGGCTTCTGTATCTTCTTCCCAGAGATGCATGCTTATCTGCCATTAGTCACCCTCCTTAAAGCTGCAAAGAGTATCTTAGCTGCAAGAAGAACAGCGAGCATGATGAAGAACATCAGGATGCTCATTGCTGAGGCTCTGCTTATCTCATAGAACTGGAAAGCTTCCCTCTGGACCATGATGGACATGGTTGTCGTCAGCTCTGCAGGTCCGCCGTTTGTCATGACCTTCAGGATATCGTATGCATTGAACGACCAGATGAAGCAGAGATAGGTACAGATTCCAACAGTAGGTTTTATGAAGGGGAAAAGCACATATCTGAAGCGCTGCAGAGGGCTTACCCCTTCCAGTTCTGACGCTTCGATATAATCCTGTGGAACAGAACTGAGCTTTGCGAAAATCATGAGAGAGAAGAACGGAAAAGCTCTCCACATATTGGCCATTATCGCAGCGCTCATTGATAATGGTCCCGTACGGAACCATGAGAAATCCTGAGCTACCACACCGAGGCTTTTCAGGATGTATGTGATTATTCCGGCATCTTCCTGCAGCATCAGGGACCATATGTATCCCGTGATGACTGAAGGAAGAACCCAGGGGATGAGAATCATTGACTTTATGATTCCTGATCCCTTGAATCCTGCAAAGAGAAGGAGCGCAGACCCGAGACCGATCAGCAAGGCACCGGCGACATTCGCAATCGTCCAGACAAATGTCCTGGAGACAGCTGCCCATACCCTGCTGTCCCCAATGAGGTCCCGGTAATTCTGCAATCCGACATTCTGATCGCCGACTCTGAGCAGGCTATAGTTTCTGAAACTCATCGCGATGTTCATGAACATCGGATAGATCACGAAAACTGCAAGCATTATCACAGCGGGAAGGATAAGGATGTAACCAGCCGCATTATTTCTTCTGCCCAGAGCCATCTTGCCGGATTCCTCCTTTAATTCTGATATGTATCGAGGATTGCCTGGACCTCTTCCTGTCCGAGAGCACAAGCTTCCTCAGGTGTTATGATTCCAAGAAGAGCTTCCTGGAAACGTCTGTTCCATGTCTCAGCAACCTGTGTGAATACAGGAATGAGAGGAGCAGGATAAGAGCTTGTTGCAAGCTGCTCACGGAACATGTTGTAATCAGGTACATTGTACGGAGGATAATCGAATGCCTTAGTATCTGCTGGAAGACCACGGGCGATGAGGGCCTGGTTCTCCGGCTGAAGTGCGAATTCGATGAATGCCATTCCGCCTTCCTTGTTCTTTCCACCGGATCCGAGACCCCAATGATAACCACCCATTGCGGAGCCGGAAACACCTGTAGGACCTACTGGCATGACCGAGAAATCAAGGTCTTCCCTGTTAGGGAACTGAGGAATGACGCTCTTGATCTGGGAAGGTGTCCACCAGAGCATCGCTACCTTGCCCTGTGCGAACATAGAACGTGCAAGAGTATCGTTTATGTTGGTATCCTTAGGCATGTACTTATACATCTCAACAGCCCATTTGACAAATTCAAGAGCCTCTGGCTGGTCGAGGAGAGCTGTGTATTTTCCATCAACAAGGTCATAGACCTTTGAATCAAAGCAAAGCTGGAAACCGCCAAGATCATACATGCAGAAAACGTTCTTGCTGATCTGTCCTGCCATGGCATAGACACCGAGCTTCTCATATGCAGCCTTTGCTATCTCAAGCATATCATCTGTTGTCTTCGGCGGCTCAAGACCAAGCTCTCCAAGAATCTTCACGTTATACGCGAGAATACGGCAGTCCGGATCAAAAGGAAGTCCATATGTCTGTCCATCGATGATACCAGCCTGGATTGCAGCTGGAGAATATGTGGAGAAATCAAGTGTGGAATCTTCAAGATATTCATCCATCGGAGCAAGAGCGCCACCAGCCCACAGAGGATTAAGGGATGTCGTGATTACCGACATGACATCATAATCATTGCCTGATGCATGTGAAAGAAGAATCTGTTTGTCGAGATTATCATAGTCGATGCGGTCAAACACGATATCATACTGCGGGTAAGCTGCCTCGAACTTAGCCTCAATTCCATTTGGCTCGATTGTAGAATTATAAATGGAATCCCAAAGCAGAACACGTACTTCCTGCTTTTCACCGCTCGCAGGGGCTTTCTCTGCACTTCCTGCTGCAAATACCGGCATTACCATGGCAGCAAGCAGAAGAATGCAAACAGCGTTTCTGATAGCTTTCATTTTATTTCTCCTTTTGATTTTTATTACATTTTTATCAGTTTTTTGATTTCAAATGTAATCACAATTCAATGATAAAGTGTTTAACAAGAAAGTCAAATGAAAAAATCAGGAGGCAAATCCTCTTTTTATATACGCTTCAGAAATCTTCTGAATAGCCTCTTCAAGGCTCTCTGTGATTTCCTTGCTGCCAGAGATTATCTCCCAGCGGCAGACTGCATCCTCGCTTCTCGACACGCGGCCGGATACCTGCCACCAAGCAGTAGAAAGATCAGAGCCGGCTGTAAGATCACGGGGAACTCCATACCTCAGCAGGAGGGCATCCAGGGAGGAGCCATCATCCATATCCCTTGTTGCCTTTGCGCCACGGCGAAGCATTTCGTTCTCAACATCACGCATGAGGTCATCAATATGCTCAGGAGCGCTGAAGTGCAAAGACCATTCGCGGCTTCGGTATATGGAATCCTGCACCTTCTTCAAGCTGTCACATTCCTGTTTATCATCCCGTCTTGCCCTTGCAGAAAGAAGGGAAAAGAAGAGCGTATTCTCCGTAGCGGCAAAGCCTCTGGAGAAATCATGCAGATCGAGGGGAAAGTTCATATAGCAGTGAGCAGATTCCTCTCCTGCAAGTATGAATCCCTTACCAAGATTGCTGCAGAGTTTTTCCTTTATGAATGAGTGACCGTTTCTGATGATATGCGGCTCAAGTCCAGCCTCCGCAATTCTGATTACGGCAGGAGGAGCTGCTTTCACATCAGCATAGTATTTAAGCGTGCCGAACGAAGCTCCGAAAATACTCCTTATATATGGAACAAGCAGCGACATGTTGAGGCACGGCAGAATCTGAGAACCGTCGGGATACATGAGATCCATACGGTCTGCATCCCCGTCAAAGCAGAAACCAATATCAAAATCACCGTTTCTCATCTTATCCCTTGCAGGCGCAATGGAGCTTTCGATGCCTGGATTCGGGTCCCCTGCAGGAAAGCGGCCATTAGGAACAATATGTGAGAGCGTAAGCTCTGCTCCTGCCGCATCAAAGGCCATCAGAAAATCAGAACCTCCAGAACCGGAAAGGAACTCAGCAAATATCTTCATTCCGCTAAGGCTGTTTTCCTTTATACCGGCAAGATTCATGGAGTAATCAACATACTCATCCTGCATCATCAGATAACGAAGATGACCACGGCATGCCGTGATTCTCTTATCATCATGCAGATAATGGCTTCTTATGCAGTCTATCCCACCCCCAGGGCCATATCCTGAGGCTATAGGAGAACAGTTCCTGCCCACAAGCTTGACCCCTGCATACTCTGCAGGATTATGGCTTGCAGTAATCATGACGCCACCACACTCAGGGTGACGCATGCACATGAAATAGAACTGGCATGTGGAAATCTGCAGAGGATTTATGAATACATTGACTCCGGCATCGAGAAACGCTTCTGTCAGGGCTTCCATGAGCTCCGGATTCCAAAGACGCGCATCGCGTGCAACCACCACACTCCCGATACCGGCATCCTCTGCATAATAAAGGGCTATGGACCTTGCCAGGGCAGAAACTGCCGCTTCTGTCAGGGATGTATGCTTCACCCTGATATCAAAAGCCTTGAACATACTGACACAAGTGTCCATAAGCCCCTCTTTTCACGAAAGCGAGCCGATAGCTATGCGCTTTCCGCTTCCTTTCTCAAACAGAATGACGTTATCACCGACAATGCTGAATGGCATATCAAGGCTATGAGAGAAGTCAACGCTTCCGAACACAACGGAAGTCACCATATCATCACCATACTTAACCTTGACCGTCGTCTCCATACCTGATGGAAGAGTCGTATAGACAACACCGGAGAAATTACCTTCTCCAAGCTTCACGAACTCAGGACGCACACCTACGACAAGTTCCGAGAGATCACCATCAACCGGTTCCAAGCTATGGAAGGTCATATCCTTGCCAAGCATATGCACAGCAATGTCATTACCGCTCTTTCTGGCTCCTGTTGCATTGATGAAGTTCATTGTCGGATTTCCGACGAAATCCGCGACAAAGAGATTCACCGGCTTATTATACACGACAAGCGGAGGATCATACTGCTGAAGAACTGCCTTGTTCATGAGACAGATCTTAGTTGCAAGTGCCATAGCTTCCAGCTGGTCATGGGTAACATACACAAATGTGGAATCAGTATCCACGTGAAGTCTCTTGAGCTCCGATCTCATCTCAAGCCTGAGCTTTGCATCGAGGTTTGAAAGCGGCTCATCCATGAAAAGGACACGCGGTTTCGGTGCCAGCGTTCTTGCAATGGCGACACGCTGCTGCTGTCCGCCTGAAAGCTCGCTCGGGAAGCGCTTCTCGAATTGCTCAATCTTGAGCATTGCCATCATTTCCTTAACGCGCTCATCTATCTTCTTCTTTGGCCATTTGAGGTTTTCAAGGCCAAATGCGATATTGTCATAGACAGTCATATGAGGCCAGAGAGCATAGTTCTGGAACAAAAATCCTATATCTCTCTTTGCCGGAGAGATATCAATTCCTTCCTCGCTGTCGAAGACAACCGTATCTCCGATGGTTATACGACCCTTTGTCGGGGTCTCAAGCCCCGCAATCATCCTAAGAGTCGTTGTCTTTCCGCAGCCTGATGGTCCGAGAAGCGTAATGAAGTCACGATCCTCTATTACAAGATTCAGATCATCAACTGCAACGAATTTATCAAAGCATTTTGTTACATGTTCAAGAATGATTCTGGGCATATCACCCTCCTATACCTTTATCGATACTTGCACCAGTGAGCTTGTTTGTAATCAGCTGGACAAGAAGAACAATCATGATGATTAGGAAATTTATTCCATTGCTTATCTGCGTAAGTCCGTTTACCTCAAAGTCCTGAAGAACGACAGTGATGATCGATCCCGGAGCTGCCAGAAGCACGAAGAGCGAAAGCTCTCTCATACAGGAGATGAACGGAAGCAGATAGCCGGAGATGAAGCTTGCTTTCTGAATCGGAAAAAGGACCTTGAGCATTCTCTTCCACCATGGAACACCCATGATGAGAGCTGCTTCCTCAATCTCTCCAGAAAGCTGCATCATCGAGTTGGCGCCGCTCTTGGAAGCAAACGGCAGGAACTTTATTCCACCTACGATGATAAGAAGCAGCAATGATCCTCTGAGAAATGAGAACGTATTGGTATACGCGACAGAAAGGTATACGGCACCGAAGCTCATTGCAGGAATCAGATATGGGAAGAATGCCATATTGGACACCCACCTGGCCAGTCTGGATCCTCTCTTGCGTGCAGCTGCATAACCGATGAGGATGCCGAATGTTCCGGAAATCAGTGCAACGATGAACGACAGGAGGAGGCTGCGTCCGAGCGCAAACCAGATTGTCGGGTTGCGGAGAATTCCCTGAGAGGAACCGAATACACGATCTTCGAGCGTATTGCTTGTTGTCCAGTAATACAGCGATATCGTGGAGTAATCACCAGGAACCTCAAGAAGGCTTTCAAGTGCAAACGATACAAGCGGAACAATCGCAAAGAAAACAGAGAGGATCATTATCACAGCAGTAATAGGGATCCTGCCCTTTCCAAGCTTTACAAGTGATACCTGTCCTGACTTGCCGCTTACTGTCGTGAAAGACTTTCTCTTTCCTGTGAAGTGGTCATTGAGCTTGAGAATGACTACAGAGAAAACAAGAAGGATGATAGCGACGACAAAGCCCTGGCCCTGCATCGATGCAGTATTGAAAAGGGAACGCATTGTCGTTGAAATCGTCGGGAATGAACCGTTCTTGTTCAGGAACGAAGGTACTGTATAACTGGAAATACTGCTAGAGAATACCAGAAGCACTGTTGAGATAAGCGCTGGCATGACTATTGGCAGTGTTATTTTCCTGATGATCTTGAATCTGGATGCCTTGAGAACCGTAGCGGCTTCTTCAAGGTTTGCATCCATATTACGCAGGATTCCTCCGATGAGGAGGTACGCGAAAGGCGCATAGTGTATACCAAGACACATTGCACAGGGGAAGAAACCATAAAGCATCCACTCAGGAACACAAAGTCCTGTGAAGCTTTCAAGCATTCCGACCTGATTGTAACATGCGACGATATTGCTGTTCTTGAAGAAGTTCTCCCAGAACATAGCTATCGACCAGCTTGGCATGATGTAAGGGAATACGAAGATTGTTGAGAGAAACTTCTTTCCCGGGATATCGGAACGTGTTATGAACCATGCAACGGTTCCACCGAAACCGACAGCGACGATACACGAGACAATAGCCATCATCACGGAGTTGAGAAGC
>CASEGX010000115.1 GCA_949287505.1 uncultured Spirochaetales bacterium | reverse complement strand
TTGTCCCTGCTCCTACGATTATAGCATCATAGTGCCTATTTTCTCGCAATTCCATACCACTTCCTAGGTATTCATTGTTGCAGTTACTCTGTCTTGTTGCAGTTACCTTGTCTTTGTTGCATTTCACTTGTCACTTCAGCAAAGTTTTTCCAGCACAGCAAATGCCTCGATGAATTTTGCCATCCGTCCTTTGAAATCGATGACAAGGACCCGGTTGCCGTTATTCTTGACTTCAATTTCCTTGACGACACCTTCACCATAATTAGCGCTTCTTACTCTGTCACCGACACTAAATGTATTATCTTCATTCCTCTTAGGTCTTTCTGGTGCCGCCTTACCCTTGATGTTTATCGAGCTTGCCCATGAAGGCTTGTTTTCAAAACCTGAGGAATATCTCGGCGCTGAGGAGATACGTGAGCCGACATAATCCGACGCTGCAGCGGCTGATCTTCCTTTTGTATACACAGTGTCTCCGGAAAGAAGATTATCAGGAATCTCCCCGAAAAAGCGTGATGGCATATGGTATTCGGTCCTGCCCCACATCGAACGTGTACCTGCAAAAGAAAGGTAAAGATTCTTGCGTGCACGGGTCATTGCGACATAGAGGATACGCCTCTCCTCCTCTGTCTCCCTCGCACTCTCGACGCTCCGCCCGGGAATGATCTCATCCTCCATGCCGACGACAAACACCCTGTCAAACTCAAGGCCTTTGGTATTATGCATCGTCATCAGCGTGACCCCCTCCTCATCCCGGGGATCATGGTCACCAAGCGTAGTGGAATCGAGCGTGAGCTTCTCCAGGAATGAGGAAAGAGCAGCTCTTCCGCATCCGGCCTCAGAGAGAACAGACACAAGCTGCCCTAGGTTCTCGAGCTTGGTCTTACGGACAGTCCTGTCAGGTTCCCTGTTATAAAGATCGTAAATCTGGAATTCCTCAAGGGCCTTGTTCAGCATATCGCCGAGATTCTCATCATCGTCGTTCAGTCTTTTCTCGGCATTCTCCCACGCAGAGAGGAAAACCTGAGCGTTTCCTTTAAGCGTGCCGGATGAGCTCTCTGAGAAAAGCCTCATTGCATCCAGTAAATCATCACTGAGTGATACTATCTTCTCAACCTTTGCATCCCCAAGTCCACGGGGAGGTTTGTTGATTATCCTCCTGAAGCTGACAGAATCGTGATGATTCATCAGAAGACGGAGTATGGAAAGTGCATCCTTCACTTCTTCCCGTTCATAGAAGCGGAGCGCACCGACAACCTTGTACGGTATCATCCTGTCAGTGAAGGCCTGCTCAAAAGTCTGTGACTGTGCGTTTGTCCTATACAGAATAGCTGTGCTGTCATAATCACCGAGATTTCTTATAAGATTGGCAATTCTCTCCGCCTCAGCTTTTCCAGACATGCTGAACATCACGGAAGGCTTTGGCCCCTGTATGTTTTCCGCACTTACAAGCTCTTTTTTATGTCTTTCCTTATTGTGCGCGATAAGAGCTCCGGCAGCGGAAAGAATTTCAGAGGTTGAACGGTAGTTCTTCTCCAGCTTAATTTCCCTGACATTCTCAAATGATGATGTGAACGTGAGGATATTCGAGATATCTGCACCACGGAATGAATAGATTGACTGATCATCATCTCCGACAACGACAAGCCTTGTCTCTGGCGAGATAAGACTCTGCAGGAATTCAAACTGCATTTTGTTCGAGTCCTGGTACTCATCAATAAGAACCATCCTGAAACGGTTGCGGATAGCATCTCCTGCTTCTCTGTCGTTTCTGAGAATTTCCGTCGGCTTGGAAATAAGATCCGCGAAATCTGCATTCCCGGAAAGTGCGAGCGCATCCTCATACTTCCTGAAAAGCGTGGAAAAGTCATAATCGGGCAGGATCTTGTCCAGTCCGGGAGAGTCCGGGGTGAGTCCCCTGTCCTTCGCTTTTGATATCGCCTTAACAACTTCCCTAAGTGATTTCTTGTCGAGAGAGGAGACTGTATCAAGAAGAGAGAGGGAATCGGAATCATCATAGATGCAGAAATCCGGAGAAAGCCCCGCTCTGGTGCCATAGCGTCGGAGAATATATGCGCCAAACGAATGGAAAGTGCGCATTTCCAGACCAGAGATATCGGTATCAGGAAGCATTGCCTCCACCCTTCCTCTCATCTCTGCTGCAGCACGGTTTGTGAATGTGACGGCAAGAATCTGGTACGGTTTATAAATCCCATTCTCGATTGCATAGGCAATCTTGGAGGTTATGGTACGTGTCTTTCCCGAGCCCGCACATGCCAATATGAGAAGGTTGTGATCGAAATCGAGAACAGCCTCACGCTGCTCTGGATTCAGAAGTGAGAGATCAGTCAATCAGAACTCCTTCGAGGTCAACCCCGCGTGTCCTTGTTATTCCGGCCCTTACCCTGTCACCGGGTTTCATTCCCCTTCCCATAACAACTGTAAGGCCATCGACATCCGGGGCCTCTGCATAGATTCTTCCGATAGCAAGGTCCTCTCCTTCGACATTCTCCTCAATAAGAACCGTGTATTCCTTTCCGACAAAACGCTCCAGACGTTCTGCGGTAATCTCCTCCTGCAACGCTTCCAGTTCCTTCTGCCAGAGCGCAGCTGTCTTCTGGGCCTTCTTGTGTTCCTTCTCCCCGCGCATATCATAAGCAGGAGTATCCTCTTCCCGTGAATAGAGGAATGACCCCATCCAGTCAAAGCGCGCATCACGGACAAACGCAAGAAGCGTATCAAAAGCAGCTCTGTCCTCTCCAGGGAAACCAAGCATGAGCGTTGTACGTATGACAGCATCAGGAAGTGCAGTCCTTATGCGTTCTATGAGCGAGAGATAAATTTCAGGGTTTCCTGTCCTTCTCATTGCTCGCAAGACAACGGGATCCGCATGCTGGAACGGGATGTCGAAATATGGAAGTATCTTCTTTCTTTCCCTGCAAAGCTCCATCAGGCCCTCCGGGAATGTATCCGGATGGATATAAAGCATACGGAGAACGAAATCACCTTCAAGGGATGAAAGCTTATCCATGAGTTCTGTAAAGCGCGATGGTCCGCCGTCATCCGTTCCATATGCACCGAGGTCCTGTGCCACTATGTTAATCTCATAAATCCCTTCTGCTATAAGTCTCTTAGCCTCTGCTATGATTTTATCCATCGGACGCGAACGCAGAGATCCCCTTATGACAGGGATTGCACAATACGAGCATCTGTGGTTACAGCCTTCGCTGATCTTGAGATATGCAGATCCTGGATAATTCAGAAGCACCTTACGGTCATCCCGCTCTCTGTCCGGATCAGGGTAATCAGGAAGCAGCAGCTTCTCCCTGCCCTCCAGGACCTCCGGGAAAAGCGACAGATCCCTGTTGCCGAAAATCGCATCAGCTTCCTCCAGATCCATGTCATTGCCATAGCGCTCGGCAAGGCATCCTGCAAGGATTATACGTGCAGAGGGATTTGCTTCATGGAGCGAGAAGAATGTATCAATGGACTCTTTCTTCGCACTTTCAATGAAACCGCATGTATTCACGACAATCACATCTGCATCTCTTGCATCCTCTGTTCTTTCATATCCGTTCTCAATTGCATAAGAGAGAAGAATTTCTGAATCAACCTGGTTCTTGGCACAGCCAAGGCTTTCAATATAAATGCGCTTCACAGTGGCATCCTAGTCCATAGAAGAAGCTATTGCAACAATACTCAGGACTATTTTCACAGTCTGTGGTGTGGTACACTCCCGTAGGTTATGGAAAGAATCATAACGGCAAGGAGCCTGAAAACAGATCATGCGGAATCTGAGCTGACAGCACTTGGAAGGACGAAGGAAAAAGAGCTGGAGGAAGGCGGTGTCATAAGGCAGCCGGTTTTCAACGCAGTGTACATCACACCGCCTCTGGAAGATGGAAAACTCGGATACTTCTCACCTTCCGGTCTTGTGATTGTCATATCAGAAGAAGTCGTGGAGAAGTGCGACCATGAGACAGTGGTCAATATCTTTCTCCATGAATTTGCACACGCTCTTGACTATGCCATTAACGGATATCTTTCCGGACACTCTCCTTTTTTCCGGGAATGCTGCAGGATTGCCGGGGTGGACAGGGGTTTCGAGAAAAGCCATGTCAGAACAGGGCTGGAAAGAGAGAAGGAAAGAACGGATAGGATAAGAAAGCTCATGGCCCTCTCCTCTTCTCCGTTTGCAAACGAGGCTGCAGAAGCCTTGAAGAAAGCGAAGGAGCTGATGGCAAAAGAAGGAATTCCCATGAAAAGAAGTCCGGATGTGAGAATCTACATGGTGCCTCTTTATCAGGCAAAGCGCTTTCCCTTTTCCATAAGAATGCTTCTCAGCTATATCTCCACAATCACGGGCGTCTATATCGTGATATCCCAGGAAGGGGACATGAAAACGGCAATCGCCTATGGGAGCGTTGAGGAGACAGAGACATCAATCTACCTCTATGACTATCTTGTCGCCGGCGCAGAGGAGGAAGTAAGGAGGCTTAGAAAGCAGGGAGAGAAAGTCTCAAAGGACAGTTTCCTGAGAGGTGCAGTATCCGAGCTCACAAGGAAAACGCAGAATACGGCGGCAGACACCGCCATCATGCAGATAAGAACAGAAAACATGAAGCTCACAAAGAAAATCGTCTTTCCGGATACGAAACTCACGAGAAGGGTATCACGGTCACATGGAGGAGATTCTGAAAGCTATTCAAAAGGCGTCGGATACGGTTCAAAGCTCAACATAGACCCGGCAATCGGCAGAAGAGAGCTTGAATGAGTATGGGAAGAAAAGCCCCTGATTGATATAATCATTGCTATGATTTCCCTTGAACCGAGAAAACTGCAGGGAACGATAGAGATTCCTGCATCAAAAAGCCAGACAATCAGGGCATTCCTCATAGCGCTTGCCGCCAGAGGGACTTCCATCATAAGGCATCCTCTCATATCATCAGACACACTCTCATGCATAGAGGCTGTGAAAGTATTCGGAGCTGAGGTTGAATTCAATGAGGACAAGTCTGTTGCATATGTAAGATCAAAGGGCCTTGAAGCCAAAGAACCTGTATTGATCGACGCCGGGAACAGCGGTACTACCACATACCTTCTCATGCCTATGGCTGCAACGCTCTCAACTCCAGTCACGATAACAGGTGATGAGCAGATGAGAAAGCGCCCGACGGCACCTTTAAGAGATGCACTTATAGCCATGGGTGCAGAAGCAGAAGACAATGACGGGAAACCTCCTGTCAGGATATGCGGACCGCTCAAGGGCGGGCATGTACAGATTGAGTGCCGCACAAGCCAGTATCTTTCGGGCCTTCTCCTTGCCGCCCCTCTTGCTAAGGGAAAGACAATCATTGACTGTCCGGTTCTTTATGAAAAGCCATATGTCTCACTTACCCTGGGCTGGCTGGACAGGCAGGGAATAAGATACAGCATCTCCGAAGACTACATGCACTCGGAGATTGAAGGGGGACAGGAATACAGATGCTTTGATGAATACATCAACGGGGATTTCTCCTCGGCATCTTTCTTTTTCGTCGCGGCTGCTGTCTCCGGAACGGAAATAACGGTACAGGGACTGGACAGGAACGATCCGCAGGGAGACAAAGCAATCCTGGACATTCTATCCGCAATGGGCTGCAGCGTCACATGGAACGGCAATGCAGTCACGGTGAAGGGGCCTGAAAAGCTCAGAGGAGGAGAATTCGATCTCAATGCAATTCCCGACACGCTGCCAGCGCTCACAATTGCCGCGGCAGCAGCTGAAGGAGACACGCATCTGACAAATGTACCACAGGCCAGGATAAAGGAGACTGACAGAATCCGATGCATGCATGAAAACCTCTCGCTGATGGGCATTGACGCCGAGGAGGAGGAAGACGGACTCCTTATACACGGTAAAGGCAGGATCAAGGGGAATAAATGCAAAGGATATGGTGACCACAGAATCATAATGTCGCTTGCCATCGCTTCATGTGCAGCGGACGCGCCAATCATCATAGATGATGAAAAAGCCGCCTCAGTCACGTTCCCGACATTCTTCAGCATTCTGGAAAGCATAAGGGAGGAGAAAATATGAAGGATTTCAGATCTGATACATTCACACAGCCTACAGAAGCAATGAGAAAGGCAATGTACGCGGCCGAGACAGGAGATGATGTCTACGGAGAAGATCCGACAGCCCAGAAGCTTCAGAGAATGGCTGAGGAGATTACAGGAAAGGAAGAATCGCTCATCGTCTCTTCAGGCTGCATGGGTAACCTTATACCTCACATGATAAAGGGAGGAAGAGGCAAAGAGGTCATCTGTGCACCTGAATCACATATCGTGAGACATGAAATAGGAGCTGTGGTATCCCTTTCAGGAACGCTTCCGGTCCTTGCCCGTTCTGACAACGGCATAATGACAAGAGAGGATATCGAGAAGAATATACACGGCTATGCCTATGACATGTCAGAGACAGCGATGATTGAGACAGAGAACACGACATCTGGACTCATTTACCCGATGGAGAATCTGAGAGGGATCAAGGAAGTATCGGAAAAACATGGTCTCTGGGTTCATATGGATGGCGCGAGGATATTCAATGCCTCTGTAGAGACGGGGATATCGGTCAAGGATTATGCAGAAACTGCGGATGACATCACGTTCTGCCTCTCGAAAGGACTTGGATGCCCGGCTTTCTCGGTACTCTCATCCACCCGTGAATTCATCAGGGAAGCGAAGAGATGCAGGAAAATCCTCGGAGGAGGAATGCGCCAGATAGGAATACTGGCCGCAGCCGGAATCTATGCCCTGGAGAACAATATTGCCAGACTGAAAGATGACCATGAGCACAGAGAAGCGATATCCCGGGCACTGGAAGAAAGCGGATGGGCCGATGTGCGGATATCATCAACGAATATGATATTCTTCACATCCCGCTACCCTATCGCATCAATAATCGAAGCCTTCAGGAGAAAAGGTGTCCTTTTTCTCGAGGATGCCGGAATGGGAAGAATTGTCACATCGCTCAATGTAACCGATGAGGATACTGATGAGACTGTGAGAATCATAAAGGAAATGGATGAAACGGAGTTCTCCAGATGAAGACAGTAATCGCAGTACACACAGGAACAGGAAACAGCCTCTATATAGCAAAGAGATTCAAGGATGCAGAAATTCATTTCATCGATGAATTCCTCTCAGGATACTACGAGTTACCGGAAGACACGGACAGGCTCGGGATTATCTTCCCCGTCTATTGCTGGGGTCTTCCATATCCTGTAAGGGATTTCATAAAGGGGTATCTTGCCGAAAGAGACAACTCCTCTCTTGGCTACGTCTTCGGTATTGCAACATGCGGAGCATTTCCTCTTTATACGCTCCACGACCTCTCCGCATCTCTTTCAGACATCGGAATAGCATTGTCATATGGAAAATCATTCAGGCTTCCAGATGCCTATCTTCCGCTTCAGAAGAAGGCAGTCAGCAAGGAAAAAACCGATGAAATGGCAGCTTCTATCGAGAAAGAACTGGAAGAAACGGTACAGGATATAGAAAAGGAGGAAATCAGGATTCCTCACAGGGGCCCGGGCTGGAGGATTGTCAGGGCAATGTCATCAGCGGCCATGAAACCGAGGAAAAACGATGCACTGAGCATAAAAGGCAAATGCACCGGATGTGGCACATGCGTAAGGATATGCCCGATGGGCAATATATCGCTTGTGGATGGAAAAGCAGCATTCTCCGACAACTGCATCTCATGTTTTGCCTGCTACCACAGATGCCCTGAGAATGCTATAGATTATAAAGGTGCGACAGGTCAGTACGAAGGACTGGTTCCAAGCTCAGACCTGCTGAGACAATACAGGAGCAAGGAGAAGAAATGAATTTCGATATATCAGCAGACAGACGTAACACAAACAGCATCAAATGGAACAGGGAAGCTATCGAGAACATCTCAGCTAATCCGCTTGCAGAACCTTTCTGGGTTGCAGATATGGATTTCTATCCAGAAACACACATACAGGAAGCTGCCAAGACTCTCGCCGGCCTCGGAATCTATGGCTACCCTTCATTCCCGAAGGACAACGCACATGTAGCCGCATGGATGAGAACAAAGCATGGATGGATACTCCCCAAGGAGAAAATCATATTCGCACAGGGACTGCTTCATGCACTCTCCCTCTCTATGAACCTCTTCACGGAAAAGGGTGCGAAGATTCTTGTCTGCTCACCCATGTACAGACCATTCAGAGAGATAACCAAGAGAAATGGCAGAGAGCTGATCGAGCACAATCTCGGCTATGAAAACGGTCTGTTCTATCTCGACAGGGAGCGTTTTGCATCGGATGCTGAGAATGCAGACATGATCATTTTCTGTTCTCCGCAGAATCCATCAGGAATCGTGTTCACAGAAGAAGAACTTGTATTCGTACTGGAAACGGCAAAGAAAAGAGGAATCACTGTGATTTCCGACGAGATCCACTCCGATCTTGTGCACCCGAATGCAAAGCACATTCCGATGGGGCTTGCCAATGAGCGTGTCGGAGCCAGATGCATTACGCTCTTCGCGCCTTCAAAGACGTTCAATATCGCGGGAGAGCATTGTGCTTTCGCAGTCTTCTCAGACAGCGATATGGAAGCAGAATTCAGAAATGCAGAAAGCGCATTGTGGCTTGATGAACCTGGACTTACAGCAGGAGAGCTCTCATACGCGGCATACACAAAAGGAGCTGAATACAACAAGGACCTATGCAGGTATCTCGGCGAGACTGCAGCTGCGGCAAGAAGCTATCTGGAGGCTAACTGCCCGGGACTGAAGATGGTAAACGGCGATGCCTCTTTTGTCACATTCATCGACTGCAGCGAGTATTACCAGAAGATAGAGACCGAAGTGCTGAGCCATCCGGACAGATACAAAGGCGGAGAAGGCGGCGGAATTCTCTCACGCTTTTTCGGAGTGGCGGCAGGAGTTGCCATGAATGACGGCACATGGTTCGGCAGCGACTGGAAAAACTTCGTGCGCTTCAATTACGGAACATCGAGAATCCGTGTGATGAAAGCCCTGGAAAGAATGGTCAGAGCAGTGAAAGCCCTCTGACAGGATTTCCATCTTTATCAACAGGAGTGCCTTTATGCCATCCTCTGACATACAGGAGGATGGCATAGCATTTCTTCCCATAAAGCTCTTCCATGGCTCTGGCATAGGCTGCAATCTGTCCTGTGTGCTCCGTCTCATCCATGAATCTGTCCGTCTTGTAATCCACGACAAGATTCCACTCTTTCCCGAAAACAAGGAGATCCGCAGAGCCTTCTGTCACAATCCCGTCCATCGGATAATAGAATCGTACCTCAGTCTCTGCCCTACCCTCTGCAATTACCTTGCGATAGAAAGCTGAGGAGAGAAAGCTTTCACGGATATATTCAAGCGAAAGATCGAGAGTCTCCTTCTCTGTCTCTGTAAGACCCTGAGGATATTTCAGTATGAAATCTTCTCCTTTCACCACAGCTTCCAGAAGCGAGTGTACCATTGTACCGAATGTGTCATACGCAGAATGTGCGCTGATGACCAGATCTGAGGGAAGAGGCGGAAGCTCAGTCCCATAACCGGCAGCACTCTCCTTGCGTGAAGCATCCTTCACGCCCAGACGACGACGGGAATATCCCGGCACAGGGGCAATGTCCTGCATATACCAGAAAGCTTTGTCGGTCCTCTCAGATTTCAGGAAGAGGCTCTCCTCACTCTCGGAAGGAATCTCGCCTGGCTCTTCAGCATACCCCTCCCTATAAATATCAAGAAGAGAGAGCCCTGTACGTCTTTTACGTATATGGGCCGTAACGACAAGATGGTCCTCCGCCCTTGTAAGCGCGACATATAGAAGTCTTCTAAGCTCCGCTTCCTCTCTTCTTCTGCTATACGCTCCGCACTCCTGGATTATGAGATTAGAGCTGCCATCCACCAGGTCCGGCATGATGCATGGATTCTTTCCTTCCAATGATATGAGATTATCCCGGCTGCCCTGCCCTGAAGAACCATGATCAGAATCAGCGAGAAAGACAATCGGAAACTGCAGACCTTTTGAACGGTGTATCGTCATGATCTGCACACCATTGGTTTCAAGATGCTGGACAGAGGCGTTATGGAGCTTCCTCGCCTGCCCCACAAGAGGCCTGAGATAATCAAGGAATGCAGGAAGCGACCGTCCTCCAGCATCGAAGAGAGAAGCTGCTGACCATATGTAGCTGAAATGCTCTATGTATGCCTCCAGGAATGAGGATGAATGGAGATATGCGTTATATCCGCTCTCATAAAACAGTATAGTGAGTATCTCTGTAATGCGCCTGCGTCCGACAAGGCTTCGGAGCCTCAGATAAAGCGATTTTACATTATCATAGGCCTCTCTGTCCTCCTCTCTCTGGAATGATGGGGAAGACGAGAATGCAGGTGAATGATCTGCGGAAAGGAATAAAAGCCCCTCATCCGAGATTCTTGCAAATGGAGAGCGCAGAATCGCCATATATGCAAGCCTGTCCTCCGGATAGACAAGAAGATTCAAAAAAGCATAGATGTCCCAGCCCACGCCCTCCACTGTTGACGATGTGCTTTCCTGCACGGTGTACGGAATACCGGAAAGACGGAATGACCGCTCGATAGGCATCTGCGGCGCTGTTGTACGGAGAAGCACCGCAATATCACTATACTCAGGCCGACGGAATCCCCCCTTGCCATCAGGAATGAGATAATCATCAGAGGACACCATCCTTGAAACCAGGGAAGATATGAAAAGAGCCTCTGAGTCTTCTGAAGAAGCATCCCCTTCTTCCACGCTCTCTGCATTGATTGCATGGAACTCTATTCCAGGGTTCACTCCTTCCTTTGCATTTCTTGCCTTTATTGACTCGAACGAGGCATGGAACGATGTATAAGGCATGCCAGTGAAATCTGCCATCAGGCCTTCCTTCTCAATATCCTCAGGAGAAGGACCAGCGGAGAACACTGATGAAAACACATTATTAAAATGATTTATCAGAGCAGGTTCGGAACGGTAATTTGCAGTTAAAGATAGCGTTTCTCCATTCATACGCTCTATATCAAGACGAAGTGAGCGGAATACGGAGACATCAGCACCTCTGAAATAATAGATTGACTGTTTGTCATCCCCGACGAAGAAAAGCTTACCTTCTTCTATATCCGATACGGATGGAATTGAGGCTGAATGCACATCAGGCTTTTCAGAGAGGAGAAAAATGAGATCCCGCTGCTTGCTGTTGTTGTCCTGGAACTCATCAACCATGATGTACCGAAAGCGTTTCTTGTAATAATCACGGACATCGGTATTGGACAGGAGAACTTCCCGGCAAAGGGACTCGGTATCACGATAGGAAAGCTTTCCGGCAAGTCTCTTCTGGCTCTGCACTGCCGCGATGAAAGACTCAAGTACCTTGCTTACAGCGTCGGCATCAGATGATGTGGCCTTCAGTTTCTCCAGAGCCTTGAGTCGCTCAAAGAAACTCTTGCAATCCTCGTTTTTTATGAAATCCTTCAGCTCCCTGTCAACCGCCTTCCTCAGCTTGTTGAGATTGAAAGTCGGGAGGTCCCTGTAGTTTCCGTTCCTGTATGCTTCAAGGGCTTTCTGTATCTCCTCGTGCTGTCCATTCCCTGGATTCTCCTTATCAAGAGAGATGAGGGATGAGAAAACATATGAGGCACGTCCTTCCAGACGCTTATCAAGCAGAGCGATGAAAGCTTTGTATGACTCTGTATTTCTCCCGGCATTGAAGGCCGTGAGAATATCTGTCTCCTCTCCTGCAATACGCATCAGGAGCTCAAGAATCTCCTGGTTCTTGTAAAGCGATGAAAGAGTCAGGAAACCTTCCTGCAGCTCCTCCTTGCTCTGGAGAGTCTCATAGACCTCACTCACAAGCTCCTCAAGCGCGCCTTCTTCTGCCTCCAGCGACTGGAAATCACGAGTGATCCCATAGCGGAGGGAATCGGTACGTGCTATCTCGCTCCAGAAGGAATCCATCGTGGAGATACGCGCTTTGGGAAAATGCTCGGAAAGCTCTGCCTCGAGCCCCGGATCCTTTCTGGCTGCGGCGGAAAGCAGGGAATAGATACGCTCATACATCTCTGCTGCAGCCTTCTTCGTGAATGTAAGTGTGAGAATCTCATCCGAGTGTGCCTTGCCGTCGAGCACAAGACGTACGAAACGGAGGGAAAGCACCATAGTCTTTCCAGAGCCTGCCCCAGCGGAAACCACAGCGCTGCGGTCTGTCATGATGGCTTTCATCTGCTCTTCCGATACTTTTATATCAGCACTATCAAGAAGTTCCTGAATCGTCATCTTACACCAAACCTCCTTCTGCAGATTCCTCTGTATATGCAACCTTTACAATTACTGTCACTGCTCACAGCATGCCAGTCTCCTGCAGCGATACCATGCGCCATTGAGGAAAGACCGGCAATGAGATCCTCTTTTGAAGGAGACTCTGTAGATTCTGACACCTTTCCATCCAGAAGAGAGACAAAGAAGGAGGCAGCGACAGGGTGGCAGAAATACTCATCACGACTCAGAAGAAGCCTGTACATATGGAACTGATAGCTCTTCTCAGCTTTGAGCGCGCTCTGGAAACTCCGGCCTTTTTTGTAGTCATAAATGATGTACGCACCTCCATCTTTTGTCGCCGCAATCCTGTCGACCCGGCCATCAAGTACAAACCCTTCCTCTGAGAATGTCGCGGAAAGTGACTCCTCAAGCCCTCTTCCATCCTCCAAAGACTTTGACACCTCGTCCATCTTCCTCACAACCTCTTCCAGCCTCCGGAGGTAGCGTGCACGTAGATATGAAAGCAGGAACGGTGTCGGGCGGGATGCAGAGGAAGGCATATCCGAAAGCGATCCGTCACCGGAGAGAACCTTTCCATCTTTCCAGAGCGCCATCTCCTCATCAAAAAGCCGTGGAATGTCATCGGGAAGACAGCTCTGCCTGTAATATCTTTCAAGAATACTGTGAAGCCTAGACCCTATTTCCAGATGGTCCATATCAACGGGTTCATATGATGGAAGATCCCGGAGAGAGAAAACATATTGCAGCGCATACATGTAAGGACATTTCGTATACGCATTATATGACGAATATGAAAGAGAGATGGGAAGAGAACGCCCCGGCGCAGCTTTTCCGTATGTGAAATCATCCTTCTCATTCCTTTCACGGAGACCTGAAAGCAACGCGCTTTCATAACTTTTCTTCTGCACGGGAAGGATGGACACAGGAAGGCAGGTCTCCTCTCTGCTGAGTGGATCCTGCGCTGAAGGACGCGCGCTTTCCGCACTTGAGAGCATGAATGTAAGAGGAAGCGCGAATCCTGCATACGTCTCGTACGATGCTGAAAGCGCCAGATGCTCAGTCATCGCAGCATACAAGGCGAGAAGAGGCTCCGTTATATCATCTTCCTTTCGTTCTACCACAAGCTCATAGTCAGAGAGAAAGGATGCTTTCTTGACGCTTACCTGTCCTTCCTTGCTATTGAGGCCGATAATGAACCTGTACCGGAAAGGAATTGCAGCATCTTGCGTGAAGGGATAGACAGCAACACCCTCAACCCTGGTTTGCGGAACATAGCGGAGAGTACTCAGATAACTCATGAAAAGAGGAAAGACAGGAGAAAGAGAAAGATAACCGGCCTCTGCTGCTTTGAGAGATGAAGAAACAAATGATGAAAACTCATTCATAGCGAATGAATACACAGCCTCATCCTCAGCATTATCATGAAACTCCCCATCTGCGAGAAGTGCTGACATCAGTGTGTGAAGAAGTGATTCACATAAGAGAGGATCCGTTTCTGTCATAAGCCTGTCCAGAGTGAGCCGGAGAATCCTGTAATACTCCTGTCCGGACTCTTTCGGCAATTTCATGTAGCGGTCCTTCTTTCTGTCCGGAGCACTTGTGATGGAGAACCTGACAGATGCTGCTATGAATCTCCTCATGGCAGCAGGATCACGGAAAGGTATTGCGGGATTCAGGAAGAATGACTTCAGAGCATCAAGGGAGTAGGAAGAGGAGTATATCTCATACAACCCCGTAAGGAATGCCCCGGGAGAAGTCGATGAGATGAGAAGGCCTTCACGGAAATCAAGAGGGATACCAAACAGATATGCCTCATCCTCGATGTAGGGACGGAGCCTCTCAAGCGGAGCTGCAGACACTGCAATCTCATCGAGAGTCACCCCTTCATCGACAAGCTTCCGTATCGACAGAAACAGTGCACGTATCTCATTCTTCTCATTCGCATATACCTGCAGCGCTGGAAGATCAGCCTTAAGATCATCGATGCATTCTATATCGGGAAGAGATGCGACAGCATTCATCAGCCTGCTTTCCTTCGGGAATACAGAAGGCTTCACAACCGCATAATGGGAGTGTAAAGTATGTGGCAATGAAATCTCTGCAAAGGAACTTTCGTACAAGGCCATCCTGTCAAGATAAACGCCGTACTCGTTCCTGAGCATCCTCAGGTCATCGGATGCGCCACGGTTCTTATGCTCCAGCTGAATGGCATCATCGAGCGATGGGAGTATCGGACGTATGAAAGAAGGAAGGCGTACCTGCAGCTCTGGATACGAAGGAGAGACAAAATACTTCATCCTGCTATATAAATGCGATGACGAATAATTTGCAAAGATAAGTCTTTCAATATCCCCAGAAGGTTTTTTACCTGCAATTTCAGGCATGAATAGCGAAGAGAAGCTATCAAAAGCAATACAAGAAGAAGCAAGCAGACCTTTCTTCCTCCTGAACACATAAAGCGTTGAAAAGGCGCGGGCACTCTCCTCTGTAGGGAAAACAAGCACCATGCCTTTCTCTATCATATCCATCAGATCTGCCAGATCAGTCATATGCGGATTATAGGACAAAACACATCAATATGCTAACCTCAAGCGCATGAAGACATTCTCAACAGCTCGTGTCCTTTCTGTCATAGCAGTTTCTCTTTTCTGCTGGCTCATCCCCGGCTCAATAGCTGCTGTCCTCTTCCAGAGAGCGGCAACAGGTCTTCATGGTCTCCCGGAAGACGCTGCTGCATATGTCTATCTTCATATCCCCTATATCTTTCTTTTTCTCTCAATGCTGCTGGGAACTCACCTCCTGCTTCATACGGATTTCAGGACCATTCTCTCAGGCTCATCTGGTGTTTTCCGCCGGAGCGTGTTCTGGAAAGCTTTTCTGATTTACATTGCACTCATGGCAGCAGCGGCTTTAATCCGGGGAAAGAGCATGCATTTCAACAGAATCAACCAAGCAGTGCTCCTTCTCAATGCCATACCTGTGCTTCTTCTCACCCCGATGCAGGCACTTTCGGAAGAACTTCTCTTCCGTGTCATGCCTCTTCGCCTCGTGACAAAGGAGAAAATGCCAGAGTCCCTGATTGCCTCGCTGCCGCTCATTATCATTTCCGGCCTGCTTTTTGCGCTTCCCCATATCGGAAACAGAGAAGTTGCTGAAGCCTCGAATGCACTTCTTCCTGTCATCTGCTATTTCCTGTGGGGTGCCGGTGCAATGTTCATATCAATCGCGACAGATGGTTTTGAGACAGCTGCTGCCATGCATATAGCAAACAATCTCTTCATTGCGCTTGTCGTGAACTATGAAGGCTCATCAATGCCTGTGCATACACTATTCACTGCACCGCCTGCAGGAAACCTTGCAACGCTTTTTGAGACTATCGCAGTCTTCTCTGTCATCTACATCCATGCCTGCATAAAAGGCCTTTGCAGACCCCGCTTCATGCCAGGAAGGCGGAATTAGGAGTATAATCACGCGTGTAAGGAGAACATCTTGGCAACCGGAAAAAGAAAGAAAAGCAAGCTTAAGCGCCTTCTGATAACACTCATAATACTAATCATCGTTTTTCTTGTTCTTTGCTTCATAACACCCAAAGAGAGCAATGAAGCAGTCATTACAGCTGACGGAGAAATACAGGGACTGGAACTGCCGGCCCCAATCGAGGGGAATCAGATCATAAAGCATACAGGCTACACGCTTTCCTATAATGAGGAATACGAGCTTCCTGCATATGTCGCATATGAGCTGACAAAGGATGAGGTCCTTGGCGGAGAGGAAAGAAGTGACAGCTTCAAGGCGGATGACAGCGTCAGGACAGGCTCTGCCGAACTCGATGATTACAGAGGATCAGGATACGACAGAGGACATATGGCACCGGCTGCGGATTTCAAATGGTCAGAAGAAGCCATGAGCGATACTTTCTACCTGTCAAACATGTGTCCACAGGATCCGTCATTCAACCGTGGCATCTGGGCAGAGCTAGAAGCTGTTGTGAGAACAATGGCCTATGACAACGAGAAAATCTATGTAGTGACAGGTCCTGTGCTGACTGACGGGCCTTATGAGACCATCGGAGAGAACGAGGTTGCTGTCCCGAAGCGTTTTTACAAGACCATCCTCGATTATACCGATCCTGAGATAAAGGCAATCGGCTTCGTCCTTCCTAATGAGAACTCAGATAAATCACTGCAGAGCTTCGCCATGACTGTTGATGAGGTCGAAAAGATCACAGGCATCGACTTCTATCCTGCTCTGCCAGATGACCAGGAAGAGGAAATCGAAGGCAGCATGAGGACGTCTGACTGGAATTTCACGGAATTCACGCCAACAGGAGAGACTGCAGACCCTTCCCAGTTTGATTATGTATCACCGGATATGCCGCTTACAGAAAAAGTACTGAATGCAGCAGTCTCCGTTTTTGTGGAACTGAAGACCGAGGTCTTCAAGGCAATAGGACTGGAGGATGTCGCAAAAGCTGTCGGCTTGATATGATTTTCCATGCAAGAAAGGAAAAGGATGCTAATATACTGGCATGAGTGATTTGTATCAGCTTAACAAAAGCAAGCTTGGCTTTGGCCTGATGCGTCTTCCAAAAGACGACAATGGCAATATTGATCTCAAGAAGACATCAGCAATGGCTGATCGTTTCCTCGAGAAAGGCTTCACGTATTTCGATACGGCATACGTGTATCAGGGATCGGAAGAGATATTCAAAGCAGCAATAGGGTCAAGACATCCAAGGGACAGTTATACACTGGCTTCAAAGCTCTCAGGATGGGCGCTGACTGAAGAACTGACGCCGGAAAAGATGTTTGAGGAGCAGCTAAGGCGTACAGGCCTCGACTATTTCGATTTCTATCTCCTGCACAATGTGAACAAGGAGCATAAACCGATATTCGACAGGTATGATGCCTGGTCATATTGCCAGAAGCTCAAGAAGGAAGGAAAGATACGTCACTTCGGCTTCTCATTCCATGACACGCCGGAAATGCTTGACGAGGTTCTCACGGAGCATCCGGAGACGGAGTTCGTCCAGCTTCAGATCAATTACCTTGACTGGACAAATCCGAGGGTGCAGTCAGGCAGGATCTATGAAGTTGCAAGAAAGCATGACAAACCGATTGTAATCATGGAACCGGTGAAAGGCGGGATTCTCTCAAATCTCCAGCCACAGCTTACAGAACCTTTCAAAGATACTCCGGCCTCCTATGCACTCAGATTCGCTGCAGGACTCGATGGTGTTCTCGCCATCCTCTCAGGCATGAGCACAATGGAGCAGCTTGAAGAGAATATCCAGCTCTTCTCACCTCTGAAGAAGCTTTCAGAAGAGGAGATGGCTGCAATAAACGAAGTTAAGAGCCGTGTGGATAAACTCCAGCTTATTCAATGCACTTCATGCCGCTATTGCACCCCGGGATGTCCTCAGAAGATTGCAATCCCGGACATCTTCCGCATGCTCAATGACGAAGCAGTCATGGACAACAAGGAAAGACCGAAGAATGACTATAAGGCATTGATAGCCGACGGGAAATCCGGCAAAGCTTCCAGCTGCATAAAATGCGGGAAATGCGAGAAGGAATGCCCTCAGCATCTTCCGATCAGGAAATATCTCGAAGGGGCAGAGGCAAGGCTTGTGTGAATTTATCCGGCTCATGTTTCATGGGCCGGCTTGCACATAATCGAAAACATAAGTATTATCTATGAGTCTCGCCCAGATGGCGGAATTGGTAGACGCGCTAGTTTCAGGTACTAGTCTCCGAAAGGTGATGGGGGTTCGAGTCCCCCTCTGGGCATTGAACTCCGCTTTCAGCGGGTTTTTCTTTAAAAAAATAAAATCCATTTCTAATCTATTTCTACATCAGAATAGAAAACAACTCTGTTGACATACTTTTCTCTCCAAGCTATGGCTCAGACCAAGCAAAGAGAAGGACTTAATCAAGTAGCTTATATCAGAGTTTCCATATCAAAGCAGAACACTGCCAGACACAGACAGGAAGAAAGCATTAAGTAACAGGGAATAGAGAAAGCCTTCATAGAAAAGATTCCGGGAAAATCTAAAAGATACATTATGCACACATATTTTCTAAACAATAGATCTACTATCTTTAAACCTGCTAAAGAAGATTAGACAAAGAAGCCTATTCAATTCATATCAACTATGCTATATTGGACAACCAAGCCGAACAGGGGCGAGTTCCCCGCCGTAGGGCCAGAGGTAGACCTCTGGCAATTTCTTTGTAAGGGGCTTGTCTTGTCATATCGATGAAAGCGGCAACCTAAATCTGGCCAACAGGCAGAATCCTGAATATTGCCTTGCTATGGTTTTCCATAATCAGGATGATGATATCTCTTCTGAGATTGCTTTCCTTGATGCAAAATTGTTATCACTGAATTGCAATGCAGCATTTATAAAGTATGCCGCCAGAAAACCTGCCGGGCTTGTCCTGCAGGATGAAGGCGGCATAATCACTTCGCATCGGAGATTGCATAGACTCTGTTGCATGATTCGCAGTAATACGCTTTGGCATTTTTCTCAAGGATGATATGCGGTGGACGGTTCGTAGCCTT
>CASEGX010000114.1 GCA_949287505.1 uncultured Spirochaetales bacterium | reverse complement strand
CTATAAGATTTGAGGATGTCGTTTTGTATTTCTCGGGGTATAATGTAATCCATACCGTTGCTATCAGCGAATGATTGTACAACTTCTGGCATACCTCCTATATAAATATATTGTCTATAAAGTAGGGATGTTTCGTTTCCTAAGGCTTTGAGCAACCTGTGATTTTCTTCTGCAATTGCCTTAGCGATATTTTCTTTCCCAATTGCATAAAGGAATTCACAAAAGGTCATCGGATATAATGTCAAAAATTCAACTTTTCCTACAGGAAATGAATAAGTACTATGTTCGGCAATCCCAAGAAGAGAGCCCGCTGCTACTATATTGTATTCAGGTGCTAATTCTGCAAAGTATTTTAAACTCGTCATAGCTTCCGGACACGCTTGAATTTCATCGAAAATGAAAAGAGTATCCCGCGGTTTGGTGATGCTGCCAAAAATTGTAGCTAACGATTTTGTTATGAATGATATATCAGAAGGATTTCGGAATATCTCAGAAAGTTGGGGATTCTGATCAAAAAGTAGATAGCAGGAATATTCATATTCGGTCCTTGCAAATTCTTTCAGTAACCATGTTTTTCCTGTTTGTCTGGCACCTTCAAGGATTAAAGGCTTTCTATTTTTGGCTCTTTGTGCATGAAAGTGGGTAAACAAATATAACCACAAGCTCTCAAGCTACTATCCGCAAAGGAATAGGGCGATTAGGAAGCTGTATTTTAATGTTGGAGCATACAAGATAAATCATATCCATCATGGAATCGATGTTCCTGAAGCCGTATGCCTTTCGTATGATGAGCTTTATCTTGTTATTGGTTGCTTCAATCCTTGCATTGCTGAGTCCGAACCTGATTGTATTCAGAATGAACTCCTGGTTGCGCTTTATCTTCCTGGAAAGCACCTTGAAGGCTTCGATGCGGGAATGAGAGGCTCTCCATCTCCACTTATCAAGGAGGATGCGGGCCTCATGTGCATCATGGGACTTGAGAATCATCCTCAGCTTCTCCTTCATGTCATAGGCACGGTAATAGCGCTTGTTGTCATGCCTTATCTTCTCAAGCCTTATCCTCTGGCTTTCCGTAAGGTTCTCAGGAGCCTTGCCGACAGCGAACGATGACTTCTTGATTGACTCAGCCCTGTCCCTCGCTTCTTTGATGATGGCAGATGTCTCATCATCCGACCTCGGTCTTCCCCGCTTTGGCTCTATAGATTTCCGCAGCTCAGAAAGCTCCTTCCTCGCTGCATTCCATTCATCGATGCGTACAGAATCAAGGGCAGCCATCGCCCATTCGACGACATGGAAGGAATCCATACACCTGACGCAGTCCGGAGTGTACTCATTCACGCACTCCGTAATCCATCTCGCGCCATCGCCTGTGACGACCCTTATGGATGATTTCTGCTCTTCGGTAAGCCCCCTGTAAAACATTTCCAGCACGGACTTTCCATGACCATCATGAATCCATACGACCGTATTCGTATCGTGATTCACGATGATTGTGATGTACTTGTGCCCCTTCCTGTAGCTTGTCTCATCAATCCCTATGTTCACAAGCCCATCAAGCCTTGCACTGAAATCCGGTTCGATATCATGGAGAGCACGGGAAACGCATCTGCCAACAGTCTTCCAGTCTATCCTCATGAACTCGCATACGGCAGACTTCGATATCGCTGTTGCAAGCCATGCGACAGTGCGGTCAAAGTCCTTGGTGAAAGAGCTTCCGTCATAGGCCCATGGAACAGACGCGCTGACGACACCATGCTCAGGGCATTCAATCCGCACCGAGCTGCATTCTATCTCGACGATGATTCCCCCGAGATCCAGGCCCCTCCATCTGCGGACGCCATTCCTGCTGTCATAGCCGGGGCATTTCCTCCCGCATTTCGGGCATATGGATGAAATCCTCCTGCCAAGCATCGCCTGGACAGTAAGATGCCATTGTCCCTTTCTGTCCATCCTGAATGCAGGCTCTCTGAATGTAACGTTGTTGACATTAAGGAGCTTTCTCATCAACTTATTGATAAACGAAGCCATTCCTTTTTCTCTCCTTGTTGTGTTTGTGGTTATTCACACAGTAAGAGATAAGGATGGTTTCTTTCAATCTATGCTTCTTCCATTATTTTTTATGAGACTTGATCCTGAGTTTTGAGGCTTGGGACATGAATATAGTGCGGCACAAAGGTCGTTCGAAACATTTTGGCAGCAGGTACATTCGCGGAAATATGCCTGCTGTTTCTTTATTCAGCCAACAGCTGGAACTGGAGCTATACTTACGGACACACCAAGGTTTTCAAGTTTCTTGATGTACATGTTTATCTTGCTCTCGGTATTGAACTTGTTGTAGTAATCTTCTCCTAGATCTTTGAATGGAACACGGTCTCTTATGATGTAATAGATGGCAATCAGCAGTGAGTGCGCAACAGCCATCTTCGCTCTGTTCTTTCCTCTTCTTATCATAAGCCTTGAATACTGTGCAGCGAAAAAAGAACCCTTAGCTCTTGAAGCACCCTGTGCACAGAGGACAAGTGTCGTCCTCAGCAGGGTATTCCCCCTGCGCGTCTTGCCGCTTCTCCTTTTCCCTGCACTCTCATTGTTTCCAGGACATACGCCAGCCCAGGAGGCAAGATGAGCTGCAGATGGAAATCTG
The DNA here is from genome assembly GCA_949287505.1 of uncultured Spirochaetales bacterium. Classification (GTDB taxonomy): domain Bacteria; phylum Spirochaetota; class Spirochaetia; order Sphaerochaetales; family Sphaerochaetaceae; genus Ornithospirochaeta. The sequence goes on along the minus strand of CASEGX010000114.1, from coordinate 114 downwards.
GACATGTCTGTGCCTATTACAGAAAGAATATTCTTCGCGGAGTTTTCTCCAATGCCTGGGACCTCCGTAAGAAGGCCCACAAGCTCCTGCATATCCTCAGACAGGTTCTCGTCT
>CASEGX010000113.1 GCA_949287505.1 uncultured Spirochaetales bacterium | reverse complement strand
TGCTTCTTATTTTCATGGCGCTATAATCCGTGCCATGGCAGCCTCTTCTTCCACCGTTGATTTCTCCACCGGATCCATTCCGGGGAAAATAGTATCATTTGCATTTCCTCTTTTCCTGGGAAATCTTTTTCAGCAGCTGTACAATGCGGCCGATACGCTCATTGTTGGCAATTTCCTTGGACCAGAGGCGCTTGCAGCCCTCTCTTCATCAGGGTCTCTTATTTTCATGATGGTCGGGTTCTTCAATGGACTTGCAGTTGGTGCCGGTGTCGTGATTTCCCATGCCTTTGGTGCAGGAGACAAGGAGAGGACACTGAGAGCTATTCACTCTGACATAGCTTTCGGGATAATCGCGGGAATCATACTGACTGTTTTTGCTGTCTCCTTCACTCCGCTTATCCTGAGATGGATCTCTACTCCTGATAGCCTCATCGATCTCAGCACCGATTATTTCCGTATATATTCAGCAGGTATTTTCTTCTCCGTCATGTACAACATACTCATGGGTGTGATGAACGCGCTTGGAGACAGCCGCCATCCTCTTTATTACCTGATCATATCGTCTGTTATCAATATAGTTCTGGACATTCTTTTCATTGCAGGTTTCGGTTTGGGGGTCGGCTCAGCAGCTTTCGCGACCATCATCTCACAGGCCGTAAGCTCTCTTCTGTGTTTCATCCGTCTTCTGAAAGGGGAGGCTGGAATGAGAATAAGGATAAGGGAGATACGCATGGATAAACGCGAGATGAGGAGAATCCTCAGCTACGGCTTTCCCTCCGGTTTGCAGAATTCGATTGTCGGCTTTGCAAATACCGTTGTTCAGGCTTCCGTGAACACATTCCCTTCTGCTGCGATAGCCGGATTCGGTGTATATGGAAAGATTGAGGGTTTTGTCCTTCTGCCAATCACATCATTCTCTCTTGCTCTGACAACTTTTGTCGCACAGACCACAGGAGCTGGGAATATCGACAGGACAAGGCAGGGAATGAGGCTGGGCCTGGTGATGGATGCGGTCTCTGGGGAGATCCTTGGCCTTCTGCTCTTTGCCTTCGCACCTCTTCTTGTACGCCTTTTCACAGATGATGCCGATGTGATTATGTATGGAACAAGACAGGCCAGGATTGAGGCTCTACTGTATTTTCTTCCCGCTATCTCACATGGAAGCGCCGGTATCCTCCGGGGCTGTGGAAAAGCATTCATACCAATGCTCGTCCTTCTCTCCTCATGGTGCATATTCCGTGTCATATTCGTGCGTGTCGCTCTTCTTTTCTCTCACAGTATCATGCTTATCTATCTTGCCTATCCGATAACGTGGGTGATATCCAGCACCGTATTCATCATCTATCTTAGAAAAGGGAGGGGCCTTTTAAATGATTGAGATTGTCCCAGGTTATGACAGGGTAGAAGAGGTAAAAGTGCTCTTCTCTGAATACACTCAGATGCTTGTTTCTCTCAATCCCTCTTTTCAGCTGTATCTGGACATCCAGCATTATGATGAAGAGGAAGACAATCCGGGCCTTAAATATGGAATGCCGGATGGAAGGCTGTATGTTGCGCTGTCTGATGGAAAGACTGCGGGCTGCATCGCGCTCAGAAGACTGAATGAACGGGACGGGGAACTCAAGAGACTGTATGTGCGTCCATCCTTCCGCGGTCAGGGAATTGCCACACTGCTTACAAAGAGGATAATTGATGATGCCGCGATTTCTGGCTACGAGTGGCTGTATCTTGATACCCTTCCCGAGCTTGACAGTGCCGTGAAGCTCTATCAGAAGCTCGGGTTCGAGTTTACCGATCAGTATAATGACAGTCCTGTGGAGAAGACTCTCTTCATGAGGAAAAGACTAGAAGTCCTTCCACTGTCTGTCCATTGACTTCATAAGTGCTATCTGGGTTCTTGCTCTTACCAGATTATGATCATCATACGAAGTCTTGTAATATGTGTCGCCTGCAAGGTAATCGGTGAGAAAGCGCACGGCCATGATTTCTGTGATTGTCCTTCCCGATTCTTTTATCAAGGATCTTTCCTCTTCGGATAGGAAGGAAGCTGCGCTTTCCATGTATCCATCAATCAGAGCTTTATAGAATGGAACTGAGAACTCCATCTTCTCTATGTCCTTCTCATCCTCATCAGCTGTAGAGCATGCTGTGCGGATCATGTCTCCCGTATCGAAAAGGATGGTTCCTGGCATGATGGTATCGAGATCGATCACGCATTTAGCTTCCCCTGTATCCTCAGAGAAAAGCACATTGTTTATCTTCGTGTCATTGTGTGTGACATGAGAAGGAAGCATTCCGGTTTCAAAACCATCCCAGATTCTTTCTCCTCTTTCCTTGTTATCCATGAGAAAGGAGAGCTCTGCGTTGACGAGGCGGAGTCTGTTTTTCCGGTCCTTCTTCGCCGCATCGTTGAGCTGCTTGAATCTCATTCTCATATCATGGAAACGTGGAATGACAATGTGGAGGGAAGTGCTGTCGAAATCAGAGAGTAATGACTGGAATGTTCCTATTCCCTTTCCAAGACTGTATGCAATCTTCTCATCCGGAACCCTGTCATATGAAATGACGCCATCGATATAGGAATAGGTGCGCCAGTAATTTCCCTCATCATCTACGAAATATGGTTTTCCCGAGACTGCGGGAATGACGCGAAGCGTGCTATCATCTCTTCCTGTTTTCCTTCTTATGTGTTCAGTCACGGCTGAGATGTTTTCCATCAGCTCATCAGGATGAGGAAAAACGATGCTGTTGATCATCTGATGCGTATATTTCCTTCCATCATCGAATGTGGAAATGAATGTCGTGTTTATGTGACCCTGCTTATTGCTCTTAATGCTTACAGGTTTTCCTGGAATGGAAAACTCCCTGATTATCTCCTCAGCTTTCATCATGACTAGATTATAGCATTGAAATATTACAAATTCGAGGAGCTGCATGCTTGACAAATTTATACCGGGGGGGGGTAGACTTCTTTGTAGATAATTTAAAGGAGAGAGGATTATGAGATCCAGAAAAACTATTATCGCAACAGTTCTTACTGTTCTGATGGTTGTTCTTGCGGTCAGCTGTGATCAGGGCCCGGTTTTCCCGAAAGCAGTTGTTTCCGCTGATATCAATCAGACTGCTGTTCTTTTCAACGGACAGAAGTATGATCCTTCAGTGTTCACTGTATCTGTCAAGTATAATGATGACAGTACTGACACGCTTAAGAACATCGTTTCTTATGATGATACGAGTGTGAAAAACGGCGGTAAGCTTACTGCAGTTGCTGGTCTTGACTGGTATGGTGAGCCGTACGAGGTCGTTGGTTACATTACAGCCTATGATGTGAACAGGATTGAAGTCAAAGGACCTGCAACGGTTGATACAGCATCTGTCAATTCTGCTTCTATCGCACCAGAGGATCTTACAGTTACTGCATATTACTCCGTAAATGGTGCTGAGAAGTCAAAGACAATCGCTCCTTCTGACTACACGGTAAGTACAGCTTCTTTTGCAGACCTCAATACAGCTGATGCAGATGCCGAGACATCTGTGGAGGTGACACTTACATTCCAGCCGTCAGTCAAAGCTGACTATGACTTCACTGCACATTACACAGGTGATGTGGAACCGATTGTAGCGGAAACATATGAATGGAATGGTGAGCTTGCATATTCTGTAGCAGAAGGAACTTACTACCAGAGGGGTCTTTTCGGAGATGGGACAGACATCATCAATGTATATAAAGTTCTCGAAGGTAAGGAAGCTGATGGAACTCCTGTTTCAGGCGCATACAGGTTCGAGGCTATTGAGGACACGGAAAACCTTACGATCACACTTGGCTCTTCTCTTTCCGGTTCCGATGATGTCAGATTCAACAACAATGCAATGTCTGCAACTGCAACAGTTTCGTACAAGTATGTGGAGAATGGCAAATACGCGACAGCTTCTTCAATCAAGGGTTCTGTAAAAGTCGGAGACGCTGATGAGACAGGCTATCTTACAGGAACGCTTGACGAAGGTGAGACGACAATAGAGATTGCTCTTGAATATGACTATCTCAAGGATATGGTCATCGAGGTTGCAGAGGATCATGTCTTCTATGTCAATGAAGCTTTTGATGGAAGTGAGTTCATTGTATATCCTGTATTTGCAAGTGGATACAATGCAGATACAGAGCTTTCATTCGGTGGCAATTACACAATAGCACCTGCATCAGTACCTCTCGATGGAAAACTTACATTCACATTCACAGGTTCAACAAACAGCCATTGGAGTGAGTACGCAGATGGTATCGAGTCAAAGGAATTCACAGTTGAAGCTCTGGATTATCCGGCAGAAATATCTGCAACTTTCACAGCAGAAGAGATCATCACCGGACAGGCCTATACACTTGATATGTTTGATTTCTCGGTACTTGAATGGGCTTCTGGAAAGACATATGCAGAAGGGGAGGCTCCTGAGGTTGAGTTTGCTTTGAATAATCCTGAGATGGTTGCAGGAAATGCTGCTGAGAATGTCTATTTTGATTGGAGCTGCAATGGAAAGAGCGAGAGCGGCAATGTCGGTGCGGCCGTTACTCCTGTAGCAGATTATCCTGTATCCATCAGTGCAGAGCAGGTAAAGACAATCTGGTATACACAGTCTTATGATGACAGCTACTTCACCTTCGATATTACCT
>CASEGX010000112.1 GCA_949287505.1 uncultured Spirochaetales bacterium | reverse complement strand
CCCATCATATCCCCATGGTCACCTGAAAGGACAATGATGGAATTGTCATACATTCCGCTTTCCTTCAGATAGCTGATCAGTCGGCCAAACTGCTCATCCAGCCCTGCAACTGCCGCAAAATAGTCATGTCTTTTCTCCAGATAATCGCTGTCGCTTCTCCACTCTTCAGGCACATTGGGACGGAATGCGTAATCTTCTGTGTAAAGAGCCTTCCTTCTGTCATCTATATCGGTATAAGGAGGATGGGGAGGGTTCCATGAAAGGAAGGCCAGGACCGGTCTGTCCTCATTCTTCACGCTTTCAAGATATTTTATGAAAACATCCGTATCATGTTCGGCGGACCACCGGTTTATGTTTATCATTCTGCTGCTGTCGTGCCAGTAATGAGGATGCATGTGTCTGTTCATCGCACCATATGAATACCAGTAGTCGAAATTATGCCGTCTTTCTCCGGGCGGGGTGTAGGCATCCCATTCCACGGCACCTGATTCAGGGGACGGAAAAAAATTCATCTCGCTTGCATCAAGATGCCATTTGCCCACATACCCTGTCAGATAACCTTCCTCATGAAGCACATCGGATATCGCCACTTCCTGAGGATACAGCATCACATTCTCATTAAGACCTATCTTGCAATTTGTCCACATGCCGAGGGACAGAGGATTCTTTCCCGTCAGCAATGCAGCTCTGTGAGGAGAACACAATGGGTAAGTTGAAAGAGCGTTATTGCAGAAAACGCTGTCACGGGCGAACTCATCCATCGCAGGAGTATTGACGTGGTCCTCCCCGCTGCAGCCCATTGCATGATAGCGCCACTGATCTGCAAATACATAAATCAGGTTCTTTTTCTTTCCCATATTGTCCTCCTCACAGGGAGGGGCGCCTGAGCACCCCTCTTTTCCGTTTGATATTATTGTCAGATATTCTGACTGCTTTCGATATAGAAATCGTAAGCTCTCTGGTTGATCTCGATAGCCTCATCGATACCGCGGGTGTGAAGTTCCTTGATGAAAGCATCATAATCGGCATCGAAGTCGCTTGTTCCGAGAATCCAGCTCTGAAGCTTCTCTTCCACATACGGCTGGATCTGACCCATGATTCTCTCGTACCTCGTCTCATCTTCAGGGAAGTACTTCATGTCAAGCTCACCGTCAGCAAACGGAGGCTGGCTCTGGTCATACCATTCAGGATGTGCTTCATAAAGTTCAATGACAGCTCTTCCTTCATCGTTTGTGGAAACAATCTCGTACTCACCTGTCTGGTTCATACCGACTCTGTAAAGAGCACCGATGCTTCTCAGGTATCCGACAGGAGTCTGATCACTGTTGAGAACTGTATCATAGAACTGCTTCTGACCGTTCTCGTCAACATAATAGCTGACACCTTCGATACCCCAGTTCATGAGATTGCTGCCTTCTTCCGTGAAAAGATAATCCATAAACTTGATCACGGTGACAGGATCTTCACACTGTGATGAAATTCCCCAGCCGACACCAGGATATCTCATTGTTCTCTCCTTCACTACACCGTTCTGGTCTGCAGGAGGAGCGATACCGACCATCTTGAAGCCGGGAATATCGGAAGTAAGTTTCGTGTTGTAGTCAACGGCACTGATCCAGTCATGTGTCATACCTCCGAGGTTTGCTGCAAGAAGAGTATCTCTTCCCTTCGGTCCGCGGGTGAAAATCTCAGGATCAATAAGACCTTCCTGATACCACTTCACGAGATTGCGCACACCTGTCTTGAAGTTCTCTTCAAGAGGTTCGTATGTGATCTT
>CASEGX010000111.1 GCA_949287505.1 uncultured Spirochaetales bacterium | reverse complement strand
CTCCTGCGTCATTCCATGCAGGTCCAGCTGGTCGAGTATCTGGTCGATGGCATCCTTTTCCTTTGTGCTTTTCTTGGTCATCTGCTGTATCTCCTTCCTTACAGTAGCATTTCCCATTTACACAAACTATCTTACAGGCCCTATGATCATTTCTCCCAGAGCTTCTCAGGATAGTATCCGGACTCAATTTTCTTCCTCAGCTCTGCCATGACATTTGCCTTATCCTCTGGATATGTCATGCCAAACCATTTGTCCGGAGTTGTGAATACCTTCACAGAGCCTTCTCCTGCCTCGACCATTGCGGATACACCGTTCGGAAGAAGACACTCAGCCTTCATCTCCCTGATGCTTGTCTTCTTGAAATTCTCCCAGTAGCCCATGAAGCTGTCAAAAGCCTTTGGCGTGAAACCGAAGAAGTTCATAGAGACAGGCTCCTCGCCTGTAAGCTTGACATCGCCCTGCGGCATATGTGAAACAACCCCGCCATCTGCCGTGTACTCTATCTTGGTATTCTCCTCCATAGATTCAAGAACGCCGTCCTTGATGACACAGATGGCCCTGGAAACGGATCCGGAAGGACTCATGGTATTCTTGAGCGTGAAGCCTACCATGGCATGTGTCGTATCATCATTTCCAAGTGTTGCAAGATAATCTCCGAGGATGGAGTATGCGCTGCGGCCATAATAATCATCGGCATTTATGACAGTGAACGGAGTCTTTACAGCATCCTTTGCACAGAGAACAGCCTGAATTGTTCCCCACGGCTTTGTTCTCTCAGCAGAAGCAGCAGCCTCCTCCTCTGTGAGAAGCGCTGTCCTGTCCTGGAAGACATAATCAGCATCCATATTGCGGGCAATTCTATCGAAAAGACGCTCACGGAAATCATGCTCGATGTCCTTTCTGATGATAAAAACCACTTTGCCATACCCCGCATGGAACGCATCGTAAACACCGAAATCAAGAAGTGTCTCACCATGCATACCTACAGCATCGATCTGCTTTACACCACCATAACGGGATCCGAGCCCCGCAGCCATCACGAGAAGTGTCGGTTTCATTTTCATCTCCTTCTTTTAATCCAGTTTATTATCTTTGGGATTTATTATCCATATGGATTTCACCTATTTTGCTTTTTCAGACCTCCAGAACAGAAAACCTGACAAAACAAAACTTTACGTAAAGTTGATGTTTGTAAATTATCTCTATGCAATAAAAAGAAATGATTGATTAAACCTATTGAATTTAGGGGAAATTATCCGTAAATTACCTAACGTGATGAAAAGAAAAGACTTCAAAGCTTACATTTTTCTGCTGCCAGCAATGGCGATTGCATTGCTCTTTTCGTTCATCCCGCTTGTAAAATGCTTTTTCCTGTCATTCTTCACAGTATCCCAGAGCGGAAAAATCATTGATTTCAACGGAATAGGAAACTATATCTCGCTTTTCAGGAATGAGGCGTTCCTAAACAGTGTACTCACGACACTGAAATTCGTTGTCTTGTTTCTTCCTGTGAATACATTTCTGACTCTTCTTGCTGCTGCCCTGACACGAAAGGAACGACGAGGGGTGGCAATACCCGAGTTCATATTCCTCACACCCCTTGCTTTCTCACTCTCGGCACTGGCACTTGTCTTCAAGGAAATATTCAGAGGAAAGGTCAGCATAATAAACAGGATAACGGGGCTGAGCCTCACATGGCTTGAAGAACCGGGCCCGGCGATGGCAGTGCTTGTGATTCTCTCGCTTTTCCTAGATTTCGCCATTGATTTCATACTTCTCCTTGCCGCATTCAGGAGTACGGACAAGAGCATAATCGAAGCTGCGGAAATTGATGGAGCCTCAGGGGCGACAATCTTTTTCAGAATCGAGATTCCGTCCATCTGCAGCGTGCTTGCGGTCACTGTATTCACTGCCCTCAAGGATGCCACCCTGATATCCGCACCGGTAATGGTACTGACAGAAGGCGGTCCGTTCAGATCCACAGAGACTGTCATGTACTACTACTATCTCGAGGCATTCAAGAGCGGAAACAGAGCTGCGGAGACTACAATTGCCGTGATCATGGTGCTCTTTTCCATCCTTGTCATGGGCCTTGTCTCGAAAAGGAGGCGCAATGTATAAGCTTATCAGGACAATAGCTACAGCATCTCTTGCCATTGCAGTCCTCTTTCCCCTTCTCTACACTCTCTCCGCCTCGTTTTTCTCACCGGAGGATTTCACGGATTCTGTCGCACATCTTCTTCCCTCGGAATTCTCTCTGCATAATTATGAACTTGCGCTGGGCCACAGGTATTTTCTGCGCTATGCCGCAAATTCCCTGATAACAGCATTCCTCACCGCAACGCTGAGATGCCTGAGCGCGATACTTTCTGCTTTTGCATTCACGCACCTTGCATTCAGGAGGAAAAGGATTCTTCTCATCGCACTCCTCTCGACACTTTTCATCCCACCGGATGCGATGCTCTATGAAAATTACGTGATGACTGCAAGGCTCGGGCTCCTTGATACATACCTTGGCATTGTCCTTCCTTCTGCATTCTCTGCAACCGCCATGCTTCTTACAATGGGAACGTACCTTTCAGCAGACAAGGACATATACGATGCCGCGGCAATAGACGGGAGCGGAGACCTCGGATACATATTCTCCATTCTCGTTCCTATGACTGCACCTGTATCCATCACGGTATTCCTGCAGTCTTTCATCGCTTCATTCAACAGCTATCTATGGCCACTTCTTGTAACAACGAGGCCGAAGATGAGAACAATACAGATCGGTATAACGATGCTGGGCTTTGCGGAAGAAGGAGAGCTGGGGGCACAGTTTGCCTCTATTGTCCTCATAACTCTTCCATTCATAATCCTGCTTCTGCTTTGCAGAAAGCTGATCATGAAGGCACTTGCAGGTGGCATCAGATAGGAGGAAGGAAGGAGATATATGAAAAAGATTATTCTGACAGCATGCATGCTGCTTCTCTCTCTTTCTGTTTTTGCAGGAGGAAGCAGTGAAGATGAGAACACGGTAACAATCTGGCACTCGAATTCAGGCATGATAGGAACAGCCTTCGATGAGATCATCGAAAGATTCAACAGTACAATCGGTGAAGAGAAAGGAATATATGTGGAGGCAATCTATCAGGGTGCTGCAAATGATGTGCTGACAAAGGTAAAGGCCGCTGCAGCTGTAAGCACATCCACACTTCCTGACATCGCACAGCTTGATGCAACTGCGGCACTTGACATGATGAACGCAGAATATCTGGTTCTTCCTGAGGAACTGGGAATAGATACATCATCCATAATGCCGTCAGCTGTGGAGTCACTTATGTCTGAGAAAGGGCTTCTTGCAGTTCCTTTCAACGCATCCTCCCTTCTTTTCTATTACAACAAGACATTATTTGACTCACTCGGACTTGAACCGCCAGCGACTCTGGATGAGTTTGCCACCATCGCGCCGCTCCTTGGAGAGAAAGACAGCAGCGGTACTGTGACACGGTATGCTTTTGCAGGTGTACCAACCACATATGAGCTTGGGGCATTCATAGGGGCTCAGAAAGGTCTTTCATACATTGTCGACGAGGAGAACGGACACACAGGAACCCCACGGACCGTCCTTTTTGACAAGGAAGGCACATTTGCAAACTTCCTCGAACACTGGAAAAAACTCTATGACACGGGATATGTGAATAACATCACATCGGGAGTAAGTACGGAATTCGCCTCAGCAAGAACGGTCTCATTGCTTGCCTCCTCCTCAAATCTCTCCACTGTCATGAAAACAGTCGGTGACCGCTTCGAAGTCGGCACTGCGTTCGTGCCAAAAACCGATGAGGAAGCGACAGGGGGCGTGAACATAGGAGGAGGTGCGATGTTCTCGTTCTCAGACAATGAGAATGTGAAAACTGTCCTTGATTACCTCATTTCCCCGGAAACCCAGCTTGAATGGGCAGAGAAGACCGGATATATGCCAGTGAATACAGGCCTGGACGACAATCCTGAATACATCGCATTCCTGGATGCAAATCCACAGTTCAAGGTTGCAATGGAACAGACAGAGGCATCAAACCCGAAGGTGACAGGTGTGTGGCTGCCTTCTGCATATCAGATTTATTACTCTTTCCAGACTGAGATACGGAACGTGACAGAGAACAACAAGCCGATTGATGATGCTGTACGCGACATGGCCGCAATAATACAGAAGGCCCTTGACGACTATGCAGAGCAGAATATCAACTAACACGAACCTCGTAGCATTCTCCCGTGATGGAAAGAGGACGATGGATACGCTTATCCCGCTTTACGCCAAAGCGGGATACAAGGCTCTTGATCTCAATTTCTGCGAGATGATGAACCCATCATCAGTGCTCAATACCGACAAGGCATCTGGATATATCGAGAAACTGAAGGAGGAAAAGAGCGAGTACGGTATTGAATACATCCAGGCTCATGCTCCATATCCGATGGATTATCTGAGTCTTTCCCCTGAAGGGAGAATGAAAGCAGACGACGATATCCTGAAGGCAATGGAATGGGCCTCGGACCTTGGAATTCCCCATGTCGTCATCCACCCTGTCAGAGGCAGCATCGATGATAACATCCGCTATTTCTCATCGCTGATAGAGAAGCAGAGAAAACCGATACGCATTGCCATCGAGAACATGGAGACCAGAAATGAAATATGGGATGCCGAGAGCCTTATCCGCATAGCAAAGGCCCTCTCTCCTCATGCCGGCATCTGTCTGGATACCGGACACGCCAACATAGCAGGAGAGGATATACCACGTTTCATAGAAAAAACAGGAGAGCTTCTCATAGGCACACACATTGCAGACAACAACGGAAAGGATGACCAGCACCTTCTGCCAGGTTTTGGAACTATCGGCTGGGAAAATGTCATCAGTGCGCTCAAGAGCAATTACAGTGGCTACCTCAACTACGAGTGCATGTATTTCCAGCGCTATCTTCCATCCTCACTCTCTTCCAAGGTAATTGATCTATCCATTTCCATCGGGCAATGGCTTCTATCCCTCTGAGCGGAAAAATGTGCATCTCGCTCTGTACTGGCATGATGCACATAGCGCTCCAGGGCACTCGGTGAATCCATCCTCAGCCTTCTCCAGCTGATGAATATGCCACTCAAGCTCATCTATATGCTTTTTCAGAGCCTCCATCTTCGCAGTGTCTTCCTCGTGCTTCTTTCTATACTCTGCAAGAAGAGCCTCACGACGGACATTTCCAGACCTGTCAGAATCCTTCAGTTCGAAAATCCTTTTTATCTCCTGCAATGAGAACCCGAGTCCTTTCAGCTCTATTATCCTCTTGAGATAGACAAGATCCTCATCTTTGTACCAGCGCTGCCCACCTTCAGAACGTCCGGCCTTAATAAGCCCTTGTTCCTCGTAATATCTTATCGTTCTCTCAGAAAGGGAACTGAGAGAAGCTATCTCCCCTATCCTGTATTTCCGCATGTCTGAATTCTACAGCAAAATGCAATAAAAAGCTGACAGAAAATGCCGGATACGGCGTATGTCTAGTATGAGAGAGTATCATTTCACATCTGGATACAGCACATTCAGGGAAACACCGAAAGAAGAAAGGCCAAGAGAACGGCTGGAACGGCTTGGTGCAGAAGCAATGAGGGATGATGAGCTTCTGATGATGCTTATAGGGTCGGGAAATTCTTCCAGGCCCGTTGATGAGATTGCAAAAGACCTCCTTGCCAAGCTTGATTCCTCTCCTGAACTGAAAAGAGAGGAGATAATGCTTATTCCTGGAATCGGGAAGGCAAAGGCTGCCGTAATTGAGGCAGCACTCGAACTCGGAAGAAGAAGAGTCAGGGGAAAAGGACGGACAATCACATGTCCTAAGGACATATACCTTGAAGTACGCCATTTTGCCACAAGGTCTCAGGAATCCTTGATTGTGATTGCTCTTAATGGAGCTCATGAAGTGACAGGGACAATCGTTGCGACTGTAGGACTATTGAACAGGACCATCGTACACCCGAGAGAGGTTTTCGCAGAACCGATCAAAAACCGGGCTGCAGCCATTGCGATTGCACATAATCACCCTTCCGGGAATATAGAACCATCTCAGGATGATAAAGACGTGACACAACGGATTGTCAGATGCGGGGAGATTCTCGGAATCAAGGTACTGGACCACATAGTTTTCAGCAATGAGAAGTACTACTCATTCTTGGAACATGGATTAATGTGAATTGATTTTATGGTAGATATACCATAATATAGGAGGTGAGATATATACTCGATTATCCTTTACGAGAGAAACGGGAAATCGGAAGCAGAGGACTTCATAAGGTCTATGCCAGATAAAAGCAGGGCCAAGCTTCATATGATAATATCCCTACTTAAGGAAAAAGGAGCAGCAGTACCAATGCCCTACTTCAGGCATATAAGAGGGGAAATATATGAACTACGCATAATATCCGGACATGATTCCTTCAGAATTCTTTGTTTCTTCACGGATAGCAAGGAAATAGTCCTAACCAATGGTTTCAGGAAAACTACATTGAAAACACCAATGAAGGAAATAGAAATGGCCGAAAAAAGGTTAAGAGAGTTCAAAAGGAGAAGCAACGCAGAATGACAAGGTACGAAAAACTTCTATCTGAAGACATGAAAAATCCTGAAATAAGAAAAGAGATGGAGAAACTTGAACCGGAATTCGCAATAGTAAGAGCAATCATCGATGCAAGAATAAGTTCAGGAATCACCCAGGAAGAGCTCTCAAGAAAATCCGGTATAAACCAGGCGAATATCAGCAAGCTTGAACACGGAAAGGCAAATCCTTCTATTTCAACATTACAGAAACTTGCAAAAGGACTTGGAAAACGGTTAGTGATCTCATTTGAATAGCCTCAACGGCAAAGCAATCGAGAGCATTCATTATTGAAAGGAAGATAACGATTGTACATTCTGACAGAGGCTGTCACTACAGATGGCCGAAAAATTGAAAGAAAGAGTATAGATCTATAGCTTAGATTCAAGAAACTATCCACCTCCCATTCGTTCCCTTTTCATACGGATCGAAACGAGTGAGAATTGTGAAGTTTCTATTTGCCGCAAACTCTTTCTACATGGCGTGGCAGGAGGACACACACTAACCTCGCAGTATATTTCCCGACGAACACAGTCCACAGCGATGCGCCTTGTACGTTATCCGGCTACAGCTTCACCCCATAAAAGGGAGAACCGTACACATATAGCGGAGGAGTACTGACAACCCAACACTTGTCACCATAGATGGCGCTTAACTTGATGGCAACATGATGGATAAAATCCAGATATCATTTCTCTGGTGGGGGATATCTGGGATTCACTTTATTCTATCTGCCTTTTTTGACCATCTTCTTGAGCAGGTCTGTCTGTATACTGCTGTTCTTTACCATTACTCCGAATCCGACAATCAACGACTTCGAGAACCATCCAAGAATGATGATAATCACGGCAACAACCAATCCGAAACCTATCGAGTATGAGCCTATTACAAAGAGCAAAAAAAGAGCGACAATAATATCTAGAATGAAGAATATCCCCCCGAATCCCTGGATACTGTCACCGACAGAGATTCCATCGTCGATATCATAATCCTCGTTTACCAGATATGCCGAGGACTCCATCTTTGATTTCTTCCGGTTTTTCTTGCCAGATTTATTATCGTACCCCATCTCTGTGTGGCTTTTATATTCACTTCCAGAATCGGATAATTCTTCGTACTCAAGCGAACAATGGCAGAAAGGACACTCCATTGCATCATCTGGAATCTCTTTTGAACAATATGGACACTTCACATGAAACCTCCTGCAAGATGATATGCTATTTTTTTTTGTTGTAAATAATTACAACCAATTCAGCAATATTTTTGCCTTCAGAGTACGCTTTTCCGGGAGTAATCAGGAAATCATGAGGTTCGATTCAAGTCTCCATACATACAGAGGCCTTCTCATCGAAGAAGCAAGTCATCAATGAAGGACAGCTTCCGATATACCATGTCGAGGATAACCATACGACAATCATATCTCTGGAGAAATAGGTGGATGTACATGATGAAATTCGCAAAGGAAGAAAAGGCTATTATTTTCATGGGAATGAGAATTTTGAACATAAAAAAAACATTAAGCTATCAAGAATCTATTTTAGCCATAGCAGGATGATTTTCATTTAGTTGTTTCTAATGCTATGTGAATTGATTTTATGACAGATAATCCATAAAACAGAAGGAAGGATATATTCATTATCCTTATTATAGAAACGGAATTTAATCGTCAGGATTCGCGTATGTCAGAACGAATAATAATCGTAAGCTTCGGAACCAGAGACAGCAGCGCAGCAGAAACAATGGAAAGGCTTGAGAGAAGACTTGAGTCACTCTCCCCTTTTTCTGTCAGCAAAGCATATCTCTCTTCTCAGGAACATAGTCTTGAAAAGGCAATTTCATCGCTTGGGCCTGATAATGCAAGAATCATGCCGATCCTTATACAGAAAGGAGAAGAATACGATAGAATACTGTCGTATGGATTCAGGACAGGCTCTCCGCTTTTAGGTTCTGAAGAAGATGCTGCAGCGATTTCAAAGATTCTAAGCACAAGCCTTCCGGAAAAGTCTGATACCTCATACCTTCTCATTGCACATGGATCAGAGGGAAGAAGAATACCTGAATACGATATTCTTAACAGCTTCCTACGCAGTGACATCTCTCTTGTGACACTGAAAGGACCCGGCAATTACCATACGGCAAAGCTAGGGGAAAAGGAGAATATAATAGTCGTTCCATTCCTGCTTGCATTCGGGCGTCATGCGAAGAATGACATAAAGAAGGAAGCAGTTCCTTTCCTGATGGAAAAAGGCAGGAATGTAAGACTGGAAGAGAACGGACTTCTATCGTTTTCAGAAGACTTTTCATTACTGTTTGAAAAGCATTTCAGAACGCTCCTGAATAGCTAGAAGAATGCCGTGTGCATAGTCCCGTCATCATCAATAAAGGTTCCTCGTCTAAGACCGAAAATGCTTTCTGCGATTCTTGCCTCAATGAAATCGCTCACGGTGCCACTGTATACCAGCTTTCCATGTGATAGCACCAGGATGCAGTCAGCAACTCCAACGGCCCTGCTTATGTCATGGAATGATACAAGCACGCTCTTGCCCTTGTTCCTGAGATCTCTCAGCACGCTCTCCGTCTTTTCCCTGTACGTGGCATCAAGAGATGCCTCTGGCTCATCAAAAGAATAAAGCATTGCATCCTTTGAAAGCGTGAAAGAGAGAAACACCATCTGCCTTTCACCTCCAGAAAGCGTATTCATCCTTTCCTCTGCAAGAGATGAGAGTCCGAATCCTGAAAGATAAGATATACCTGGAGAATACATGGAAAGGAATTCAGAAACCCGCATTGTAAGAACAGGAAGATTCTGAGGAAGTACTGCATGAAAACTGCTTCTCGCCTTCCTTCTCGCCTCTCTGAGTTCCATTCCGTCAAACATGATGGAACCGGAATAATCGGGATAATAGGATGAGAGCGTGCGTATAAGCGTTGTCTTTCCGCTCCCGTTCTCCCCGAGAAGTGCATATATCTTTCCACCATCAAGAGTGAATGAGATATCATCAAGAAGCTTTCTATCTCTGCTGTACAATGAAAGGTTTCTGACCTCTACCATCGTTTTGACCTCCTTATGAGAAGGAAAATGAAGAACGGAACGCCGAGGATTGCCATGAACACTCCGGCAGGAAGCTCGCTTGGCATTATCAACGTGCGGGCAAGAAGGTCTGCAATCATCACAAGAAGAGGGCCTGTGATCATAGAGAGAATCATGGTTTTACGGCTCTCTCCACCGGACATGAGAGAGGCAAGATGCGGCGTGACAAGTCCGACAAAACCCAGAAGCCCCGAGAAAGTCACGGCACAGGCTGCAAGGAGCGCAGAAAGAGATGTAAGCGCTATTTTTATTCTCAAGGGACGATACCCCATTGCAGAGGTAATCTCATCCCCTAGCTTTATCATGTTCATGCGTCCCGTCATGAAGAACGCAATGACTGACGAGAGGATAATCAGAACACCAGGAACCACAAGCTGTGAACTCTGCACTGCCGAGAATCCTCCGACTGAGAACGAGCTATATGAACTGAGAACATCCGGGTTCAGCGAGGAAAGAGTGCTTATGAATGCATTGAAAAGCGCGTTCACAGCGATTCCCGCAAGTATCAGGGAACCAGATGAGTCGATTCTCCCCACAAGAGACGAAATAAGGAAGACAAGGGAAACAGCAAGCAGACCACCCGCAAACGCAGCAAGAGGCAGCAGACGGAAGTGCATCGGGAAAAAGGACAGGAATACAAGAACAGCAAACCCCGCCCCTGAATTCATTCCTATTATATTCGGACTCGCAAGATCATTTCTGGTAGCACTCTGCACGAGAAGACCTGAAAGGGCGAATGCGATACCGGCAAGACCTGCTGCAAGGGCACGGGGAAGCCTTATTGATAGAAGTATTATCCTGTCAACACCACCCGATGATACTGCATCCGAGAGGCTTATTCTCGTGCTTCCAAGAAGGAGCGAGAGAATGAACACGACAAGAAGTAATACGGAAAAGAGAATGACTGTAATGGAGAAAACAGAAGGTTTACTCATACAGGACCTTTTCCATCACGCTATATGCCTCTCCCCATCTCCCGCATGGCTTGAAATGAAAAAGATTCCTGTCAAGGAAGACGACATTATCGCTCTTCACAGCATCTATGTCCTTCCATCCGGGGCTTGAAAAAAGGCTCATGATATATGAAATGCTTGCTTCCTCATTTCCCTGTGCGACTATCAGTATCATGTCAATATCGGCAGTGACCATCGCCTCCAGGGAAAGAGTATCGGTAAGAGCATCCATCTCATCGGCTACATTCACAGCCCCGAGATCCCTTATGATGGCGGCAGTGAAATGATCATCAGAGCGCTTTGAGCGCACGGACGAGAAAGCACTTCCAGCCCTTATGAAAAGCACACGCGGTTTATCGTGGATTTCAGAGGCCTTCATGATTGTCTTCTCTATGCTCTCCTTCTGTCCTAGCCCATATTTCTCATACAGGTCATCTCTTCCCGTGATATCCGCAAGAAGCCTGAAGGAGGAAAGGAAGGAAGGGAAATCATCAAGAGAGATAAGCAACATCTTTATTCCCACTGAATCAAGAAGGCTTTTGAGCCTGACATGGCTTGCAGTATCCACGGAGCCTATCACAAGATCAGGCTCTGCGCTTATCAGAAGCTCTGTGTTGATATTGCGCCCCGATGATGAATCGACGATGACGGCATCGGGGGAAGCGAACCCCCTGTCCACGGCTTCCTGGACTGTTATGTCCACGCTTCCACCGGCAAGGCTCCATAAATCCGCAAGCGATGAGCTCAGGCATGCGGTTCCCGCAGCTCCAAGATGCAGCAGAATGAAGACAAAAAGACATGAAAAAAGAAAGGACCTTCTCAGCATATGATTCCATCCATGACGGAATCAGGATTATTTCAAGGCCCTTTCCTTACTCTGAAGTCTGGCAAATCCTGTATCCGGACTAGCAGGTCGCCCCGCCAATCACATTTTTCTTCAGTACAGCTTCCTTGTCAATCTTCTCCGAGAAAAGCCTGTCCTCGACGTACTCAAGACCGAGGCGGTTCACGGTATCCGCGAATCTTTCACCGCTCCTTCCCTCCGCGCGGAACAGCAGGATAGCATTCTCGACCGTCTTTATGACCTCATCCTCACTCCTGAGCACTTTTGAAAGACGCTTTCCCATCTCAACCTTCTTGCCCCAGCGTCCACCTACATATATTGCGTAACCCGTACTATAGTTAAGAGTTACGCCGAACGGACACTTGTCAAGACATCTTCCGCAATGATTGCACTCACTGTCTCTGACAACAAGCTTGCCGTCCTCAAGATGCGCAATCTTGATCGGGCAGCTGTTCTCGACCTGGCAGACCTTGCATCCGCGGCATTTGCTGTAATCGAAATCAATCAGCCTCTGTCCGATGATTCCTATATCATTGAGACTCGGTTTGACACAGTTGTTAGGGCAGCCGCCTACAGCAATCTTGAATTTGTGAGGAAGTGATACATCATGCCATCCCTCATAGAAGATCGTATGAAGCTTCTCAGAGAGCTCGAATGTATCAATAAGACCGTACTGACATGTTGTACCCTTGCATGATACCACAGGACGCACCTTGCTTCCGGTTCCACCTGTATCAAGCCCTTTCTCCTTCAGGAATGCAATCAGAGGCTCTATGTTCGTATATGGAACCCCCTGTATCTCAAGAGTAAGGCGCGTTGTCATCGTCACTTCTCCCGATCCGAACTTCTCAGATGCCTCTGCAATGGCCTTCTGTTCCTCTGCCGTTATCTTTCCGTTGCGTGTTATTACACGTACATTGAAATGATCCGGCTGTCTCTTGTCCTGAAGGCATCCAAGGCCTTTCACCCTCTTTACTTCATCGGCAGGTATAACTGAGCCGAAATCAACGCGGACATCATTGAATGTAAGGCCTCCTTCCAGAACCTTCGTGTTGGTGTATCCATAGTACCTGAGCCTGTTCTGAAGGAAATAGCCCCGCTTTCCACGAGCGCATACAAGAAGAAGCTTCTCATCCTTATCAAGTCCGGAGACAGGGCCGTTAACCTTACCAAGATCCGCCCACACAGCGCCAGGAATCGTCTTCTCAGGAAGCACATCAACAACCTTGTACCCCTTTGCACGGGTCCTGGCATACTCAGAAGGTGTCATCGTCTCAAACTCGCCGATGATCTTGTTCTCAAGAATGTTGCAGATCTGGACAAACTGGGAGATTGCTGTGGAAAAAGGAGGTGCGTATGAGAAATCCATTGCATCGAACTCCTCCACTCTCATCCCCTTTGATACAGCAATGACTGCAATATCCGTCATCTTATCAACATTCCCGCTTCCAAGAACCTGGAAACCGAGAATCCTGTGTGTCTTCTTCTCTGCAATGAGCTTCATGACAAAGAATGATGAGCCCTCGTAATAATGTGCTTTATCATCAGTGACAGCAACGACGGACACTGTCTCGAATCCTTCCTTTGAAGCTGCCTCCTCAGTCAGTCCTGTCCTTCCTGCATTGAGAGTCTCAAGAAGCTTCACAACACCAGTTCCGGCAGCTCCTGGATATGATACGTTCTTCCCTGCAATGCTCTCGGCAAGGACACGTGCTGATATATTCGCAGTGGATCCCATCGCAGAGTACATCCGCTTTCCTGTAATGCGGTTTGTCACAAGCGCACAGTCACCGGCTGCATAGACATCATCTATGTTCGTCTTCATATCAGGTCCTACGAGAATAGCACCTTTCTCCATCTCTATCGCAGTCCCGGAAAGAAAGGATGTGGATGGCCTTACACCAAGGGCGAGAATCACGATATCAGCAGGAAGGACCGCCTTGTCCGTCCTGACGCTCTCTGCTCTGCCATCTCCGTTTATCTCTTCCAACCGGGCCGATGTCAGTACCCTTATTCCTGCACTCTCTATCTGCTTTCTTGCCCATGTGGCCATCTCGTCATCGAAGGCATTCGGCATGATGTTTCCTGCCATGTCTATCACAGTGACATCCAGGCCTTCCCGCTTGAGGTTCTCTGCAATCTCAAGACCTATGAAACCCGCGCCTGCTATGACAGCCTTACGGACATCACCGCGCTTTGCATACTCCTTTATTGCCTCGGCATCATCGGGCGTCCTTACAGTGAAAACCCCATCAAGAGAAGTGCCAGGCACAGGGGGTACAATACTTGCTGCACCTGTTGCGATGACAAGCTTGTCGTAGCTTTCCTTCTCTTCCTTTCCGTCCTTGACATAGGTCACTGTTTTAGAAGGGAAATCGACACCTGTAGCTTCAGCACCGGTGATGACAGTAACACCAGTAAGCGCTGAAAACTTCTCTGGAGTGTTGACAATGAGTCCGCTTCTGTCAGGGATTATCCCTCCGATGTAATAAGGAAGACCACAGCCGGCATAAGATATATACTCACCCTTGGTAAGAACCTTCACGTCAATTGATCTATCTTCTCTTTTGAGTTTCGCAGCAGCCTTGGTGCCTGCAGCAACTCCTCCTAAAACCAGTACTTTCATATTTTGCCTCTGAAATGATTGTATTACTCATACGGAAGATTGGAAAGAAGACAATGATGAAGGATATGAACAAAGACTAACGATAAGATAGATGTGTTAATTATTCCTTATTTGGAATATTTATTAAGCTATAATATTCACACCCTTCCCTCTGATTATATCCAGAGCCTGTGTCATATCAAGAGTTGCACCTTTTATTTCCTTAAGATTCTCAGAAAGGACAATACCGCCTAAAAAGCTGTCCCGTAGCGAGATGCCATTCATAGGTGTTCCTCGGAACGATGAACGGGAAAGATCTGAGGATTTTATTTCAAGACAGGAATGACGCAACTCAGAAAAAGATGAATCAGGGAAATCCGAGGAGGAAAGAGAGCAGTGCTCCATGGATGATCTGTCGAAGGATATATAGCGCGCCGAGACATTTTCAACGCGTACCTTTCTCAGTCTGGATGAGATGAAGAGCGCACCCGTCATCCTGCAGTCGCGGAATTCAACCCTGAGCAGGGAGGATGATGTGAAATCCGCATTCGTGAAATCACAGGAATCAAATACAGTGTCAGTGAAAACAGCACCACTAAATGATACTGAAGAGAATGATACAGAGGAGAAAGAGGAATCCCTGATGATAATACCATCAAGATTCATTCCATCATATTTCCCGCCCTTCTCCTCTATATCCTCCGCATCGGATAACGAGCTGACAGCCTCAAGAAGCGTCATCAGCGGGAATGCCTTTCCTTCAGAACGTCAATGACCTCGGAAAGCGTGGCATTCTTCTCTGCAAGAAGCACAAGGAAATGATACATCAGATCCGCGCACTCACCCAAGAACTGATCCTTGTCATCATCCTTGGATGCGATAACAAGCTCTACAGCCTCCTCTCCGACTTTCTGTGCGATCCTGTTGAGACCACGGGAGAAAAGGTGATTGGTATATGAACCCTCGACGGGATTCGTCATTCTGTCATGTATTACGGATTCAAGATAGAAAAGAAACTCAGGAGAAGAGACCTCTGTAGGTTTATTGTCCTCCCCGAAGCATGTATCTGCACCGGTGTGGCAAACCGGTCCGGAAGGAATGGCCTTCACAAGCAGTGTATCCCCATCACAGTCGGCAAGTATTTCCCTCACCTGAAGGAAATTCCCGCTCGTCTCCCCTTTTGTCCAGATACGGCCGCGCGAACGGGAGAAGAACGTGACAAGACCGCGGTCAAGCGTGAGCTTGTAGGCCTCCTCATTCATATATCCAAGCATAAGGACTTTACGGGTCACAGCGTCCTGGACAACTGCAGGAACAAGTCCGCCGCCTTTATCAAAATCAATAGTCATAATCCTCTCCTCTATCTGACAGCAATCCCACACTGTCTAAGATAGTCCTTGAGTTCCGGTATATCTATCTCATGGAAATGGAAAACGGATGCGGCAAGCGCGGCATCAGCCATGCCTGTATCAAAAACCAACCTGAAATCATCCATCTTTCCCGCCCCACCAGAAGCTATAACAGGAATATCAATATTACTGCTGATTATCCGCGTTAAGTCAACAGCAAAACCATCCTTCGTCCCATCCTTATCCATAGATGTCAGAAGAATTTCACCAGCTCCACGCGATGCTGCTTCCCGTGCCCAGGAGAGCGCATCGAGGCCTGTAGGAGTCCTTCCTCCGTCGACTACAACCTCATATCCTGAAGCGAAGGCACTGTTGCTTCTCGCATCGAGCGCAATGACAACGCACTGTGAGCCGAAACGGCGGGCAAGGGAATCCACAAGAAGAGGATTCCTGACGGCAGAGGAGTTTATCGAGATCTTGTCAGCACCGGACGAAAGCATTCTCTCCACATCATTCTCTCCCCTGATCCCGCCTCCGACGGTGAATGGAATGGAGATCCTTGCAGCAACCTTTCTGACAAGAGCCTCCATCGTACCCCGCTTCTCGACTGTCGCGGTTATATCAAGGAAAACAAGCTCATCGGCACCATGGTCAGAGTAGTATGCCGCAAGCTCTGCAGCATCCCCTGCATCCCGCAAAGAGAGGAAGTTAACTCCCTTCACAGTGCGTCCATTCTTCACATCGAGACAAGGGATTATCCTCTTTGCAAGCATTCGGCCTCCTTCATCTCCTCTATCGTGATTCTTCCCTCATAGTAAGCCTTACCTACTATAGTGCCTCTCACACCCAAAAGGGCAAGCTTCTGCAGATCCTGGACGGAGGAAACACCGCCGGATGCGACGAGGGTAAGTGATGGAATTTTTCTGATTATCTCTTCATACAGCTCTAAAGAAGGGCCTGTAAGCATACCATCACGGGAAATATCGGTCACAACAGCTTCTGTAATACCATTGTTAATGAAACTTACAATAAAAGGGATGATATCAAGGCCGGTGTTTTCCATCCATCCGGAAACAGCAATATGCCTGTCTCTGACATCTGCCGAGAGTATGATGCGGCCGGGATACCGCTTTCCCCATTCAAAGACAAGATCAGGATTTTTCGCCGCCGCAGAACCGACATTCACCTTACCAGCTCCTGCATCGAAGGCGCGCCTTACATCATCTTCCGCCCTTATTCCCCCACCGAAATCAATCAGAAGAGCAGTCTCAGAAGCAATGCGCTCAAGAACAGACAGATTCGACCCCCGTCCTGCTGCAGCATCGAGGTCTACAAGATGAAGATATCTCAACCCTCCATCCTCAAAGCGCTTTGCCGCATCCAGCGCAGAAAGCCTGTATTCCGTCTTTCTGGAATAATCACCTTCTGTAAGGCGGACAGGAGAACCATCGATTATATCTATTGCTGGAACAACTCTCATACCATCTCCAGAAATGCTTTCAGTATTCTCTCCCCGCATTTCCCGCTTTTCTCAGGATGGAACTGGACACCATGGAAATTGCCTCGGGAAAGAGATGAGGAGAAACGTATTCCATCATACTCGGTCACAGCCGATGAAAATGGAGAGAGTGGCACATAGTATGAATGGACGAAATACATGTAATCATTCTCTGCAGAGTGCGAATACAATGGCCCTGAAAGCTCTTCGATTGTATTCCAGCCCATGTGAGGAACCTTATAACCCCTTCCTGCCGGAAACTGGGCGATGCGCTCGGGGAAGATACCAAGGCACGCCGTGTCTCCTTCTTCGGAGTATGCACACATCAGCTGCATGCCCAGGCATATTCCGAGGAAAGGGCTTGTCAGTGTGGGAATAAGGGTTGAAAGCCCATGATCACTGAGATACCTCATCGCAGACGAGGCTTCCCCGACACCGGGAAAGATCACCTTATCTGCGCTTCTTATCACCTCCGGATCATCTGTCAGCGCTGCATCAGCGCCGAGTCTGGAAAGGGCATTCATCACTGACTGTATATTTCCGGCATTGTAACGTATGACAGCTATCATAATACTCCTTTCGTACTCACGACCCTTGTATCTCCGGGTATGCGGCGTACAGCCTTACGCAAAGCTCTGGCAAATGCCTTGAAGATGGCCTCTGCAGTATGATGGCTATTACCACCCTTTGTAGCGCTCACGCTTATGTTGCACAACGCAGAGGAAGAGAATGAGCGGAAGAAATGCCTTATGAGCTCCGATGGGAAGCTTCCTATATACTCCATCGTGAATTCCACATCCCACATAAGCTCCGGGCGGCCGGAGAAATCGAGAGCCACAGTTGCCACAGCATCGTCCATCATGACTATCTCATAGCCATACCGTTCAATACCGCGTTTGTCTCCAAGTGCCTTTCTCACGACCTCTCCCAGCACGAGCGCAGTATCCTCTGCACTGTGATGCTCATCGATGAAAAGGTCTCCCACGCATTTTCCGTCAATATCGAAACGGGAGTGGCGTATGACCTGTGCAAACATATGATCAAAAAAGCCGATTCCGGTCTCAAGCTTTCCCTCCCCTGTTCCATCAAGGTCCATGGATATTGAAATTGCAGTCTCATTTGTTGTCCTCTCAACAGATGCCGTGCGATGAGGAAGTGTTCCATCCCCTGTAAGATATGCTGCAATATCCAGCCAGGAAATGGTATGGAGCGCTACAGTCTCTTCAAGCTCTGCGGGGACAGAAAGCGACGAATCGAGCAGAAAGCCCCGGCAGCCCATCGCCTTTGCCAGTTCCATATCCGTAAGCCTGTCCCCGACCACGAATGAGAGTGACATATCATACACGGAGCTGCGGTAACGGTCTATCATTGCGGTCCCGGGCTTACGTGTCGAAAGATTATCCTCCGGAAGCGAAAGATCTATATTCACGTCATCAAAGACAATGCCTTCACCACGAAGTGTGGAGAAAATGCGCTCTGCGGGCCCAGAGAATCCCTCATACGTGAATTCACGGCTTCCAACCCCGTCCTGGTTTGAAACCATAACAAGAAGATAATCGGTCTTCCTCGATATCTCCCTCAGAGCCTCAAACACGTGAGGGATATACTCGATTTTCTCATACGAGTCGACCTGCTGTTCCTTCACGATCACACCGTCACGGTCGATGAAAAGGACCTTCTTCCTATCTCCACTCACAAAGCGCCTCCTTCAGTTTATTCATATCACTCTCAGATCCTATCGTAATACGGATTGTATTCTCCAGCAGAGGATCATTTGAACGGTTACGGACAACGATGCCACGTTCAAGGAGATAACTGTAAAGGGCAGCAGCATCCTGCACGCGTATGAGAATGAAGTTGGCTTGTGACGGAAACACCTCAGTAACATATGGAAGCTCTGAAAGAAAAGCCGCTGTCTCCTTTCTTCTTGCAATCGTCTCCTTTATGCGCTTTTCCACAGCATCTGCACCCAAAAGCGCCTCAAGCCCTTCATTCTCTGCACACCTTGAGACATTGTACGGCGGCTTTGCTTTCATGAATACTTTCTGTATCTCGGGATCAGAGACAAGAATGCCAAGCCTTGCACCTGCCTTTCCATATGCTTTCGAGAATGTACGAAGAACCACGATGCGCGGGTTCTCATGTATTGCTCCAATAGCACTCGTGAAATCCTCAGCAAAATCCGCATAAGCCTCATCGACTACTGTAATTCCCTTATTCTCCTCTGCAATGGAGAGAATCGTCTCGAGCGGGTACACCCTGCCTGTAGGATTATTGGGAGAGCATATGAACACTATCTTGGGCTTCTCGCTTCTTATAGCACGTATCATAGCATCCTCATCAAGGGAAAGGGACGGCGTCAGTGGTACATCAATCACACCGACAGCGGATGTACGGGCAAAGACGGAGTATGTTCCATATGTCGGCTGCTCTATCAGGATGGAATCGCAAGATGGTACACAGAACATGCGGATCAGCATATCGATAATCTCATCAGAGCCGTTGCCTACAGCACTCATCTCATACGGGATTCCCATAACCCGTTCCATTTCCTTCCTGAGCCTTCGCATAAAAGGATCCGGATACCTGTTCATCCCATCATTTCCGCCATCCCAGCTTTCATTTGCATCGAGGAAGACGGAAGCGGAACCCGAATATTCACTGCGGGCAGAGCTGTATGGTACAAGATCACGGATCCACGGATTAAGAAGTTCATTTATCATCGCCAAGCCTCACTTTCACAGCATAGCTGTGCCCATCAAGTCCCTCTGCCTCTGCAAGTGTCATTATCGTACGGCCAAGCCTTCCGAGTCCCTCCTTCGTTATTTCCTGCACAGTGATCTTCTTCAGAAATGAATCGACGGAAACTCCGGATGAGGAGCGTGCCCAGCCGGAAGTCGGAAGCGTATGGTTTGTTCCCGAAGCATAGTCTCCCGCAGACTCCGGAGTCCATTTCCCAAGAAATACGGAACCGGCATTCTCAACGCCTGAAAGAATCCGGGATGGATTTTCGGTGGAGATGATGAGATGCTCGGGAGCATAGCCGTTGATAATCTGCAGAAGCTCATCATCTGAATATGCAGGAAGCGCAAAGGAATGAGAAAGGGACGGAAGCATATACTCATGGCGGCCGATGGCATCAAGCTCTCTTTCAATCGCGGCTTCCACATCACTGTATATCCTCTCAGCCTCGCTTTTCTCTCCAGCTCTTATTACAAGCACAACCTGACTGTCCTTGCCATGCTCTGCCTGGGAAAGAAGGTCAGAAGCTGCCGCAGCCGGAGATGAGGAGGAATCGATGGCAACGAGAACCTCAGAGGGGCCGGCAATCATATCGATGGCGACATCTGCAGAAACCTGGCGTTTCGCTTCAGTCACATAGCTGTTGCCAGGTCCGAATATCTTGTCACAACGTGGTATGCTCTCCGTGCCATATGCAAGTGCGGCAATAGCCTGCGCACCTCCCACCTTGACAACCTTATCAACACCTGCGACTCTCGCTGCATAGAGGATTGCAGGACTTATCTGTCCATTCTTAGCCGGTGTTGAGAGTATGATTTCCCTGCATCCTGCGACTCTGGCAGGAATGGCAAGCATCAAGACTGTAGAGAAAAGCGGTGCAGTTCCTCCTGGAACATACAATCCCACGCGTGATACAGGAACAATCTTCCTCCAGCATCGGACCCCGCTCTCAGTCTCGACATCCTCTCCCACTGGCATCTCAGCCTCATGAAAGGTACGTATATTCCTCGCAGCGTGTTCTATTGCTTTCTTCAGCTCTGACGGCACAGAGGCATCAGCTTTTTCAAACTCC
Source organism: uncultured Spirochaetales bacterium (assembly GCA_949287505.1). Classification (GTDB taxonomy): domain Bacteria; phylum Spirochaetota; class Spirochaetia; order Sphaerochaetales; family Sphaerochaetaceae; genus Ornithospirochaeta. The sequence goes on along the minus strand of CASEGX010000111.1, from coordinate 23,968 downwards.
TCTTCCGATGCATAGAAATCTGACAGCGCTGATGAATCAAAACGGGAAGCATAATCCCGGAGCGCCTCATCGCCCCGCTGTCTTACATCACTGATTATTTTCCTGACAGTATCAGACAGACCCGGAATACGGTCAGATGGCCTTATAAAGCAGCCTTCACAGGAATCCTTGAACGCAAGATACATACTCACTCCGTCATCTTCTCAATATTCATAACGAGAATTCCCTCTGCACCAAGCGCTTTGAGACGCTCGAATACAGCCCAGAACCGGCTCTCATCAACTGCTGACTGAACTGAAACCCATCCTTTGTCCATAAGCGGTGTGACAGTCGGGCTTTTCATTCCGCCGATTACAGCGGCAGCCTCATCCAGCTTCTCTGCAGGGAGATTGAAAAGTATGTACTTCTTGTGTCTGGCAAGCATCACGGCATCGATTCTTTCAAGAAGCCTGTCAAGAAGCAGACGGCAATCATCATCGAGATCCGGGTTTGCGATGAGAAGAGCAGATGAGCGATAAATGCATTCAGCCTCCTCAAGGCCGTTCATCTTCAGCGTGGTTCCTGTCGAGACGAGATCCGCAATTGCATCTGCAACCCCCGCATCTACTGTTATCTCCACAGACCCTGATACCACAACGATATCTGCCTTCACATCGTTTTCACGGAGAATGCGGGAAAGGATATTAGGATATGATGTTGCATTTCTCTTACCCTCGAGAGACTGCAGACCGCGGTAATCAAATGAATGGGGAACAGCAATTGAGAGGCGGCAGGATGCAAAACCAAGATCGCGGACAACATCAAGGGATATCCCACTCTCGTCATACTCGTTACGGCCGACAATTCCTATGTCAGCGACACCGTCGGCAACATACTGCGGAATGTCATCATCACGGACAAACAGAAAGGACAGGGGAAAACCTGTTGCCCTTGCTTTGAGCACACGGCTGTCAGCATAGAAATCAATGCCGCAGGACCTTATGAGGTCAAGGCTCTTCTCTGAAAGCCTTCCGCTTTTCTGCACAGCAATACTGATAGTCTTTTCCATACTCCTCCTCCGGAATGAAAAAAGCCTCCCGCCAATGGGAGGCCTGATACACAGAAGACCATCATGGCGTTGTCATGATTCAGAAACGCAATGATGGATGTGTGCTGTTCTTCTTTCCATGTGAGAATCGTACATTAAGAAAAAAAGCATAGTCAACAGAAAAGAGTGAGCCTCATTTCAAATCTATCTGCTTTTTCAGACGACGGGAATATACAGCGGCACTCACTGCTCCGTATATCATCATCGCACCCGAGGCGAAAAGAATGGCGGCAAAAAGCGTCATAACGACACCTGTAAGGAAATTCGGGAACAGGAAAAGAATGAGAGAAAAGACAAAGGAAAGTATCGTCTCAAGCCCAAGCCCAGGTGCAGGAACTCCGGAGCGCGAGAGGAACATGAGGTCAGCTGTATCGACCAGTCCCGTCACAAGAAATGCGATTGCGATTATATAAACGAGAACAGTCGGGATAAGCGACGGCGAAGCGACAGCAATGATGATCACAAGCAGGCCAAGCACCATGTTGAGAAGAGCCTTTCCCATTGAGATTCCACGGATTGAACGGCCAAAGATATCACGAAGCCGATAAGCTGTCATGAGCGTTCTTATTCCATCGATGATCAGATAGACACCGAATGCGGATATCACAACAGTGAGAAAACCATCCGGACGGATTATCATATATAGTCCGATGAATATCATTAACAGTCCTGAGACCATGAGCGGTAAATACTTCTTCATGAATTAAGTATCATAGCAGAACGGAAAAAAGGAAAGCTCTGTTCTAAAAGCTGTTGTTTTGTCTAGAATATGAGCATGGAAAACAAGACATATCTTCTCTTCGATGCTGACAACACGCTCTATGACTTCACAGCCACTGAGAAAGCTGCGCTGTCGAAGATCTTCAGTAAATACAATATACCCGAAAGCCTGTTACCTGTTTACCACCAGGGCAACAGATGGTGCTGGGAGATGTACGAGAAAGGAGAGATGACACTGGACACGCTTGAGAATGAGAGGTTCAGGATCTTCCTTCGTGAAATCGGACGGAATGAGGATCCGGACACTGTAGGAGAAGAGTATTCACGGTTTCTTGGCGAGGAAGGCATCATGATTGACGGAGCAGTCAGATTGCTGGAGAAACTGAAGGACAGATACACGCTCTGTCTCATCACCAACGGGATTGCCAACATCCAGAGAGAGCGGATACGGCGTACGGATACGGCAAGATTTTTCCATCGCATATTCATAAGCCATGAAATCGGATACGCAAAACCGGACAAAAGGTTCTTCGATTATGTCCTTTCCTCACTGAATGCTGCTGCATCAAGCTGTCTTGTGATAGGAGACAGCCTTACCAGTGACATCCAGGGTGCACTGAATGCCGGCATAGACTCAGTATATCTGTCTTTCGACGGAAACAAATCGGACAAAGCAACATGGTCCGTGTCTTCCTATGATGAGCTTCTGAAGCTGCTGGATGCATAAGGACACAATGCTGAATCATCTGGGATGATCACGACTATCTCAATATCAGGCCCTGCTTATTTTCAAATATAATCCAGATGCTGGCGTTCTCTCTGGACAGGGCTACCGTATCACTCCGTTTCTGAAAACCCCTTGAGTCGATCAATGTGATAAACATGAAAGAACATATTCTCCGAATGATGTCTCAATCCTGTTTTTTCTTCCAGATTATCTCTCTTCAGTACCAGCATCGATTAGGTTTATATCAAAGATAAGAAGGGAATTAGGCCCGATTCCCGAAGGAGGATTCTCTCCATATCCGAGATCAGGATGCACCCAGATACGGTATCTGGAGCCCTCATTCATCAGCAGCACGCCCTCCTTAAAACCTGGAATCAGGTTATCCAGGTTGAACACGCTTGGCTCTCCGCGTTCATAGGAAGAGTCGGCGAGGGTACCATCGAGAAGCGTCAGAGTATAATGAAGCGTGACAGAAGAATCCGGCCCAGGTTTATCTCCCTGCCCTTTCTCCATCACCTCATACTGCAAGCCAGAAGATGTCGTGACCACACCATTGCGCTGTCCGTTTATGGCCAGGAATTCCTCAGCCTCTTTCAGATTTCTCCTGCTTATCTTGCTGAAATTCTTCTCAGATTCAGCCATTGCATTCCTCTGATACTCAGAAGCTATACTGGACATCTCCGCGTTTGAGAAGAATGATGAACCGGTGCTGTAATCAAGGACACCGCGTGCCATGTACTGGAAATCGAAATCCTCTCCATAAACACCTGCAGAGGACGCAAGCATGTAACCGAAAACATAACTGAAAGCATCCGTGAGATTATCTGGTCTATCCAGCATATATGCATCCCCGGACATCTCTGGGAGAGCTTTTTCCTCTCCGGCTACGGCAATTCCTCTGCTGCATGAAACGATAAGAACAGCAGAAAACAGCATCAATGCGATTTTCTTCAGCATTCCAGTCGCCCCTTCTCTCCCACCAAGGGAAAAGATACCTCAAAGATTTTCACCAGTAAAGATGTAAAAACCTCATTTAAGTCGTTTATCTGCGGTTTTTGCAATATAATCAGGAGAAGGAGGAAAGAGAATGCTTGTCCTTGCATATGTACTTATAATCGCATTTGAAATACTCGGAGGCTTCGTCGTCAGGAAAAAAGGAGGAAGCGCTGTCAGACCTCTCGCTGCGGCGTTTTTGATCGGTGGCGGAATAGCCTTCTGCGTCTGCCCACTTGTCTTCCACAGGTTCTTCATCTATTTCGATCAGGCTGCAGAGAACTCAATGGCCACACCTCTCCTGATAGCGCTCTCCACACTCGCTCTCCTGTGGTTCGGAATCAGTGCGGCTGTAAAAAGGAATTAAAGGACGAGCCAAGCCTCTCTGCCCAGCGTTCGGTATAGAAGCGGTAATAATCCCCTCTTATAATCCCTCTGCCATAGAGGAAAGCCCAGACAAGAGACGGAAGCCCTATGACGAAAAGATAGAGCGGCCCAAGCATCACGCTCTGTCTTGTATGCCCATATTCATGGGCAATCACTCTCTCCGGAGCTCTTTCACAGACAAAGCAGAATGCTCCGAGTGACACCCCGCTTGAAAAACGCCAGCTGTATATCCTCACAGAGCCTGCTCTACGTATAAGAGAGATTGAGAAAAACGTCCGTACAACAAGCCCGATGATATTCTGTGGCAGTTGCCAGATGAAAAGAATGACATCAGCCACGGAATAAAGTCCCCTCTGAATCAATGACGCATACTGCAGGGAAAGCTTCAATCTCAAGCCTCAGAAGTGCCTCAGGACCAAGCTCAGGATAAGCAATGACATCAGCTTTCCTTATACACGAGGAGTAAAGCGCCCCACACCCTCCATAAGCCTGCAGATAAAGCCCCTTGCATTCCTTTATCGCGGCAAGGACCTCCTCACTCCGTGGCCCTTTTCCTACCATCAGACGGAGTCCTGCCCTGATCAGGGAAGGAGAGAACGGATCCATTCTCGCACTAGTGGTCGGACCGGCTGCACCTATTGCAAAGCCATCCGGAGCCGGACTTGGCCCCATGTAATAGATGCCGTTTCCGGAAAAGGGGAAAGGAAGAGGAGAAGAGCTTCTGACCGCTTCAAAAAGCCTCTTATGAACCTGATCGCGTCCGACGTACAGAATTCCGGAAAGAAGGACATCATCCCCCGCCCTTACAGAAAGCAGATCCTTCTCTTGAAAAGGAAGTTCTATTCTCTTCATAATTCCCCCTTGCCAAAGCGGATAGTACACCGTCTTTCTGCCCAGCAGTTAACGGTGAGGGCAACAGGAAGCCCCGCGATATGAGTCGGCTCTGAAAGCACCGACACAGAAAGCGCTGTCGGATATCCTCCAAGTCCACCGGGGCCTATGCGGAGTTCATTCACTTTCCTGAGTATCATCTCTGACAGTGCCCCGTCAGAAGTCTCTGAAAAGAAAGCCTTCTTTGAAAGGAATGCGGCCCTGTCCATCGTGCCACCTACACCGACACCGAGAAACACCGGCGGACATGGCTTGCCTCCGGCTTTCCTCATCATGTCGACAACGGCATCCACTACCCCCTCAGGCCCTGCCGTAGGATTGAGCATCCTAACACCCGAGCAGTTCTCGGAACCGAAACCTTTCATCAGGAAGGAAATCTCGACATCAGAGCCATCCACAATCTCATAATAAATAAAAGGCGGCAGGTTCGTGCCTGTATTTCTCCTCTCAGTGTATGGTTCTGTCACAATGCTGCGGCGGAAAAAACCCTCAGTGGCGGCAAGATTGCATCCTTCCACGACCACGCTCTCTATGTCTGTAAGGGAGACAGAAGCTGAGCGCCCTATGCTGACAAGGCACCAGAAGACACCGGTGTCCTGACACATGGGAAGATTGTTCTTAACAGCTTCCTGAAGATTCTTCCTGATTGCATTCATCACGCTCTCAGCCTTACCGCCCAGAGGCTCCGCATTCTCTATAAGAGCCATCACATCGCCAGGAAGTGTCCTTGATGCTGCAATAAGGCATCTCTTTATCCTATCTGCCGCTTTAGACAGAATCGCCTTGTCTTGTTCCATTTCTTTCCATCCTCTCTTCAAGATGCCTGAGGAATTTTGACTTATCCGGGAATACCCTGGGTGCAAGCAGCCTGTGATACGGTGTCTCCGAAATAAGCCTCTCGATTATGATACGTTTATCAAGATGCCTGAGAAAGAGCTCTGTCGCTTCCAGTGTTCTCTCCTCAGACATCACTGTCAGGAGTCCTGAAAGGTAGTCATCTGCAAGTGCTGTTCCTCCTGTTATATGGAGGTTGTGGATCTTTACAGCTTCCACCCCGGAATCGTTTACAGCCCTGGCAGTCCTTATGAAGGATTCCCTTCCTTCTCCTGGGAGGCCGAGAATAACATGTGTCGCCACCTTCAGGTGATGGCGATGCGCGCGCTCCGTGGCATCCATGTATGAAGCAAGGTCATGACCTCTGTTTATCAGGCGAAGCGTATTATCATCTGCACTCTGGAGTCCGAACTCGACCCAGACATCGAGCTCCGGGGTTATATAGCTCTCAAGAAGCTCAAGCACATCCTCGCTCACAGTGTCAGGCCGCGTTGAAATAAGAAGTTCCTTGAAAGGAAGCACGGCAAGACCTTCGTCGTAAATCCTCCTGAGATTGTCCGGAGTATCATACGTGTTTGTCCAGGACTGGAATGAGAGACTGAAGAGCTTTGCCTTATAGCGTCTCTCGAGAAATGCCCGACCCCGCTCTATCTGCTCACGTATGGACATGAGGCGTGGCAGGATCGTATCAGCAGTCCGGCTGTCATATGCGGCTGTCCTCCTGAATCCTGATTCAGTCGCCCTCTGGTAGACAGCCACGGAGCCCGTTCCGTCACAGAATGCACAGCCTCCATGGCGTGATTTATCGCGATTAGGGCAGGAGAATCCCGCATCCACTCCGATTCTGTATACATTCTGCCCATATCTTTCACGCAGATACGATGAGTATGTGTTCCAGCGTGAATACATTACTCTATCCCGATCATGAAAGACACACGAGGCGTCATCGAGATATGAAGGGATGCAGTTATCTGTCCGAAAGATGTTGCAATACCGACTCCCACATATCCTCCGATATCCATCGCCTCTTTTGAGGATGAAAGCTCTGAATATGGAACAAGCGAACGGGAAGAGGAGACTATCTCATCATAGCTTCCACCGAAGATATCAAAGAAGATACCGGCATCAAGGAAAAGCGAGAAAGGCAGAGGAAGACGTATTCCGCCCATTGCATAGATATAATCCGTTGCGCTCTCTCCCATGACGGTTGAGACATAGCCCCGGCTCAGTTCCGGAGCCCTTCTTATCGTCGCAGTCTCTGCAGCGAATATGAATTTGAAGATATCGGTAGGCCCGAAAGAGCCGAAAACGCTTCCGGAAATCGAATACGAAAGAGTCGAGGATGGGAAATCACCACCGAACTCGAACATCAGCTCGATCTCAAGTCCGTTGCTTGCAGCAGAACGTCCATCATATGCATCATAAACAAGCCCAAGCCCGATGTACGGATAGATGAAATTCCGTTCTCCGGAGATATAATTTCCAAGATATGTGTAATCAAGGCCTATTATCGTGTCAAAACGGAAATTCCTGAAAGGGACAAAGCCAAGTCCAGCTTTCAGGAACAGCCCGACATCGCTGCTGAATCTGTAATCCTCGGTTCCCGGAATCGCATAATATGCCTGCTGTCCGTACTTCAGTCCGATGTCCCCATAGAGGAAAGCTGAAGACATGAACGGATACATGAGACCTGCATCGATTGTTATTCCTTCATTGGCAACGATTCCATACGTGAAATCCAGCTGTTCAAGAACCGCCATGCGACCCGAGAGTGTGAAGGCCGGTGTATATGCAAAGTACGGTTCGCCTCCGTCCGTCCCATCGTATCTGATTCCAAGTCCACCCGTAAGACCGAGATATATGCTTCCGGAGAGCGTCGGGTATCGTTCTCCCTTGACGGAAATAACACCATCACGGATTTCATATGTGACGGACTTGAGTCCCTCATGGAGCCTTATCTCATCGAGAGCTCTCTCAAACCGGGTAATCGTCTCATAGTCCATCTTCTGTCCCTCGAATTCGGCAAGGTCACCATAATACGACTGGGGGATTACCGAGTCCGTGACTACACGTTCAATCAGAGGAGAAGGAAGCTCGCTGTAGCTTTCTCTTTCCATCGGAAGCCATCTCTCAAGCTTTCTCTCCAGCTCGTCAAAAACATCCTGATTAGCCGCAACAGCTTCTTTACCGACCTCGAGAATCTCCTCGGCAGATCCAAAGCCCATGGAAGAGAAGGCGGAAGTGTCCAATACAATCACCCAGTCAGCTTCATCGTAGTTTTCCGCAGAATTCGGCTCCGTAAGATAATCCGAGAACTGCGTGAATGTGCCTGAAAGCGTGGTCATGTCATTCTTGTGTTCACCGAAAAGGTGTATGGCATCATTTACATCAACTGCAAGAACGATATCCGCACCGAGGTCCCTTGCGACATCTGTCGGGAGATTGTTCTCAAGGCCCCCATCCATTATGTAGCTGCCATCCTCAAGGCGCACGGGAGCGAATACTACAGGAATCGCCATGGAAGCGCGTACCGCATCGAAAAGGGAGCCTGATGAGAATACGACCATCCTGTTGTTTGTTATATCAGTGCCTATCGCCCTGAAAGCAATCGGAAGATCATCAAAGTCTGAGACAGAGAGGACCTTTGACAGATAGCGGCGGAGAAACCCATTGATGTACTGATCATCTATGAGACCATTGGATGCACCGAAGCCTGATGCGCCGAATTCCACTGTAAGAAGATTCGTATCATACTCGGTGAACGGACTTGGAAGCGTATCGGCCTCCCGTACAGCATAAAGATGCAGGAAATAGCTCATCAGATCCGTTTCCTCGACAATCTTGGCAAGCTCCTCGCCGCTGTAGCCCGCAGCATAGAGACTTCCGACAACGGCTCCCATGCTGGTACCGATGACCATATCAGGGACAATTCCCCTTCTGTCCAGCTCTTCAAGAATTGCTATATGGGCAATCCCCCTTGCGCCTCCACCGGAGAGAACAAGCGCGAATTCCGGCCGGAATATTGAAGCCGGAAGCATGGCTGTCAGAAAAAGAAAAACGAGTATGGAAAGAATGATACGCTTCACACCGCCTCCTATTCCAGAATGCTGCCGATTGCATCCCTTCTGCCGTTTATGAAGGAAGAAGCATCCATCTCTTTCTTCATCGGTGGCAGCACCCTCGTAATATGGATATACCCATCTGGAAGAGCAATCTTAAGACCTTTTCCCTTATCCATTGATACTATAGTACCTGGCTTTTCAGTGACTTCTTCCTTCTTGATGGAGAAACCGCTTCCTGAAACACCTGTAAGATAGAGCGGGGATGATGAGAGCATGCCATATGCTTTCGGCCATGGAAGACAGGCCCTTATCTGAGCATGCACCTCCTCTGCGCTTCTGGAAAAATCAATCCGTCCGTCTTCCTTGCTGACAAATGATGTATACGTAGGCTCTCCGCTCTGAAGGCGGGCTTTACGGTTCTCGTCAAAGAGAACAGGAAGGACAAGGGAAGGTGCGAGAGCGGCAACCTTCTCAGAAAGGCTTCCCTCAGTCTCAGTCCCGTCGAGATCTATTGGAAGAACTCCGTATATATCCCCTTCATCAACACCTTCTGCGATTTTCTGCAGCGATATCCCCGTCTTCCTGTCCCCGTTCCTTATTGCCTGATAGATAGGCGACGGCCCCCTGTGAAGAGGCAGAAGCGATGGATGCACATTGAATGTCTCACTGAATATGGAAAGAAAGCGTGGCCCGAAGATCTTGCCATAGCAGAATGAGAGAAGCGTATCTGCTTTGTATGATGCGATATGCTCCCTCGCCTCTTTCCTTATCGTCTCCGGCTGGTAGACATCGAGACCGAGCTCAATGGCCTTTGTCTTCACAGGAGATGGAATGAGCGCACGGCCACGCTTACCGGGAGCATCCGGTGCGGTAAGCACAAGCGAGACAAGATGAGCTTCATCAAGGGCTTCAAGAAGAGGGACTGCTATCTCCCCTGTACCGGCAAAGACAATCCTCATCAGACCCTTGCCTTCTGCTTGCGTCTTATACGGTTCTTCTTCTCATAGGAGCGGATAACCTTCTCCCTCTCCCGCTCCTCCAGGTGATCTATATACAGCTTTCCATGAAGATGATCATTTTCGTGCTGGATGACACGTGCAAGAATACCGTCTGCCTGGATTGTAAATGGCTTTCCATTCACATCCTGCGCCTGAATGGTGACCCCCACAGGTCTTACAACATCGTGGTAGACACCGGGAATCGAGAGGCATCCCTCTTCATAGACTCCGGTTTCTATGCTTGTTCCGACAATCGAAGGGTTGATGAACACCATCGGCTTCTCTCCCCTGATATGCACCACGAAAATCTTTTTCGGAACTCCGACTTGCGGACCGGCAAGCCCCACACCATCGGCTTCATCCAGAGTATCAATCATTGCCTCTGAAAGCATTTTCAGAGCATCATCGAATTCCTTTATATCCGAGCATTCCTCTCTGAGGACATCCTCTCCAAGTTTGCAAATATCCAACATAGCTAAAGATGGTATACTTACGCCTCATTCTTGGCAACCGCAGAGGGTGAGAGAAGCATGCCGGTTTATTCCGTATGCATCAATATAGGCATTCTCAAGCGGAATCCAGCGGGAGAGAAACACCTCTGCCTTCTCATCACCGTTCCGGTGTCTTATCCTCTTTTCCTGGCTGGCAGCATCGATGTCCATGAAAACAGAGAAATCATAGTAAGTACCGAAGACCGGAGAGAGGCTGTACGCACCTTCCACAATCAGAGGATAAGATGGGGGAACGGAAACCGGAAGAGGATCGTAGCAGAGTGTGCTGCAACTGAATTTCCTATAGCTGAATGCCCTGCCGCTCCTGAGGTATGGAATCACCTCCTCGAGAAAGCGTTCCCAGTGCACATTTCCCCCTGGTGTGCTGTACCTCTCCTCGCTTCTGAGAGAGGGAGGAAGAAAGAAATCATCCATATGGATCACCGCTCCTCCTGTAACCTTTGCAAGATTTCCGGCAAGCGTCGTCTTTCCGGCGGCACAGCGTCCGTCGATGGCTATCACACAGCAGTTTTCAGGCAGTGCTGAAAGCACCTTGTCCAGCGCGTTCAACCCATCCTCCGTTCCATAAGGCCTGCTTTATCAAGAGCCTTGGCAATAAGAGGAATCAGCACAAGCTGCATGATGATTGCAGGGAAACATGAGATGAAATAGCTTGAGATCCACATCGGAAGCGAATAAGAGCCTCTTGCAAAGAGAAATGCACGCGCGCATCCTGCGACTATACGGCCAAAGAACATCGCGACAATGAGGCTGACAAGCACATTCACCTCTGTCTTCCTGCTTCTCATTACACGCATCATAAGGCCTGCCATAAAACCATATGAACCGAGCTCGACCATCATCTGTGGCAGCATCGGGGCACCCGGCATCCCTGTCAGAAGTGAGGAGAGCAATGGCCCCGCGATTCCTGCAAACAGCCCGAAAGGCCATGATGTGAGCACACCGCAGAGAAGAACGGGAAGATGCATCGGTGAAAAGAGCACGCCTCCGTTAGGTATGGCATGGAACGCCATCGGAAGCACCACGCAAAGTGCGATACAGACTGCTGTGAACAATGATTTTCTAAGCACGCTCATGAAAAAACTCCTTTAAGCATTATGCTTGCTGTCAGAATAGATATTGAAATAAGAAGCGACAGAATCTCCTTCGCCCCGAAGTGTATTGCGATCCGTTCCCTTGAGGCCCCGTCATACCCTCTTGCCTCCATCGCCTCCGCAATCTCATCCCCTGCCCGGAACGACTGTACAAAAAGAGGAATCACCACAGGAATGAGTGCTCTGATTCTTTCCCGGAGCTTTCTCTTTTCCACATCCAGTCCCCTGGCTCTTGCAGAGAGCACTATATCCTCGCTCTCCCTTGCGAGAATCGGAATGAGGCAGAGAGACATCGATACAATCGATGCAGCCTCATCGACAGGAATGCGGAGAAATGAGAGAGGATGAAAAAGCGTACGGAGTCCTCTTGTTATGGAGACGGGAGTTGTAGTCGCGGTAAGAAGTGAAGAGAGCGATGTAAGAAGCGCAACACTCGAGACCATCCTTATTCCCATAAGCACACCATAGCGGGAAAAGGTGATGAAGAGAAATGAGAAATACGCTTTTTCCGAAGGCTGGAAGAATGCGTTCATCAGGAAGATCGCAGCAAGAAAACCACGGAATTTCCAGATAGTGTGAAAAACCGGCCTCATCGGAATCCTCCCTGTACGGAAAAGGATCACGAGAACGATAAGGGAGACAAAAAATCCCGTTAGTGATAATGAAAGGATAATGAAGGAAGCAAAGAGAAGAAAGAATGAGAGAAGCTTGAATGATGGATCAAGTCTATGAATGAGAGATGCCGATGGAATGTATGAGCCGAGAAGATTCATCCGAGCATCTCCGCTATGGCATCAGAGAGCGCTTCCTCATCTTCAATCAGCCCGAGCCCAAGCCTCTCAGAAACCCTCGAGACAGGAGACTGGATATAATCTGAAAAAGAGCCATCCCCTGTTATTCTTCCGTTTTCCATCACGATCAGGCGGTCAGAGATGAGCATGAGATCCTCATCGTGAGAGACCACGACAACAGTCTTTCCGCTCTTACGGAAACCTGAGATGAGTGCAAAAAGCGATTCATAGCCTGCAGCATCAAGCCCGACTGACGGTTCATCCATCAACAGGACATCGGGATCCGAGACAATGATTCCGGCAACCGCTGCCTTTCTTCTCTCCCCTCCGGAAAGAGAGAACGGGGAGAGGTTCCACTTTTCCCTCTCCAGTCCTGCAGTCAAGAGCGCTTTTCCGGCCCTTTCCTCAGCCTCTTCTTCGGAAAGAGAATGCGGCAGTGAGTACATGACATCCTTTATGACCGTTTCCGCGAAAAGCTGTCTTTCCGGGAACTGGAAGACTATGCCTGTCTTCAGACCATTCAGTGAAACGGATCCTGAATCAGGGGATACAAGCCCTGAAAGAAGCGTAAGGAGCGTTGTCTTCCCGCTTCCGCTTCTGCCTGTGATGACCGTGAGGCCGGGTTTTATGGAAACAGAGAGACCCGAGATTGAGAAATCACCTCTTTTCAGGGAAACATCATCTAGCGTAACCGGCATACAGCCTCCACAAGCTCATCTTCTGTCAGCACAGGGCCTATGTTGATACCCCTTTTCAGCAAGCGGGAGCGGATACGGGCGGGAAACGGAGGACGGACAGATGCGGATTCAAGAAGCTTTGTGTCTGAAAGCACTGTGCGTGCTTCATCATCTGCCACCACCCTGCCTCCGGAGAGGAGGATGACCCTGTCAGCAAAGAGCGCATCCTCTGCGCTATGTGTGATGAAAAGGACAATGGATGAAGAGAAAGCTGAGAGTGCAAGCGATTCAACCTCCCCCCTTCCTTTTGCATCAAGCATTGAGAAAGCTTCATCGAGTATCACGACAGAAGGCCTGAATGCAAGAACGCCTGCAAGCTGTGCTCTTTCCTTCTCTCCTCCCGAAAGCTGAAGAGGAGCCTCGCTCCGCCTTTCCCAGAGTCCTGTGCATTCAAGACTTTCCCTGACTGCTCTTTCTGTCTCCCTTCTCCCCATTCCATAATTCACGGGACCGAATGCTATGTCCTCCTCAAGCACCGGGGACACGAACTGACTGTCAGGATTCTGGAACACTATGCCGATATCTCTTCTCGCGCTCTTTTCACGGATGCTGGTGCCGTTTATCAGGATCTCCCCGCGTTTAAGAGGAAGAAGGCCTTTTATAAGCTTCATCAGTGTGGATTTTCCAGAACCGTTTGAACCTAGAACCGCAACTCTCTCCTCTCTGGAAACAGAAAACGACAGAGAAGAAAGCACATCGCCCTCTCCGTATGAGAAAGAGACATTTTCAATATTCAATGAGGGCATTTTTCAGTCCATCATCCTGCAGGATGAAGCTATCGATTGAGAAAAGATGACCTTCAGGCTTTCATGGCAGCTTCTGCTGCCTCTATCACACCGTCAATCATAGCAGAAAGAGAAGTGTCATGTATACCCACGACGATATTCCCGCAGATATTGACAGGGACCAGAATGCGTCTGGCTCTTGCGCTTCCGACAGCTCTTGCCATTTCAGGAGTCACCTCACCATACATGCTGTCCGCGATGCATATTCCTATAGGCCCTATTATGATATCAGCAGAGCGGGAGAGCACAATAACAGGATTCTCACCTGTCGCCGCATGATCCGCACCTGAACGCAGCATCTGCTGTGTGGCAATGCTGTTTGTTCCGACCGCATTCACAGTGACGCCGGGAAAATGTGATTTCATTGCAGCGACAATGGCCTTTCCAAGTCCTCCACCCTGCCCGTCAATTACAAGAATTTCCATATGAAAATCATCGCAAAGAGAGAAAGGTGCGTCAATCACATAAGGGACATGGGATCCATGTCTATCTCGATGTACACGGATGATGGTGCCTTGAAAGCAGGGAGAAGCTCATGGCAGAAGCGAAGAAGAAGGGAGGCGCTCACGGAGCGAAGAAGCACATGGTATCTGAAATACTGCGCCTTGCGCTCGATGAGGCATGGTGAAGGAGAGAATATCTCAACGTCCCTGTATTCACTCCTTTCTTCCAGCCCGGAGGCCTCTTTCCAGAGCTTCTCCGCCGTTTCTCTCACCTTCTCCTCATTCCTGCCTCTCAGTGTGAGATTCAGAAGCCGAGAATACGGAGGAAAGCCTGTAAGCTCCCTCTCCCTCAGCTCATTCTTGTAGAATGTCCCGAGATCATTCTCTGCCACAGCAGCGATTGCCGGTGAAAAAGGCTGCGTTGTCTGTATGAACACAAGGCCATCATCGCGGTACCTTCCTGCGCGTCCCGCAACCTGATGAAGCAGCTCGAATGTACGCTCTGCTGCCCTGAAATCAGGAATGGAGAGAGAAGAATCGGCATTAAGCACTCCGATTAAGGAAACAAGGGGGAAATTGAGGCCTTTTGCTATCATCTGGGTACCGAGGAGTATGTCGATGTTTCCCTGTCTGAAGCCCTGAAGAATCTCATGCGTCTTTCCCTTACCGCTTTCGGCAATATCGGTATCAAGCCTCGCAATACGGGCATAAGGAAATAGAGCTCTCGCCTCCTCCTCGATATTCTCCGTGCCAAAGCCATGGGGAGAGAGATTTCTTGAATTGCATTCCGGGCATACTTTTATCAGAGGCTCTGAAAAGCCGCATGTATGGCAGAAAAGACGCTGCTCTTTCTTGTGGTAGGTCAGCGTCACGGAACAGTTCGGACAAGTGATCACATGACCGCATTCTGAGCACACATAGTTGTATGTATAGCCACGGCGGTTCAGGAAGAGTATGACTCCCCTCTTTCTGGAGAGGGCATCCCTTATCGCATTCTCCAGCTCCTTTGAAATGGATCTCTTCTCACGGAGGCTGTTGACAATCCTCACCTCAGGATACTTGCCTTCCCCTATGCGCTCAGTCATGTCGATGCGGTGGACCTTGCGATCCATCATCATCTTCCAGGCCTCGAGAGATGGTGTTGCCGAGCCCATTATAAGCGTGGCATTCTCCTTTCTGGCACGGTATTCGGCAACCTGACGCGCATGATAGCGGGGCGCAGATCCGGATTTATAAGATGTCTCATGCTCCTCGTCCATGATGATGAGCCCAAGATTCCTGAAAGGTGCGAACACACTGCTTCTGGCTCCGATCACAAGATCGATATCACCAGCCATGATTCCATTCCACGCCTTGAGGCGCTGTGATGGGGTGAGAGAAGAATGAAGGATTGCGACACGGCCGGAGAAACGTGAATAGACCTCATCTGAAAGCTGCTCTGAAAGCGTGATCTCAGGAACCATATAGAGGACCTGCCGTCCTGAGGCTATGACATCCTCAGCTCTCCTCAGATACACTTCGCTCTTTCCAGACCCCGTGATGCCAAAAAGATAGAAGATCCTGTCGCTGCTTGTACGGAGTACATCAAGGGCATGCTCCTGCCCTTCTGAGAGATTATCAATGGCCTTGAAAGATGATGGTTCAAAAAACGGGCTTATTTCGCTTTCCTTCTTTCCTGAAGGAACCATCATGGAAAGATTTAGACCGGGTGGAGAGAAATACATGCCCTGCATCCAGCGGGCAAGATCGAGAAGGGACGCTGTGAAAACAGGGCTCTTGTCTATCACACGCTCAATCTTCTTAAGCTCGTAGTTTCCCTCAGGCGCTGTATCACAGACCTCTATTATATACCCTGTCATCCGCCTTCTTCCGAATGGTACGAGGGCCCTCACTCCGAAGACAGCAAGATCCTCCATCTCAGGAGGAACTATGTAACTGTATACAGCCTCATAAGGCAAATCGAGTATGACAGAGGCATATTTCAAGAGCTCCGGTCCTCCGTTCCTATCTGCTTTCTTATGAAAAGCATATCGTTCCATATCGCTTTCTTGAGCGATGGGTTCTTTATGTAATCCGAAGGAGTATATGTCACGAAAACAGGAATGTGGTTGACGACAAACCGCTTCATCCTCAGTTCTTCCATTCCGCATCCCTTGCCAAGCATATATGAAGCTGTATCGTATCCCAGGAGAATCATCGCATCCGGCTGCATCTCTGCCATTTCCGTACGCAGAGCCATGCGGCACTTGTCAGCAGCATTCCTGTCAAACTGTCCCACAGGGCATTTGATGAGCGATGTGAGGGCCCATTCACCCTCATCAAGAAGAAGTGAGAGCTTCCACCAGGCACGGAATATCTTCAGGCTCTCCGGAGAGAATACAACCTCATTCTCCGGAAAAGGTGTTATGAAAAGCACCCGGGGCTTCATCTTCACAACAGGCCGGGTGAAGACAGACCGTCTCTCATAGCCGGGACACGCGTGACATGATGACACCTCCCTGTAAAGAGCATCAAGCGGAGCTTCCTTTCTCTCGGGAATCTTCTTTTCCCTGTCCTTCAGCGTATAGGAAACAAGCGGAATGTCATCACCAAGGACATCTCCGGTGATGAGCCTCGCTGCATCATCTATAAGATCCATGAAAAGACCTTCGGTGAATCTATCGCCCATACTTCTCCTCAAACCACTGGTACTTCTCGCTGTCATAGCTCACGTCCGCAAGATAGAGCCCGTCTGCCGGGGCTGTCCTGAGAGCCTTCGACCTGTCTCTGGCCTCAAGGCGGTTCCTGAACGCATCAATGCTCTCACCGCTTGCGGCTGCCCCGATCATCGTTCCCACCATGCTTCTCACCTGATGATAAAGAAACGCATTGCCCGCGGTGCGGTAACGCAGTACGGAAGAACCATACACATCCTTTATCTCATCCCACTCCGAGACATAGATATCACGGACCTTCGAGGGGGAAGGATCACGCGCTGATGCGAATGTGGTGAAATCATGAGTTCCCGCCAGAACAGATGCATAGCCATTGAGAAGCGAAAGAGACGGCAGCGCTTTTATGCCGGTTATTCTCTCCCTGTCCCAGGCAAGCATCTCGCTTGTCCGCTTTATCAGGTACCAGTACTCCCTGGACATGGTAGAGAAACGGGCGTGAAAACCGCTTGGAGCCTCTTCGGAGGATGATACGCGTATGCTTTTGGGAAGCTTGGTATTCAAGATGACAGCATAGGAAGAGGCTGCTATGTCTGAAGAGGTGTCGAAATGGCATACCTGGGAAAGCGCATGCACTCCTCTGTCTGTCCGGCCGGATGCATAGACAATGGTCTCCTTGCCAAAGAGCTCTGAAAGCACAGCTGAAATCGTGCTCTGCACGGATACTGCGTTATCCTGGGCCTGCCAGCCATGGTAGAGCGAACCATCATAGGAAATGCGCAGCATGATACGCCTCTCCCCTTCACCGGGAAGGCTGTATGTCTCAGGACGCTTCCAGTCACTTCTCATCTTCTGCCACCACCATGCTGACCGCAGCTTCCCTCTCATGGCTCATAGAAAGGTGAAGACGAAGTCCTTCTGCCAGCTTCTCTGCCCTTCCTGAGAGCGAAAAATATGGCTTGCCGTTATCATCTTCCAGGATTTCTATCTCTGTCAGCGAAAAACCCTTTATACCGGTACCCATCGCCTTTGCAAAGGCTTCCTTTGCCGCAAAGCGTGCAGCGTAGTACTCGGAAGCACGATGCGGCGCCTTCTCAATCTCGCGCTTCGTGAAAAGCCTTGAGAGAAGACGCTCATCCATTTCCTCAAACCGCTCCGGAGAGGAGATATCCACACCGATACCGCGGATCATCACTTTTCCTCAAAAAGTATTCTCACGCTTGAAGGCTTAGCGCTCACGACAAGTCCATCACGTGTATAGACATCATCTCTGTAATCGAGGGATACGGGAACACGCGCAATGCCAGGTGCGCTGACGGAAGAGAAATCCGCCTTCGCCTTTATCTCCGAGGGATCCACAAGATAGATGATGCTGTCAGAACCTGTTATCACTGCATCGACTGTATCAGGCACAAGAGAGACTGCTGTGTACCCTTCGGGAAGTATGACTTCCAGAGGCAGGGTGACAATACGGTCATTGACATTCATGAAACGTACTGTAAGCACAATGAAGACAGCTATCAGGAAAGAGAAGATCTTGGGAATCCAGTTCTGCAGGATTGATGACAATGCTTTGTTCTTCATGCATTTTCTCCTTCATCTTTCTGCTGTCTTTCATCTGGAAGGACATCTCTGTAGCTCAGGAGCTTCAAAAGAGTCTTCTTTATCGTCTCAGACGAAAGGTCATAGTAGATATTTGCGTTGTATGCCAGCGATATCGCACCCGTCTCCTCGGAAACGACGAGAATGACGGCATCAGACTCCTCCGCAAGGCCAAGAGATGCCCTATGCCTCGTTCCGAAGGTGGCTTTTATGTTTCTCTGCTCTGAAAGGGGAAGATAGCATGCTGCATATGTGATACGTCCCCCCTGAATCACACACGCACCATCATGAAGCGGCGTGTCATGATCGAAGATAGTAAGGATCAGAGTTGATGAGAGATCAGCATTCAGCTTCGTTCCTGAGTCAAGGATTGTCTGTATGTCAGTATGGCGTGGGAACACGATGAGAGCACCGCGCTTTTTCTCCACGAGGATATTACAGGCATTCAGAATGGAGTCAATCTGGTCACCTGTTGTCTGCTGCCCGCGGAAAAGCCTCGATTTCCTTGTAACGGAGGAAGAGAAAGCCCTTCTCAGCTCAGGATGGTAGAACACGCATAAAAGCATCAGGAACGGAACGATGAGCGTGTGGATAATCGTCATCAGTACATCGAGGCGCAGAACGACGCATAAAAGGTAGAAAACTACCAAGCCGAGGATCAGGGCAATGACCTCTGTAGCTTTTGTATCAGAGACAGCAAGATACAGCCTGTAAATGACAAAGGTCAGAACACCGACCTCAACCAGTATCCTCAGACAATCTGTAATGCTCAATCCTGCAAATACCTGAAACACTCGTCACTCCTTCTCAGAATCCATCCAGCCAAGGGTACTCCTTACTGCCTTGTTCCAGAATCCTACCTTGTTTGCCCTCTCCTTGTCATCCATTGTAGGCAGCCATCTCATCTGTTCCTTCCACTGTGTCTTCAGCTCTTCCCTACTTTTCCACACACCGGCAGTAAGGCCAGCAGCATATGCAGCTCCAAGCGATGTCGTCTCCACAACCACCGGTCTAATGACAGGAACCCTCATTATATCAGCCTGGAAAGCCATCAGAGGAAGGGAATTCGTCATGCCACCATCGACTTTAAGCTCCTTTATGCTTGTTCCGCTGTCCATCTCCATAGCAGAGAAGATGTCATTTGCCTGGAATGCCGTAGCCTCCAGCACGGCGCGGCAGATATGAGCACGGCTTGCATAGCCTGTCAGACCTGCAATCACACCACGGGCATCGCTACGCCAGTAAGGTGCAAAAAGACCGGAGAATGCAGGAACGATGTACACCCCGCCGTTGTCAGGGACAGTATCTGCAGCCGCATCAAGTTCCTGCGGAGTGGAGACGAGATGGAGCTGGTCACGAGCCCACTGCACAAGAGATCCTGCGACAGCCACAGAGCCCTCAAGCGCATAACACATCGGCTCCCCCTCGGCCTTATACGCCACCGTTGTCAGAAGCCCATGCTCCGAAAGACAGGGATCAATGCCGATGTTCATCAGAAGAAAGCAGCCGGTTCCATATGTGCATTTCGACTCTCCGCGGGAGAAACATGCCTGTCCGAAGAGTGCCGCCTGCTGATCGCCAAGCATTCCGGCAACAGGAACTTCGGCGCCAAGTGGCCCTTCAGGATCCGTGTAACCATATATAACACCGTAGGATGACACGATATCCGGAAGCATCGATGCCTTGATGCCTGTTCTTTCCAGCATCTCGGGATCCCACTCTCCCGTCTTTATATCCATCAGCATGTAGCGTGATGCGTTTGTGGCATCCGTCACTATTGCACGGCATCCCGTAAGCCGTGCGACAAGATAGGAATCCATCGTACCGAAAACAATATCACCATTTTCCGCAAGAGCTCTTACTTTCGGGACATTATCCAGAATCCAGCGTATCTTGCTTGCAGAGAAGTATGGAGAATAAAGAAGGCCTGTATGTTCTCTGACAACGCTCTCAGGTAGGCTCTTTGAAAGCTTCTTTATATACTCTTCCCCCCTGAGATCCTGCCAGACTATCGCATTGTAGACAGGGCGTCCTGTCTTCCTGTTGAAAGGAACGACAGTCTCCCTCTGGTTCGTTATGCCGATTGCGCTGAGATCAGAACCTTCAAGACCGGCCTTTTCCAGAGCTTCCTTTATAAGTGCTGCAGTGTTCTGCCAGATTTCCTCAGCATCATGCTCGACCCAGCCTGGACGGGGATAGAGCTGACGATGTTCTTTCTGTGCAGAAGATGCTATTGACCCATCTTCACGGAATATCATGAAACGGGTACTTGTCGTACCCTGATCTATCGAACCGACATACTTCATAGAGTCAGTATACCACAAACTCAGAGAGGAAGGCTTTCCGCTTTCCACTCAAAGGCTGAGGCTTCAAGCGCTTTCCTGTCTCCGATCACCGCAATTGAGTAAGAACCTTCGGAAAGAGCCTTTCTTATCACATCTCCCCCCTTCTCCACATCCTCCTTTGTCAGGGCAAGGACCTCATTCTTCTTTCTCTCCCTGTCACTGTCACTGATCCTGTACAGCATGCGCCGTATGTCCACAAGGGACCTGACAGCAGGCGAAAGAGGCCTGAGATCACGGGCAAGCACCCCGATTACGGCATCCTCAAGATTCTCATCCGAGATGACAGCACTATCCGGAGAGGAAAGGAAATCAGAGATTGTGCCGTCAAGGCGTGGATCGCGGTAGGAATAGTAAGTGAACATCCTCTCTGAATGATCGAGATACGCACCGGTTCCATACGCGCCTCCCTTTTCCCTGATTCTCGACCACAGGAAAGTCTGCGACAAAATTGAAAGGAATATACGCGCAGAAGATGATTCAGGATCCTCGATTCCCGGAGCCCTTGAAGAGAGTGCGATGAAGGAAACGGAGGATGAGAGTGTTCTGGCATTGTATTTCACCGTCTCAGGAACCTTTCTCTCGATATGCTTCAGAGGATTTGATGATGGTATCCTTCCGAGTATAAGAGAGGCATTCTCCACCGCTTCATCCATCAGATCATCATCCGTTGTCACATGGATCATCCTCTCGCGGCCGAGCATCTTCTCACGGATTCTCAAAAGCCTCTTACCCATTTCATCGAGATTGCTCTCGAGCATCTCACGTATCCTGTACCAGCAGCTGACCCCAGAAAGCCTTTCCCCGATATAAAGCGAAGGAGAAAGGGATGAGGCAGCGAGGGAAGAGGCGTATGTGTGCCCGCTCTGCACGACGGAGCTTGAGAAGTCCGTGGATATATCTGTAAGAGCCGCTTTGATACGTGACGTATCACAAACCTCCCCATCGAAAAGCAGCTTCATGATGAGATCCAGACCTTCCCACTGCAATGAAGGAAGAGATTTCAGACGGCAGATGAAGAATACTTTAGCCTCCCCGTCAGATGCTGCTCCTGATTCTACATAGAAAGCATAGCCCCCGGAAACGAATCTCAGAGCCGTCGAGAATTCCGAATATGACATTGCAGAGGTACCGCACATCGATAGAAGACGCGCAAGCACATTCGCATCATCGAGTTCCTCATAGCTGAAATCAGAGATATCAAAGACAAGATCCGTGTAGACAATGCCGCCAGAGACCATCGGAGCTGCAATCACCCCGTTTCTCGAGATATGTGAAATCCTGTCAGAAATGAGTGGCAGATCCTTACGTGCAAGGCGTGGAATCGAGGCAATGGACGCAGGGGAATCGGGAGTCTGCTGGAAACGTATGAACTCCTCCTCTGCTTCTTTTGAGTATTCACCCTTCCTCTCCTCAAGGACCTTCTCAATCGCGCTCTCAATTGCCTTGCCGTTTTCACTATCCTTTCTGACCACCGTAAGGAGGCGATGAGGATTTCTGACAAGATTCTCAAGAATCCAGTCCTCGAAGAAATGAGGATTCTCGTCCCACTTTTTCCTTATAGCAGCAATCACGGAAGACGGTGAGAGAAAGA
Organism: uncultured Spirochaetales bacterium; assembly: GCA_949287505.1. Lineage (GTDB taxonomy): Bacteria > Spirochaetota > Spirochaetia > Sphaerochaetales > Sphaerochaetaceae > Ornithospirochaeta. The sequence goes on along the minus strand of CASEGX010000111.1, from coordinate 1,718 downwards.
GAGAAGGATCACGACCGAACGAGAGCCCCTTCTCTGCCTGGAAAAAGAGCCGCATCCCCTGTGGTATGCCTCCAGGTATTTCCTTCAGCGAGAATTCCATCCGCCTTATTGCAGCCTCAACAGCCTTTCTGTCGAGACCTGTAGAGGCGATTCTCCTCAGCTCGGAGAGTATGAAAGCCTCGATTCTTTCCGCATCTGAGGGATCTGCGCCAGAGAAACCCGCAGAGAATACAAGCTCCCTGTAACTGGAGCTCATCCCGCTTTCAGTTGAGAGATCCGTTCCCAGCTCTGATTCTGCGATGGCCTTATAAAGAGGACAGCCCGGAGAACCGAGAAGGATATCGACAATCAGTGACAGAAGAGTGCTCTCTCCAGGCTCTGCATTATCTCCAAGAAGCCATGAGAGCATCACAGAGGCATCCGATTCACCTTCCTCTGCAGAGGAGACCGTATCAAAGCGTCTCGGCTCATTCCAGCGTTCTGCAAGGCCGATGCGAGGAAGAGCTACACCGGGATTTCCTACGAGATACTCCTCATCGAGCAGCCTCAGATGTGCTGCAAAATCCGTTTCACCATATACAAAGAGCGTCATATTCGCAGGCACATAGTATCTCCGGTATGCCTCGATATACTCATCATATGTAAGACGGCATATCTCCCTGGCATCCCCTCCGGACTCATATCTATATGGAGAATCTCCGAAAAGAGGCTTTACAGAAGCCGATGAGAGAACATATTCGTGTTCCGCCATCTCCCCCAGCATCTCTGAAAAGACAACTCCCTCGAAATGCAGAGCGCCATCGGATGCTATTCTTATTCCCTCCTGCATGAATGTCTCTTTTCTGAGAAGAGGCCTGAAAACAGCATCCGTGTAGACTGAGAAGAGATTCTCGAAATCCTTCTCCACAGTGCTTGCAGCCGGGAAATATGTACGGTCAACGCCAGTGAGGGCATTGAGGAATGTATTGCAGCTGTTACGGACAAGCAGCATGAAGGGATCCTTTACAGGATACTTCTCACTTCCAGAGAGCACTGTATGTTCAATGATATGCGGTATACCCTTGCTGTCTGCAGGTGGGGTATAAACCGTATAGGCAAAGAATTTTTCCGTGTCGTCGGAGTTCACATAATAGACCTTGAAACCTGTCCTGAGGTGGGAAAGAAGGATTCCTTCCGCTTTGTAATCAGGAAGAGCTGTCACAGACTCTACCCTGAATCCCTCGATAACGCTTCCTTCGTTGAAAACTTGCATGAATAGAAGATAAACGAGAGGGAGGAGATTCTCAATAGTGATTGACATATTCCATACCGCACTCTACTCTCTCCTCATGCGTTTCATCGGACCTCATGTATCAATCAAGGATAATATCGCTTTCGCAGCAGACAGAGCTGAGGAGCTCGGCGCCACAGGCTTTGCAATCTTCACGAAGAACCAGCGTGTATGGAATGCTCCGGAGATTCCAGAAGAAAGCATCATGAGCTTCAAGGAGAAGATGGCGAGATATGGATACTCATCTTCGGCAGTCCTTCCCCATGCAGGCTATCTGATAAACCCCGCCTCTCCGGATCCTGATCTGAGAAAGAAATCCCTCAGTCTTTTCATAAACGAGGCAATGCGTACAGTGAGCCTTGGCCTCCACACAATCAACATCCATCCCGGAGCATACAAGGAAGGAGAAAGGATTGATGGCATAAAGAGGACAGCCAGGATGATGGAT